>PLYX01000047.1:0-1331 GCA_003151895.1 Solirubrobacterales bacterium
CCGACCGCCGGGTGTTTCGTCTCGAGGAGACCGCCTGGGATGAGTTCGTCGAGGTCCTGGATCGGCCCGCCCGACCAGTCCCCGAGCTCGCCCGCCTACTGTCGTCTGACAGCGTGTTCGACGACTAGCTCGTGGGCTTCCACGGACCCGTCGCCCTGGAGGCGTGGCACCGCAGCGAGGACTTCCGGTGCGGAGTCCAGTCGCTCGATGACTGGTTGCGCAAGCATGCCCTTCAGAGCCATCGCAGCGGTGGCTCGCTCGATGACCAGCAGGCCAAGCTGGCCGCCCGACCTCACCCCCCCGCCGATCGTCCCGCCCCGTGCGCCTGTGAAGCCCGCGCCCGCGCGCCCAGGTCCGCGAGTGTCAGGGGCCGCGCGGGAGGCCCGTGGAGGATCTTGCGCGAGCTGACCCGGAGAGCATGGTCGACGTGCACGAGCTCCCCCGGCTCCAGCGCCCGCCAGCGCGGGTCCTCGTCCATGCGCTCGCTGGCGATCACGACGAGCGGCCGGCTCGCGCCATGCTCGCAGCGGACCCGGCTGCCGAGGCTGCTCGCGTGCTCCAGCGCCGCGCCGGGCTCGCGCTGCAAGATGTGCAGCTCGTGCGTCAGCGGATAGCGCAACGCCCACAGGCCCTGCTCGGTGGCGAGGATCAGGTTGATCGCCAGCAGCGGCAGGTTCGCCGCGACCCACTCGCACGCCGCCGCGATGCCCGCGCCCACGTCGCCCCCATGGGCGGCGGTCTCGCGGGTGATGAGCGCGAACAGCCGCTCGGAGTCGGTATCCCCCCGCACGAGAGTGAGCGCATCGCCGAGGTGAGCATCGAGCGTCTGGAGATCCTCGATCACGCCGTTATGCGCGAACAGCCGCCCCTCCTGCTCGAACGGGTGCGTGTTGCGCAACTCCAGGGCACCCGTGGAGGCGAAGCGGACGTGAGCCACGAACGTGCTCGAAGAGACCTCCTGAGCCTCCCGCGCGAACTCCGCGTCGCCGTAAGCCGCGATCGGCTGCTTGCGAAGCTGCGCCACGCCGTGCTCGTCAAACCAGCCCAGACCGGTCCCGTCCGGCTCGCGGCGGCTCTGCGCCTGAAGGCTGTCCGGCGCGCCCAGCAGCCAGAACGTCGCCCGCGCCCGCCTGTCTCCGGCGCTCATGCCGAACAGCCGGCACATCTCAGGCTGGCCACGATGGCGGGGGCACGGTGATCCTCGCATCCAGCTCCTGGTCGGTGATCGTGGGGGGCATGGTTTCTGTTACCTCCTGTCGGTGTCTCGGGTTGCTGATCGTTACGTCTACGCGGTTACGCTCGTGGGCGCCGTGGCGCTATCTGTCCGATTC
>PLYX01000047.1:1381-4702 GCA_003151895.1 Solirubrobacterales bacterium
CGATCTCCTGTAGGTGCTCGTCGGTGAGGGGGAGCACCCCTTCGGTGTCGGATGCCGCGCTGATGCGGGCCTGCAGGCGGGCTAGCTCCAGGCCCCGCTCCTGAAGATCGGCGGCTAGCTGACCGGCGACCTCGGGTCGGTCGCGGCGGTCGTTCGCGCTCGGGTCGGTGGCGGTCATCGGGCGGTTGGGCTAGAAGCTGAGGGAGTGCTCGGTCGCGAGCTCCTCGGCGGTGGATTCCAGGGCGACGGTCTCGCTGGTGTGTTCCTCGGGGCCGTCGTAGAGGCAAGCGACCCAGTGACCACCGGGGCGGTCCTGAGAGATGACGGCGGTGTCGATCCCAAGGTCGGCGCGGGTGTAGGTGGTCGTCACCCGCCCTCCGTCGGCGAGGGTGTTGATCGTCAGCGTCCTGTCGATGTCGTCCATGTCCGTGGCTCCCGTGGTGGTGGTGTACGTGCTCATGCCACCAGTATGTCTAGCGCACTAGCAAAAGTCAAGGCTCCTAGACAAACCTTTAGAAAGTCTTTGGGACAGCACAGGTCCCTACGGGCACGGCCGGGCTGACGCGCCCGAACCGTAGCTCGCGCAGCCATCGGTGCCGCGCCTACATTCAAATGCGAGGCCGCGATCTCCCCGCGAATGCACAGTGGAGCGACATCGATCATGGGACCAGCGACCGTAGGCCCTGCCTTTCCGATTGTTCGAGCCAATCACACAAGTAGTTTTACGAAGAGCAACTCAGATTGTGCGCTAAGCTAGCTGGGGTAAGTAGGCAGTCAGCTTCAGGGGCCACAGAGAACATAGGATGTGAGCAGCAGTGGCCGGCCTATGACATTGCGCAGACCGCCGACGATGGCGTCCGATAGGAAGCCCCGACGAGCGTCGTCCTTCGCGGAGGCGCGCTGATGGACCGCACGGCGCGAGGGGTCCTGGACATCGCTCGGAGCGTGCTCGCCGAGCTCGACCTCGAGGCGGTTCTCAACCGGGTGCTCGAGTCCGCCCGCGAGCTGACCGGCGCCCGTTACGCAGCGCTGGGTGTGCTGGGCAGCTCGCGAACCGAACTGGAGCGCCTCCTCACGATCGGGATCGACGAGGCCGAACGCGAGGGGATCGAGACTCTGCCGCGAGGCCGCGGCGTGCTGGGCGAGCTGATCGCGCACCCGACGGCGCTGCGGCTGACGGACATCAGCGAACACCCACACTCCTACGGCTTCCCGCACGGTCACCCGCCTATGCGCAGCTTCCTTGGGGTGCCGATCCTGATCGACGGGACCCCCTTCGGGAACCTCTACCTCACCGAGAAGGAACACGGCGAGCAGTTCACCGAGGCCGACGAGGAGGCCGTGAAGATGCTCTCCGAGCTCGCCGGTTTCGCGATCGACAACGCCCGCCGCTACACCGGCACCAGAGAGCACCGCGACGAGCTGCAGCGAACCGTCGCCGCGCTCAACGCGACGACGCAGATCGCGCGGGCGGTGGGAGCGGAGACCGACCTCGACGTGATCCTCGAGCTCGTCGCCAAGCGCGGACGTGCGCTCGTCGACGCGCGCCTGCTCGTGATCGAGCTGGTGCAGCGCGGTCGGCTGGTGGTGTCGGCCGGCGCGGGCGAGCTGCCCGCCGGACTGCTCGGGCGGCAGGTGCCGCTCGGCGACTCGGGCGCGAGCGCGGCGTTGCGCACGCGCCGCGCTCAGCGCTTGCAGGAACCGCTCACCCGCGCGCGTTTCGACGAACACGGCCTCGGTACGCTCGGCGTGGAGGCGCGCGGCGGCCTGATAGTGCCGCTCATCTTCCAAAACCACGCCTACGGCGTGCTCATCGCCGTCGACCGCCTCCACGACGGACCCGAGTTCACGACGGACGACGAGCGTCTGCTGGAGGCGTTTGCGGCGAGCGCCGCCACCGCGGTTGCCACCGCCCAGTCGGTGGCCTCCGAGCGCCAGCGCCAGCGCCTCGCGGCGGCGGAGGCCGAACGCCAGCGCTGGGCACGCGAGCTTCACGACGACACCCTCCAGAGCCTCAGCGCGGTGCGCGTCGGCCTCTCGACGGCCAAGCGCTCTGGCAAGCCCGAGACGCTCGAGCAGGCCGTGACCAGCGCGATCGACCATCTCGAGGAAGGGATCACGAACCTGCGCGCGTTGATCACCGACCTGCGCCCCGCCTCGCTCGACGAACTCGGAGCCGCCGCGGCGATCCAGGCGCTTGGCGAACGCGCCGAGCGCCACGGCATCGACGTCGACGTGAACATCGAGCTGACCGCCGAGGAGGCGCGTCACGTCCCCGAGATCGAGACCGCGATGTACCGGATCGTGCAGGAGGCCCTCACAAACGCAGCCAAGCACGGCAAGGCGAAGAGAGCTGTCGTAGAGGTCCACGAGGACGACACCACTGTCCGGGTGAGCGTGCGCGACGACGGCGCGGGCTTCGACCCGTCCGAGCACACAGACGGCTTCGGCCTGCTCGGTATGCACGAGCGCGTGCACCTGCTCGACGGGACCTTCCAGATCGACTCTGCGCCCGGCGAGGGAACGACGATCGAGGCGAGCTTCCCGATCCAGCGTCTGCCGGAAGCGGGCGCTGGACCCCGGTCTGCGGCCAATCCGCAATAACCCACCGCACCAACTCCGGATGCCATCTGTGCCCGCGGCAGTGGCGCTCCGAGAGCCTCAGCCGAAGAAAACCTGGGCGGTCTCAAACAGCCGCGGGTCGAGCAGCTTCGGCTCGGCCAGCGCCTCCCGCAAGCCGACCTCGACGATGTCGGGGCCGCACAGCGCCACCATCCGCCCGAAGCGCCCGCCGGCGGCGGCGTCCATCGCCGCCACGCCGAAGCGCGTGGCCAGCACGCGGTCATACGCCGTGGGGGTGCCGCCGCGCTGCACGTGGCCGAGGATCGTGGCGCGTGTCTCATAGCCGGTGAGCAACTCGATCTCGCGCGCCAGCTCCACGCCGATGCCGCCGAGGCGCACGTGCCCGAACGCATCGGTGGGCTGTCCGTCGGCGAGTGACCCTGCGGCCCCCTCACGGGTTGCAGTCCCCTCACGGGTTGAGGCCCCCTCGGAGACAACCACAATCGAGAAGGTGATGCCACGCGCGTGGCGGCGGCGCAGACGCGCGCACACCTCCTCGATGTCAAACGGGCGCTCCGGCACGAGGATCGCATCCGCCCCGCCGGCGATCCCCGCGTACGTCGCGATCCAGCCGGCATGGCGACCCATCACCTCGACCACCATCACGCGGTTGTGGGACTCTGCCGTGGTGTGCAACCGGTCGATCGCGTCCGTTGCGATCTGAACCGCCGTGTGAAAGCCGAACGTGACGTCGGTGCC
>PLYX01000196.1 GCA_003151895.1 Solirubrobacterales bacterium
GTCGCATGCGCCCGCACGACGGGCGTGCGATCCCCACGTTCCTGCGCCAAGCGCTCGCCAACCGGCCGCTCACCGTGTTCGGCGACGGCTCCCAAACACGCTCGTTCTGCTTCGTGAGCGACCTCATTCGAGGACTGATCGCGCTCGCCGAGTCCGGCTACCACAACCCGGTGAACATCGGCAACCCCGACGAGTACACGCTGCTCGAGCTGGCGGAAGCGGTCAAGGAGGTCACGGGCTCAAGCTCGGAGATCCTCTTCGAGGCGCTGCCCGTCGACGATCCCAAGCAGCGCAAGCCCGACATCACACTCGCTCGCGAGCTGCTCGGCTGGACCCCCGAGGTCACCCTGCGCGACGGGCTGCGCCGTACGATCGACACCTCCGGCATAGAGCAGCTGGTTGGCTGAAACCGGCCGCGCATCGTCATGTGACATCCGCCGCAAGGCGGATGTCATCTATCTCGTGAATGCTTCGCGACCGGAACATCTGGGAACCTAAACTGTTGTGAAGGGCGAGATGGGAGTGCGTTCCCCGGACGCGCCGCACACTGACCGCCCCGGGCGGACCCATGCGGCTGCGCGCAGCGCGCCCGGCGCCGATGACGCCGCGAGGACTCATTCAGCGGCCGGCGAAGCGGCGCCCACGACGTCCGCGCCGCCAACGGCATCCGCAACTCACTCCGACCGCGACGTGCGCAGCAAGCGTCCGCCGGCGCTGTCGTTCCTGCTGCGCATGGACACGATGCGTCGCGCGCTGCGAGTCCTGTCGCTGCTCGTGCTCGACCTGTTCGGCGTGTCGCTCGCGATCTTCACGGCCCTCGCCCTCAAGGCGGCGCTGCTCAGCAGCTTCAACGCGATCGATGCTTACGAAGGCACGAGATCGATCCTTGCCTTCGCCTGCCTGCTCACGGCGCTGCTGTTTGCGCGCTCGGGGCTGTACGCCGAGCGCTCGCAGCGCCCCGGCCTCTCGCGCATCGTCGGATCGCTCTTCCAGGTCGCCTTCGTCGCGCTGATCTTCGCGGTGGTCAGCGGCGAACACTTCTCGAGCTACTACCTCTTCTACGGGTCGCTCATCTTCGCGCTGCTCTACATCTCCTCGCTGCGCTACCTCTACGAGCGCGCGACCGGAGCGGTGCTGCGCGCCGCCGGCTACCAGCGCCGCGCGGTGCTGGTAGGCACCGGCAAGCACATCCACGACGTCGCCCACGCGCTCGCCGACGCCCCGCACACGCCGATCGAAGTCGTGGGCTTCGTCTCGCCCGAGCCACTTCCCCCCAACGGAATCCGTTGCCTCGGCACACTCGACGACCTCCAAGAGGTGATCGCCGCGGAGGGCGTGGACGAGGTGATCATCGCCGACCCCGACTTCCCGCAGGAGCGAGCGGTGGATCTCGTCGACCAGTGCCACCGGCGCGGGGTGCGCGTGCGGATCGCCCCCTCGACGATGGAGATCCTGATCCAGCGCGCCGAGTTCGTGCCCGGCCAGTCGGTCCCGCTGTTCGAGCTCGGCCCGCCCGTCTTCGAGGGGATCGACTTCGCGCTGAAGCGCACCTTCGATCTGGTTGGCGCGGCGTTGCTGCTTCTTTTGCTCAGCCCGCTGCTCGCCGCGATCGTGCTCGCCGTGCGTCTCTCTTCGCGCGGCCCGGTCTTCTACCGCTCGATGCGGCCCGGCATCGGCCAGATGCCGTTCGCGTGCCTGAAGTTTCGCACCATGTACTGCGACGCCGACGAGCACCAGGGCGCGCTGGAGGAGCTCAACGAGGCATCCGGGGCGCTCTTCAAGATCCGAGACGACCCACGCCTCACGCCCGTGGGGCGCTTGTTGCGGCGCTTCTCACTCGACGAGCTTCCCCAGCTCGTCAACGTCCTGCGCGGCGAGATGTCGCTCGTCGGCCCGCGCCCGCTCCCCGAGCGTGACTTCGAGATGTTGGCCGACTGGCATCGCAAGCGCTACCTCGTGCTCCCGGGGATCACGGGCCTATGGCAGGTCTCCGGGCGCTCGGAACTCGACTTCGACGATCTTGTGCATCTCGACTTCATCTACCTCGAGCGCTGGTCGCTTGCGCTTGATCTGGCGATTCTTTTGAAGACCATTCCCGCGGTCATCATGCAGCGTGGGGCTTACTGACGGCCTACTCCACCTCGGCCTGAGGCTCGGCCATCCCCCAACCGACCGGACGGGACTCGTCCTCGGCGTGGCTGATCGCCTGCCTGTAGACGCGCCAGGTTGAGCGGGCAGCGTCCTGCCACGTCCACTGCGGCGGTGCGGGCGCAGGACGCCGTGAGCGCTCGGCGCTTTCGATCAGCGACTTCAAATCGCCGCGCTCGACGAACGCGGCACGCTCGCCCAGGACCTCCCGCAGCGCGGGCACCTCGCACGCGGCGACCGGTGTGCCGCACGCCAACGCCTCGACCGCGGGCAGGCCGAAGCCCTCGTCCTCGGAGGCCAGCACGAGCGCGTGCGCTCCGGTGTAGATCGCGGCGAGCTGCTCGTCGGAGACCTCGCCGGTGAGGATCACGTCCTGCAGCTCGTGCGCCCACGGGCGCGTGGGGCCGACGAGCACGAGCGGCAGCTCACGCGGCGTGGCGACGAGCTTGGCGACGTGCTTGCGCGGGTCGGGGTGGCGCAGCGAGCCGACCCACAGGAGGTAGCTGTCCGGCAACGAGAAGCGCTCGCGCACACAGGCGATTTCCTCGTCAGAGCGCGCGTACATCGTCGGGTCGGGCGCCTCGCCGATCACGACGATCCGCTTGCGGTCCACGCCGATCCGCCGCACCGCGTCGTCCGCCACGACCTCGGTCGGCACGATCACGCGCACCGCTCGCTGTACGGCGAGCTGGCGCAGGCGCAGACGTACCCCCGTGCGCAGGTGCTCGCTTGCGCGCTTGAGCGCAGAGAGATCATGGAGTGTCACGACCATGGGACATGGGCTGCGCAGGATCGCGCCCTCCATCCACGGCGAGTGGAACACGTCGACGCGCCGTGGGCGGTGCGTCTCGACGATCTCCGCGTCCTTCGGGGCGGTCTCTCGCAGCGCCGTGAGCAGGGAGCGCGAGTAGCGCCCGACGCCGCGTACGTCCGCCGCCGGGCGGCTGTCGAAGGCCACCCGCATAATGTCGGCCGCTCCGGCCCGCGAGCTCATACCGCGAGACGCCTTCACGCCTGTCCCACCGCGCGCACTATCAAGCAACATAGTCGGTCGGAGCGTTCGGCGTGCAGATCGCCCGCGGATCGTTCCCGCTGTTTCCAATCGATTGCGCCGCTCCTCCGCGCTAGCCTTGCCACGCGATGCCCTCGCGTGCCTACCACGAGAGCCTGTGGGAAGGCATGCCCGAGGGGCTTGCGCCGGTCGGCGCGCGCCTGCGCGAAGCTTTCCTGCTCGAGCAGGTTGCCGTTGCGCGCGGACGCGTGGATCGGCCGCTGCGCGTGCTCGACGTCGGCTGCGGCGAGGGCCACTTTGCGGCAGTCCTTGTGCGCGACGGGGCCGAGGTCGTAGCGATCGACGTCGCCGAGGAGCCGCTGCGGCGCGCCCGGGCGGGTCATCCCGCCCTTGACGTGCGGCTCGTGGAGCCCGAAGCTCCTCTGCCTCTCGAGGATGCGAGCTTCGATGTGGTATGGGCCGGCGAGACGATCGAGCACGTCGCAGACACCTCGCGGTGGCTCTCAGAGGTGCGCCGCGTGCTGCGCTCGGGTGGGCTCGTGTTGCTGAGCACCCCCGACCACGGGCCGCTGTCGAGGCTGCGTCTGGCGCTGAGCCGCAAAGCATTCGAGGCGCACTTCGATCCGCGCTCAGATCACCTGCGTTTCTACACGCGGCGTGTGCTGGCAGACCTGCTCGCCGATTTTGGCTTGGAGGACGTGGCGGTTGTCCGCGCGGGCGGGCTTCCGTGCGCGCGGCGTGTGTTGCTGGCGAGCGGCCGGCGCAAGCGGTTCTGAGCCGGGATCGACTTCCTCCCGGTCACCGAGACTGTCCGGTCCGCGTGGGCCGCCGTGCCCGTCGCCCGCAGCGCCTGCACGTAGGCGTTTTGGGTCGGGATCGACTCCGGGTTGAGGTATACCGCCGCCCGCAGCTCGTTTACCGCTTCCCGTGGGTTGGTGGCCATGTCGTACTGCCCAAGCGTCAACCATGTTTGCGGGTTTGACGGTTGCAGCCGTACGGCCTTCTGCAGCGTCGCGCGGGCAAGCGCGCTCTCGCCGGTGGCGTGCTCGATGGCTGAGAGCGTGAACAGCGCCTGTGCCGACAGCGGGTCGCGGTCGACCCCGGCCTGTGCGGCGCCGCGTGCTGCCACCGGGTTGCGCTCGAGCAACACGAGCGCCTGTTCGGAGGCGTCGATCGATCGCTGTGGCTGCCACTCCGTCCAGGCGGCCAGCAAGGCTCCCGCGACGACCGCGATCGCCACACCCACCCGAATGGGACTGAGCTGCGCTGCCGCGGGCAGGCGCAGGCGGGCAACCGGTTTGCTGTCGGCGGATGAGCTTTGCGCCTGTCCCGGGACCGACGTCGACGCCGGTACGGCGGCCGCGGGCGTCGCCAGGTTGCCCGCCGGCAGCGAGCCGCGCCCCGCGAGCCATCCGGCGCACAGCAGCGCCACGCACGCGTCGCCCGGCACGTACCAGGTCCAGTCGGCGAACGAGTGAACCCCGAACACCACCACGATGCAGAGCATCGTGAGCATCCCGATTCGCTCGGGTGTGTATTGCCCCAGATCCCGCCCGCCCATGTGCTTCCAGCCGACAGAGGGTGGCGAGCGCTGGGCCGTCCAGCGCCGGTTGAACGGGTGCGTGGGGCGTCCGGCGGCGGCCATCCACGCGACCAGCAGAGCGAGTGTGAGCACCAGCCCGACGATCCCGAGGTCGGCGAGCGTCTGCACGACGTAGCCGTGCGCCTGCCTTACGTCGAGCGGCTGGGTCCTGTAGCGCAGCCGCGCCGTTTCATATCCGGCCGCCCCGGCGCCGAGAGCGGGATGGGCCTTGAAGACCTCCAGGGCCTCGTTCCAGTAGCGCGCCCGTACGCTCCCGATCGCCGTCAGACGCCCTGGCGTGTTCTTCGGCACCGCCGCATTCGGGTCGGTCAGCGACGAGAAATCGTGTGAGACGGTACCCGTCAGCCCGCGCTTGGAGGCCGCAAGCCCGCCGGCGAGCGCCAGGACGGCGAGCGCGAGCAGC
>PLYX01000195.1 GCA_003151895.1 Solirubrobacterales bacterium
TCATCCTGCGCTTCTGGATCGTCGCTGCGATCTGCTGTGCGATCGGCTTCACGATCTACCGGCAGAGTCTCGGGTGAGAGCCAAGCGCATCGCACCGCCGAACACCCGACGCGAGCACCGCAGGCTCAAGCGGTCTGATCGGGATCGGTGCTGATTTGAAGCCGCGTCCCGAACTGCCACTCGGTCCCTACCTGGTCGTCGGTCTCGCCCGCTCGGGCGTGGCGGCGGCGCTGGCGCTCCGTGCCAGGGGAGGGCGGGTGATCGGCGTGGACGATGGCGCTCCGCCGAACACGAATGCGCTGGCCGACGCGGGCGTCGAGCTGCACCTGGGCGGCGACGGGGCTTCGCTGCACCCGGGCGGCGACGGGGCTTCGCTGCACCCGGGCGGCGACGTGGCTTCGCTGCTGGAGCGTGTGAGGACTGTCGTCAAGAGCCCGGGCGTGCCTGCCGATGCGCCCGTGATCGCACAGGCGCGCGCCCGAGAGATGTGCGTCATCGGCGAGCTCGAGCTGGCCTGGCGGCTGCTCCCGAACGAGTTCATCGCGGTCACGGGCACAAACGGCAAGACCACGACAGTTGAGCTGATCGGCCACATTCATCGCGAGGCTGGGCTGCCCGTTGCCGTCGCCGGCAACGTCGGAGCGGCGCTCAGCGGGCTCGTCGGCCGTGTGGGGGAGAGCGTTACCGTCGTGTGCGAGGCGTCCTCGTTCCAGCTCGAAGACACGCTCGCCTTCGCCCCGGAGGCCGCCGTGCTGCTCAACCTCACCCCGGACCATCTCAACCGTCACGGCACGATCGAGGCATATCTGGCGGCCAAGCTGCAGATGTTCGCCCGTCAGAGCAGCGAGGACGTCGCGGTTCTTCCGCTTGGGTTCGAGCCCGAGCGGCTCGGAGGCGCCGCGCGGCGCGTGAACTTCGGCGAGGGTCCCGGCGCTCAGCTCTCAGAGCGCGACGGCGTGCTGTGCTGGGAACGCCGGCCGCTGCTCCGCGCCGGCGAGCTGCGCCTGCGCGGACGCCACAACCTGGAGAATGCGATGGCTGCCGCCGCGGTGTGCCTGGCGCGCGGGCTCGATCCGGAGATGGTGCGAGCCGGCCTGCGCGGCTTCGCGGGCGTGCCCCATCGTCTCGAGCAGGTCGCGACGAGGGACGGCGTGCTGTTCGTCAACGACTCCAAGGCGACGAATGTCGCGAGCACGCTCGTCGCGCTCGAGGCGATGGCGGGCGAGGGGCTCCCCGTGCACCTGATCCTCGGCGGTCAGGGCAAGGGACAGGACTTCACGGCGCTGCGCGGCCCGGTGCAGGGGAGCTGCCGGGCGGTGTACCTGATCGGGGAAGACGCGCCCGTGATCGCGGGCGTCCTTGAGGGCGCAAACGTGCCCGTGCGTGAGTGTGGTGAGCTGGCGCGGGCGGTCGCCGAGGCAGCAGGGACGGCCGCCATGGGGGAGGCGGTCCTGCTCTCGCCGGGCTGCGCCAGCTTCGACCAGTTCGCCGACTTCGAGGCGCGCGGCGAGCACTTCCGCGAGCTGGTCGCGCGTCTATAGAGGCTTCCCCGTATCGGCGTCGAAGTGAGCTTCGATGTCTCAAGCCGGACGGCGCTCCAATTCCTCCGGTGCCCGCAAGTCGCGGGCCGAGCGCTCACCCCGTGGCGCCCCCTCCGATCTCGCCGGCGGCCAGCCGCTCGAGCATCGCATCCTCTTGACGGCCACCCTCTGCCTGCTCGCCTTCGGCGCCGTCATGGTTTACAGCTCCTCCTCGGCGAGCACCCTGCTTCAGGGTCGCGGCAGCGGGACCGGCTATCTCGTGAAGTTCGTCGTCTACGGGGCGCTCGGTCTCGTCGTGATGCGAGTGCTCGCACGCGACGGGATCGCCAGGGTGCAGGGGCTTGTCGCGCCGCTGCTCGCCGTGTCGTTCGTGCTGGTGCTCGCCGTGCACATCCCGCACCTCGGGGTGAGCGTCAACGGCGCCCGGCGCTGGCTCGGCAGCGGGCCGCTCCAGTTCCAGCCCTCCGAGCTGCTCAAGCTGG
The DNA here is from genome assembly GCA_003151895.1 of Solirubrobacterales bacterium. GTDB lineage: Bacteria > Actinomycetota > Thermoleophilia > Solirubrobacterales > Solirubrobacteraceae > Palsa-744. The sequence continues at coordinate 2,024 of PLYX01000195.1, forward strand.
CGCTCGTCCTGTACAGCGCGACGCTGCTCGCACGCCGCCCGCAGCGCGTGCACGACCTGCGCGAGCTCTCCAAACCCCTGCTTGCGGTGGTGGGCTCCGCCTGCCTGCTCGTCGCCACCCAGCCCGACCTCGGCACCGCGATGGTGATCGCCTTCACGACGTGCGCGCTGCTCGTGGCGGCAGGCATCCCGCTGCGCAACCTCGCCATCATCGGCGGCTCCGCGTTCGCGGTGGTTGCGCTCTATGCGATCGCCCGTCCCTACGCGCGCGCCCGTCTCACCTCCTTCATCGATCCCTGGGCGCATGCGTCGGGCAGCGGCTTCCAGGCGGTGCAGGGACAGATCGCGATCGGCTCCGGTGGCCTGTTCGGCGTCGGTCCCGGTCAGTCGGTGCAGAAGATCTTCTACCTGCCCGAGGCCCACACCGACTTCATCCTGGCGGTGGTCGGCGAGGAGCTCGGCGTCGTCGGGGTGTTCTCCCTGCTGTTCCTCTACGGCCTGATCGCCTACGCCGGGCTGCGCGCCGCGAAGGCCGCGCGCAGTCTCCACAGCGCGCTGATCGCGGTCGGGGTGACCGCGCTGATCGTCTCCCAGGCGATCCTCAACGTGTTCGCCGTGCTCGGTCTCGCGCCGCTCACGGGAGTGCCGCTGCCGTTCGTCTCCTACGGGTCGAGCAGCCTGATCGTGACGCTCGCCGCGATGGGCCTGCTGCTGAACGTCGCCTCCGGCGGGAGCGCGCACGTTCGCGCCGTGGCCCCGGCGCGGCGAAGACGCTCGCGGGCCGTTGCCACAGCTGAGAGCGGTGAAGCGCGGGCCGCAAAGGGCGCCACACGGCGCGTGGCCGACGCCTCGGCGCGCGAACAGGCACGATGGGACCGTGAGCGAAGCTCCGAAGAAGATCGTGATAGCCGCCGGGGGAACGGCCGGGCACGTGGTGCCGGCGCTCGCGGTGGCCGACGCGCTGCGCGCTGAGGGCGCCGCTGTCACGTTCGTCGGCGGCGAGCGCGCCGAGACGCAGCTCGTGCCGGCCGCCGGCTATCCGCTGCGCACGATCTCAGTGGAAGGTCTCAGCCGCGAGCACCCCTTGCATGCTGCCCGCGCGCTCCTGCGCGCCGGCCGAGCCGTCGTGCGCTCGCGCTCGCTGCTGGCCGAGCTCGCCCCGGACGCTGTGATGGGGGGCGGGGGATACGTCGCCGGGCCGGTCGGTCTTGCGGCGCTCACACGCCGCATTCCGCTCGTCCTGACCGAGGCCGACAGCCACCTCGGCCTGACCAACCGCGTGCTGGCGCCATTCGCACGACGCGTGTGCCTGTCGTTTCCGATCGAGGGTCGCGACGGAGCGCGCTACCGGGTGACGGGCCGTCCGATCCCCGCCCCCGGCGCCGATCGAGCAAGCGCCCGTGAGCGCTTCGGGATCGGCGCGGGCGAGCTGTGCGTGCTCGTCTTCGGCGGTTCGCTCGGGGCGCGCACGATCAACCAGGCAGCGCTCGGCGCGTTCACCTCGGGCGCGTTCCACGTCCTGCACGTGTGCGGCCGCCGCGACTATCCCGAACTTTTTGAGCGGCCGCTGCCGGGCGGATACGACCTGCGCGAGTACCTCGACATCGACGAGTTCACGGCTGCGCTCGCCGCCTGCGACCTGGTGGTGGCGCGCGCCGGCGGGTCGGTGTTCGAGATCGCGGCGCACGGCCTCCCGGCGATCCTCGTGCCCTATCCGCACGCCTCCGCCGATCACCAGGGCGCCAACGCTCGCTGGATGGCTGACGCGGGCGCCGCGATTGTGATCGAGGACGCTCGGCTGACCCCGGCGGGGCTCGCGCGCGAGGTGGCCCAGCTGCTCGCCAATCCGGCGCGGCTGGCGGCGATGGCAAGCGCCTCGCGACGCCTCGCGCGCCCCGATGCCGCCCGCGAGATAGCCGGCGAGTTGCTGCGGGCGGTGGCACGATGAGGACACCCATGCGACGGCTCCCACACGAACGTGAAGCGGACCGCGACGCCGGCGAATCGGGGTGCTTGCGGTGAGTCAAGACGAGCGGCCGTGGGAGGGGCGTAGCCTGCACTTCGTCGGGGTCGGAGGCGCGGGCATGAGCGGCTACGCGCGCGCCGCGCACGCGCTCGGGGCTACAGTCAGCGGCTCGGACAGGGCCTCGACACCGTACTTGGAGAGCCTGCGTCGCGAGGGCGTGCTCGACGCGCGGATTGGCCACGATGCCGCCAACGTGCCGAGCGGCGCAGACGTCGAGCTGGTCCACTCGAGCGCCGTCCCGGCCGACAACCCCGAGCGCGCCGCCGCGCGCGAGCGGGGCCTGGCCGACCGTCCCCGAGCCGAGCTGCTCGCGGAGCTGACGGCGCTGCGTCGCACGATCGCGGTTGCCGGGGCGCACGGCAAGACCACCACCTGCT
>PLYX01000071.1 GCA_003151895.1 Solirubrobacterales bacterium
TGGTACAACCACCAGCACCGCCACTCCGGGATCGGCCTGATGACCCCCGCCGCCGTCCACCACGGCCGCGCCCAAGAACTCCACGCCGAACGCCAGCGAGTCCTCACCGCCGCCTACACCGCGACACCCGAGCGGTTCGTCCGCCAGCCACCACGGCCACCAGCGCTGCCGACAGCCGCCTGGATCAACAAACCGACCACAGAGGAGGCTGCTCACTAAATTCGACGACCAAGTGTCTCAATCGACTTGACAGGCTCCGGCGACCCTCACCCGCAACACGATCCGCCTCCAACACGCCGACGCCACCTTCCACAAGCTCGCCCAACCCACCAGCCTCCAAGCCCACGCGCTGGACCTCGCCGAACACGCACCCCTCACCACGTAGACACGACCCGGACAGCACCCTCAGCGCGAAAACCCAAGCGCAGAAGCAGATCCCGCAACATCACTCACGGGAACTTCGGACTAGGCTGCCCGGCGCTTTGAGACCCCCACCGCCGTCAGCGGCATCAGGCAAACCACGCACGCGCCCGTAGGCGCCGGCGGTGGGGGCGCCACCTTCACCCGCAGCGTGCGCGCTAGCCCACCGTCGGCCTGCACAGTCCTGGCACGGTGCAGCACCGTACGTCGCGTGAGACCCATCAGGCCCCGCGCGCCCGGCACAGCGCAGCTGAGCGCCGCAAGAGCCTGCCCGAACCGAAGCGCCTCATCAAGCCCGCCGCGCTCCAGCCCGCCGGGGCCGACCGCCCGCGCGAGCAACCCGGCGGTCGTCCAGTCTCCCGCCCCGCCACTGTCCACGCTGCGCGCCGGTAGGGCGGGCAGCCTGCGCGGACGTCCGTCCCCGACACGCAGCTCAAGACCTTGCGCTCCATGCGTGACGATCCTGACCTGACCCGCCCGCGGGCTGACCGCGAGATCCTCAAGGCCGCCGACTGAGCGGTCATCGCTGTGCTTGATCACATCCGCCACGCTCGCCGCGCGGCGCAACAGCGCGGCGTTGGCCGGCACCGAGGGCTCATACACGACCACGCTGCCGTGCTCGGCGTAGTGCTCGGCCAGCGCGAGCGTGCCGGCGTTGGCACGATCGAAGAAGTACACCGACGCCTGCGGCACAGCCACGATCAAGCGCTGGGCCTGCTCAAGCGTCAGCGGCCGACTGCGGGGCAGCCGCTCCCGGCACGCCGGGCAGCTCCACCGGAAGGAATGCCCGTCCCAACGGACGCTGTGGATGAGCCGCGGCGTGGCAACCCCCACAGCCCGGTGGACATGCGCCACATCGACCCCAGCAGACGCGAGGTCTCCCGTCAGCGTTGCGCCGGCCGCATCATCGCCGGTCTGTCCCGCCAGGCTCGCGTTCCAGCCGAGGAACGCGAGGATCGCCGCCACGTTCGCCGCCGTGCCGCCCGCACGACGCGCCACCCGCCCGTCCTCGGTCACGATCACATCCAGCGGCATGTAGCCCGCGCACACCACGCTCGCCTTCACGCTCACCGGTAGGGCTCCCCGGTCAGCCACACGTCGAATATCTCATCCTGATCGCGCAACCCCTCCGCGCCGTCGTGAAGACCGTAGGTCCCTGGGCTGACGTGCTGAACCTCGAGCTCATGCTCATAGGCGGTCAGCAGCACTCCGAGAGAGAGCAGCTTAGAGGAGTGCGAGGAGAGAACCATGGCGACAGGCCCCAGGGGGCTCAAGGACTCACGGTAGCGGTCGTGTAGGCGGCCAATCGTGCGGTACAGGTCAAACGGGTTGCGCTCAGCCGCGTGGATCACGTTCCGCGGCTCCAAAGCGATGTCCTCGAACAGCAGTTGACGGTACTCCAGCAGCAGCCGGTCACCCCTGCGGGGGTCAGCCGCCGGCCACGGCAGCACCGGGCAGGTCTCGCTCGGCTCCAGTTCCTCATGCAGCCGGCGCACCCGCGCCACCGCGCGCTCCCCGAGCACCGGAACCCAGATCCTCGTCACGGGTGGGGTCTCCCCAACCGCAGCGCTCCGCGCGAACCCGCCGATCGGACCCATCGCGCTCGTGCCCTCCTCGAGGATGCTCTCATCTGCCTGCGGGTTCTCGCACACCGCCACGTGCAGGTCACCGTCCCAGCGTCGCCTGTCGGTGCTCGGCAGGTGCGCACGCAAAAGTACCCCGCGGATCAACGGGAAGAACACCGACCGCGGCAGTGCCGATACCTCGAGCACCACCTCGCCGTAGGCCTCGAGCAGCCCGCTGCGCTGAAACTCGTGGCTGACCAACCGCCCCAGGGCACCCGCGTCATGGAAGTCCGGCAGCGGCTGCTCGTTTAGCTCCCCGCCGGTGAGCGCGATCAGCTCGCCGATCCGCGTGCGGTTAGCCGCCGCCAGCGGGCGCACCGCAAGGTCCGTCGCGTCTTCGGGCAGCGCGATCAAGAGGCCATCCACCCGCCGCTTGGCCACCTCCACAAGTCGCTCGAGCACCGCCGTGGCACGCGGGTCAAAGCCCGCCCCGGCGACGAACAACAGTGGCCCATCGGCGGCCCTCACCCCACGCTTGCGCGAGCGCGTCCTGGCCCAGTAGCAGCGGGTGCTCCCAGCGCATCACGCGATGTCCAGGGACTCCTGCACCGCAGGCTCGGTGAGGTCCTCGGTGTCATCGAGCATCCAGCGGCACATCTCATCCAGGGACCGCTCGCGAAAGCCGCCGTAGCCCAGCGGAAGCCCATACCTCACGCACGTCAAACGGTTCAGGTAGAGCACCATCCACATGTCGTTCTTGACCGAGCGGTCCTTGTGGGCTCGCAGCAGGTTATGCCCGATCGCACCATGCAGCGTCTGAAAGAGCGCCTCGGCGCCCGGCATGCGCGCGCGGGTCTCAGGGTCGAGCAGCCGCGCCCGGTCGCGCATGCTCAGCGCCGTGCCCGTGACCCCGGGGGCGTAGGGGGCCTTCGGCCGGTAGGTCTCGCTGCGGCAGAGCTTTGCGATGTGGCGCAGCAGCTGCTGGATCGCCCGCCCGCCGATCCGCCTGTCCGGGATCTCCGACCAGAACTGGTCGCTTGCGGCGGTCAGTGCCGCGTCCTGGCGCAGCCGTCCAACCACCGCACCCTGGCGCAGCGTGATCCCAACCAGCATCTCATCGAACATGTCCGCGCACAGGTTCAGGTACTGCTCGATGTTCTCCGCCGAGAGTTTGGACAGTCGTCGTGAGCCCCAGTAGTAGGGGAGACCGAACTCGCGTCTCAGCCACAGTTCCGCCGCCTCCCTGATCGAGGTGCTCGACCGTGTCCGCAGCTCCTCATCGCTGAGCTGCAGCTCAAAGAGTCCCATCTCCGGACGGTCCTGGTCGCGGCCGATCAGGATCTCAAGCTCACGCCAGCGGGTGGCGGCCGCCAGCGGCTCGAGCTTCGTGGCCTCCTGGAACCAGGCGGCGTAACGCTCGCTCCCAGCGACCCGCTCCCGCAGACGCTCGCTGATCGCGTCGCTCGCGCGCTGCGCCCGGGCGTCCAGCGCCTGCGCGTCCTCGACGTCCAGCAGCTCCACAAACGGCCGCTCCTCATCGTCGTATTGCAACAGCGGTGTCGTCGCGCGCCGCCAGGCGATATCGGCGAGCAGCTTCTCAAAGCGCCGCGTGTGTGTTCCGCGGCGTGTGACCGAGCCCATCCTTGTGGCTTCGCGCTCCAGCCACACCGGCAGGCTGCTACGCCGCGGCTCACCGTCGCCCACGAGATCCTCGGGCTCCATTGCCGAGTAGCGCTCGGTGTACCACCGCGCGAGGGTTAGCTCACGGTCGTGCAGGGCGTCCAACAGCAGCGTTCGCTGGCTCGGCGCGAGCTCCTGGCCGTCATCGAGCAGCAGGAGCGGTCGTAGCGTGCGCTCCTGCCCGTCGGTGTGCAGCCGCGCGCCGCTGAGTGCCCGCAGGCTGTAGAGGGCGGCGTGGCCGTCCATCTGGTCCTCGTGCGGCAGCACTGAGTCGAGCCGGTCGAGGATCTCCGCCTCGCTCGCTCGCGCCCACGCACGCAATCCCGAGAGCTCCGGGCCGCCGAGGCGCTCCAGCGCCTGCTCGCCCTCTCCGTCCGCCACGACCCTGACCGCGCCGTCGCCCGCGCCGTCCGCTGTGAGCAGGCATGTCGCGGACTCGCAGAACGCGGCGATGATCCGTGCGTCGAGCAGCCGCAGGAACGTGCGCCGCGCGAGCGCCGGCTCGCTCTCCAGATCGACGATCCCGCGGAAGTCGCGCGCCAGCGCCACCCGAAAGCCCACCACCCCCGGGCGTCCCTGCTCATCCAGCGCCCCCATCGCACGCAGGCGCCCGAGCAGCTCCTCGTTCGCCGAGCCACGGCTGCACAGCGCGGCGAGCGCCTGGGCGCTCACGGCGCGCAGCAGCGAGGTCTTCCCGGCGCCCGGGGCGCTACGGATCAGCACCGGGCGGTCCCACAGCCCGTCGGGTAGCAGGTCCAGCGCGTCCGCGCCGAACGTGCGCAGATACCGGTCCAAGCCCTGGTGGGCGACCTGCTCGGAGGTGCGGGAGCGAAACGGGTTTGTGTAGGATCTCATGGTCGGTCCCGATGATGACGCTCATAGCGCGGAAAGAGCGCGTGACGCTTGAGGCTCTCTCGCTCCTGGGTGGTGTCGCCCCACAGAAGGCTCACGGAGTTGTTCGGGGTGTTGTGGGAGAGCACGAGCGGCAGAGCGCACCGCGCATAGCCGAGCGGTGCCTCTCCCTTGTGCTCGTCGTTCAGCGCTTTGTCATAGAGACGCTCGTTGAGCTCCGCGAACGGTGGGTCGCTCTGATCCACACGCACGCTGGCGGGCAGCCGCTGCACCACCCGTACCTCCCACGCCGGCAGCTCGCTGGCGGCGAGGACGCCGTTCAGATGCTCGAGCGCCTGCTCGCTGGCTACATACAGCACCAGCGTGACCTCGGCGTCCCGCGCGAGTAGCTTCTGCTCGGTCAGCCGCTCGATCGCCACCGAGAGCTTCGCGAGCTTGCCGACGAACGCGCCATCCTCCTCGCGCAGCAGCGTCCGTCCACTCCCCGCGAAATCGTCAATCAGAAAGATGTGCGCGAAGCTGCCGGCCGCCTGCAACTCTTGCTTCTCCAGGGCCCCGAGCAGCTTCTTGCACATCGGCTCGACGAGATCGCCGGGCGGCTCACAGCTCTGCAGGAACTGCTCGTGGGAGAGGAACGGCGCCGAGCGTCGCAGCCGGTCCAGCCGCGCGCCGTCGGATGCGCCGAGCACCAGCAGCCGCCGCCGCAACGTCGCGAAGTTCGGATGCCCCACCAACTCGGCGACCCGCAGAGCCGAGATGCCGGTCTCCCGCGCCACCCGCTCGCACAGCACCGGCTCGATATGGTCGGCGTAGACCAGCTCGATCAGATGCGTCATCTCTGCTTCGGAGACGAACAGCAGCCGCTCGAGCACGAACTCCAGCGCGCAGGCCCGATCGGCAGGCTCCTTGAACTGGTTAAGCCAGGCCGCCAGGCTCTCGAAGAACTTCATCCCGGGGCTGAAGTTCGCATACTCATCCCACTTGTAGGTCGCGAGTGCCTCCAGGCGACGCACCCGCTCGGCGAACACCGCGCGATCCCATCCCATCAGGGTTCCCAGCAGCTCCTCCGCGAGCTCTGACCTCATAGCGGCGTGACCCCTCGCAGCGCGAAACCGTCGCGTAGCCTGCGCAACGCCTTCAGGTGCCTCAAAAGCAGCTCGGGCCCGATCTTCTGCCCGTCCCCTGCGAACCAGCAGCGCGAGGGGTCAGCCGAGCATCGATCGACCGTGAGGGTGAATCGTGCGTGGGCGAGCAGAGCATGGTCGTTGCCGCCGATCTGCCCCTGGTCGCCGACCGCCAGCACGGCCCCGCCCGCTTGCCGCTGCACCATCTGGGCGATCAGTGCCTTGCTCGTGGCCGCCTGCAGCACATCGACGCTGTGCCCGGAGGCGAGCACCTGCGCCGCCACGTCCGCGTCGGCGAGGCGCTCACCGACCATCTCGCGCAGGCGACCGTGATGCAGGCGACCCTCGCTGACGGAGATGCTCACCTGTGTGCCGCGCGCCTCGACAGCCAGCCGTCCCCGAAGCGAGAGCTCTGTGAGCGCCTCGCTGACCGCCTCGCTCCAGGCGCTCGGTGCACGCAGATCCCCGAGCTTCTCATCCAGCCGCAGCGGCACCGCTCCGTTGTAGAGGCCTAGGATGACCCCTGGCCACAGCCCCGCTGGCAGCCAGCGCCGCAGGTCGCGGTGCAGCGAGGTCCCGCGTCCGCTTGCGATCCCGAGCATCATGCCTCGCTCCAACAGGCCCTGCAGCGCAGTGCGTACCGCGAGGTCGGGAAGCTCAAAGCGCCGGCTGGTCCAGCACACCGTGCCGTCATAGTCGAGCACGAGCCCCGCGAAGCGGGCATCGGCCAGTGCGGCTGCCCATTCGGCCGCGGCGGCCGTGTAGAGGTCGCGGGTCTCCCCGTCCTCACCCGCTCCCAGTGCAAGCATCTTGCGCTCTACCCCGCCAGCCGCCTGGGCGGGGACGCGCCCCCCCAGCGCCAGGCGATACAGCCGCCGTCCGAACGCAGGGACCGCGGGCCTTGCGACGTCGATCCCTGCAGCGACGCCCGCAGCGCCCGCGAGATGGATCGAGCGGTTCAGTAGCTCGATCACGGCCCGTGGCCACGGCGCCTCTACATGCCAGCGGCGTACATCCGCCTGCGCCGGCAGCGCCTGCGCCGTGCCGTCGGCGAGAGCTGCGGAGTCCGGGTCGCTGAGGACGATCACACTGACGCGATGCGAGCGCCTGGCAAAACCGGTGTGGCGACCGTGAGCAAAGTTGCGGTGGTCGGTGACCTGCACCGCCGCAAGGCCGCTCTCAACGAGGCGTACCTCAAGGTCGACCGCGACGCTCATCAGCGCGGGCGCCGCGAGCACCAGCACCTCTTCCCGCAACGGCGGCTCCTGCGGCGCCACCGCCAGCCGCGGGGGTAGCACCAGGTCCTTCAGGTAGCAGCGCAGCAGCAGCACCGCGATCTGGATGATGCTGCCGGTCGCTAGGAACCCGTCGGGCCGCGCCAGCGCTGGCAGCTGGATGATCTCCGTGTCGGGCCCGGCAAGCGGCTCGAGATCCCGCGCCGGGCGATGCGTGGCGAGCACGGCGGGATCGAAGCGTCCCCGGCGGAACTCGCCGAGCGCCCTTCGCGCGTCTGGGTGCTTGGCCGAGGAGGAGATCAGCATCGCCCCGCGCCGCTCCAGCTGGGGCAGATCGAGTAGCTCAAGCGAGGTGCACGCACGCGCGGGCGCGCGGGCGAAGCATTCGTGCAGGCGGCCTGCGAGAACCGCGAGCGCCATCGTGCCGCCGGACCCTACGAACACTGCGGGGCCGCGCCCGAGCTCCGCGAGAGCGCGCATCAGCCCGTCCACACCGGCCTTAAGCGCCTGGGCGTAGGTGTCGTTGAGCGCATCGAGCTCGGTTGCGTATGGCAGCTTCACCTTGAAAGCATCGCGCGTGGGCAGGACGGAGCTGTCGTCCGAAGCCGAATTATCGGTCTCTACGTTGCTCCGTTCGCGCCCCGCAGCCTCGGCCCAGGCCCTTGAGACCCTCGATCCCGCCATCCCGCAAGGCCTGTTCAGATCTTGGTTAGCTCAGGGTCGAGGGCCTCAAAGGTTGCTCAGTAGCGTTCGAAATACCTCGACGTGGGGGACCCATACGGCCACGCCCTCGCGCCACTGGTGCTCGGCCTCCTGCTGATTCGCGCTGGGGCGCTCGGAGATCAGCATCACGGTGTGTGCGCCTGACGCGCCAGCCCGCACGACGCTCTCGGAAGGATCGAGGAGCAGCCAACGGCCCAGCGCGACGCCTTCGGCGAATGCGTCGAAACGCATCACGTTGTGCTCGGCGCCGGCCAGCAAACCCCAGCGCCCCTCGACATGAGCGTCCTCTGGGAGCGTGTCGCGAATCGCCGGCGTCTCCGGGTCGACGAGCACGATCGTCGGCGTCCCATCGTGGTGATATTGCACAGCGAGCACGCTGACGCTCTTGGCCCCCTCGATGAAGCTCGCAAGCTCAGCCTTGCTCGTCTCGGGGGTCACATCTCTACGCTCGGGCTCATAAGCCTCCCGCGGGAAGTCGTGGCGCTGCTGCAGAACCCCGATCGCCGGGGTCGGGTCGGGTGGTTGCACGACCAGCGGCCTGTATCGGTCGAGCGCCGTTGAGATGTCCTCTTTCTGCAGGACCTGCGCAAGCTCGGGATCGATCAGGACCACCTTCCCGGAGCGGATGCCCGCCACCAGCGAGTCTGAATACTTGTCGACGTCGACTGCGATCTCGACCCCGAGGTCCACCTCGGGAAGGTAGAAGTCCACGAGGACTATCGGCGCCTCGCCCCCCTCCTTGTCGACGGCAGCGCCCCAGCGTGAGACGACGTCGAAATCCTCGCCCGCGCGCTGCCGGTCAAAGACATCACGCAGGCCCGGCACCGCGTCAACGTCGAGCGTGATCACCATCGCCTCCGGCAAGCGCTGCGCCGACCCGTCGGGGCTCGCCACGCTCAGGCTCGCGACGATCACGGGCACGACATGGTGGCGATGACCGGGTACGGAATGGGGCTTGCCCTCGCGTGCGCTCATCCGCCAGAGATAATGCCAGCCATGCTCGCGCGCGCATCGCCGAGGAGGCTCGCAGCGGCGGCTGTGACTGTCGTCGTCCTTGCGCTCGCCGGGGGCTTCGCGCTCGACGCCAAGTCCTTCGCGACCAGCCTGCTGGCCGAGATCGCAGGCGTGCTCGCGAGCGTCCTGCTGGTGGTTTTCATCGTGGACGTACTCGTTGAGCGTGAGCGGGCGCGTCGCTGGGAGCTGGTGTCAGCCGAGACGACTGCCGCGTTGCGGTTCGCAATCATCCGCGCGGGCCTGGACGTGTACCTGCTGCTACCGGCACCCCGCCCGCCCGCGGCGGATCCATACACGATGAACCTCGGGGGTCGCGGAGCCCTCCCCGAGGCGCTCAGGACGCTCGCTGATGCAGTTCGCGCGACACAGGATCTGGGCGAGCTGAGCGAGGTGGTGGAGGATCTTCGCTCGCATCTCGCGCTCGTACGCGACGGCATCATGCCGCGCTTGCTGGCAATTGGCCAGCACGAGCTGGTCGCGCGGCTCGCGGCGCTCGAAGGAGGCCTTCAGGAGCTCGAGCACACGGCCTGGCTGCGCGAACGCTTCAGCGGGCTGCCCAACACGGCGGGAGATATCGCCGATGTCGTCGACGCCCTAGCCCGGGTGGGGGAGTTCGTTGACGACGATAGATCGATATGAGCGAACGTGCCGCTTCCGTCCAGTGGCGTGGGCGGACATCCACGCGATCACGCCGGGCGCGTCGGCACTGAACTCGCGAGCTGCCTTGACGCGACCGTGGAAGCTGATGACACGGAAGCGGACCTCCGGGCGCGGATCCAGCGCAAGCAGCAGATCGCTGAAACTCGTAGCGCGCATCTTTGGCGCGAACTACCCTTCGCCAGTCCTTGGGCTCTCTGAGCCTGAATCCACCGCATAACCTCGTGGAGGGCGGCGATCGGGGGATTGGTGCCCCGGATCGGGGGTGAGGCCGCCGGGCTGGGGTGCTGGTGGCTGTTGAGGGACGCCGGTGGAGTGTCGGGCGGGCGCGAAGTGTCGTTTTCAGGCAGCCGGAGCCGGCCGGGGCTGCTGGGCGGAATGTTGCGGGGTGTTCGGTGTGGGTTGGGGTGTTCAGGCCGCGGCTGGGAGCGCGCGGATGCGCTCCAGCGCCTGGTTGAACTGTTCTCGCCAGGGCCAGCGGGCGGGTAGGTGAAGCGTCCATTGCCTGGCGGTGCGGGTCAGCCGGCCGGGGATCTGGAACAGTCGCCGGCGCCGGGTGGCCGCGGTGCGCCCCATTTGGTCGGGCAGGCCGATCATGGAAGTCCAGCGGCCGAGGTTGTGCGCGAGCGCCGCGATCACGCACCAGGCGCTGTTGGCGTGAAAGTTGCCGGGTGGGAAGTGCGCGAGCGCCTGGTCCTTCAGGTCGCGGATCGCGAGCTCCACGACGGCGTGCTCGCGGTGCTCTGACTCCACGACCGTGAGTGGCTCGGTGCGGTTGGTCGCAAACGCGAAGTGCTGCCAGGTGTCAAACAGCTGACCCTGCTCGCCCAGTGTGCGAACTCGGCGCACGATCAGCCGCCAGCCGTTCAGTGTGCTCTCGGCGATCTGCGCCTCGCCCGTGTCGGGATAGTCCTCCAGCGGCTGCCACTCATCCTCGCCTATCTCATCGATCGCGTCGCGTACGCCCTTGTGCTGCTTGACGCCGATCGAGAACTCGACCCCCTGGCCGTCAAGCTTCTTGAACACCTTCTCCTTCTCAAAGCCCGAGTCGCCACGCACCAGGATCGTCCCGGTCGCCCCGGCGCGGCGCACCCTCGCCAGCAGCTCATCCAGGAAACGCTGTTGGCCGCGTTGGGTGTTCGCCGAGCCCTTGCGGTTACGGATGTGCAGCACCTCGCTGCTCCCCGCGCGCGTCGCGAGCAGCGGGTGGTAGCCCAGCTTCCTGGTGTACCCGTAGCCGGCACCCTGCTTCTGATAGCCGCACACCTCGCCAATGAAGGAGTCGATGTCGATCACCAGCCGCTGATCGCCGGGACCAGCGCCCGCCTGCCACGCTCGTGCGAGCGTCTGGTCGAGTACCCGGTCCAGCTGGCGCACATGCCCGAAGGTGAACGCGCGCAGGAACGTCCCCAGCGTCGAAGGCGCCATCACATCGTGTCCGAGCACCAGCCCCGTGCTGCCCGCGCGCAACACGTCCATGTCATCGATGCAGTCCCCACCGGCGAGCATCCCGGAGACCAGACTCATCACCTTGCGGCCCGGCAATGCCCCGCCCGTGCGAGGAGAGAGATCGACCGTCTCGTTGACCAGCGCCTCGATCCCAAGGCGTCCCGCCAGACTCGCCGGCAGCATCAGCCCCGCATCGGAAACCAACCGCTCATCGTCGAAGGCGACCCGCAACGAATCAGGCTTCACAACCGGCTGCTCATCCATCACCATGTGGGTGACCTATACAACCACTGAAAAGCCCTGCTCAGGAGGTCATTTAAGTAACCGTTCAGTCCCCGTACCGG
>PLYX01000100.1 GCA_003151895.1 Solirubrobacterales bacterium
AACTGGGACATCGGCATAATTGAGGGGTTCCTGCGCTCAGGCGGTCACCCCGCGCTCGACCGGGCGGCTCGCGGGGAGCTTGATCGCGCGCTGGGCGTGTGGCTCCCTGTGTTGCGGATCATGTTGATAGACGTGGGTCACGCGAAGCTCGCCGGCTTGGACAGGGGGACGTATGAGGCGTTCATCGCGCGTATCGCGTGGCATGAGTGGGGACACGCGCTGGGCGTGGAACGCTGTTCCCAGGAGGACATCGCTGCCGGCGAGCGGCTGCTCGGCCTGGTCCCGGAGGGTGTTCGCGAGGTCATCCGTCGTGGTGGGTACCCTCGTAGCCAGTACACCCACGAGTTGGTCGCCGAGGTCTACGCTCTGCTTGTTGCCCGGCGTCGCAGAGGGAGTGTTGGCAAGCCATCATGGTTGGAGAAGGAAATCTACGATCTCATGAGGAGGGTGACGGGATGGAGCGAGTGACCCGCCCCGGCGGATACATGCTTGGTGAGGATCAGCGCGTGCAGGACATCCTCGCGGTCGAAGCGGAGCTGTTGCGCAGCGAGGGCATTGACCCCGCCTGGCCGCCGTTCGTGGAGGACCAAGGCGACCGACGTCCGAGCAGTTAGGTTCCTCGGCGAGCGCGATCGTCGAGGAGCTGGTGAAGGGCCTCCCGGCCACACTGCACGAGAAGCAATTGACAGACCTCGAGCGGCTGATCCTGCGTGATCATCGGTTCCACGAAGCGCGACGTGCGCGGAGAGGATCGCAAAGCGGTCAGGGCCAATCGCGCCATCGTGCGTCGGGCGTGTCCCGACAGCACCAGTCTTAGCGCTCACGGTACGACCAGATCGCCTCCCGCGGAGGCTTCGACCGGTCCTCGCGCCACGCACCTTGACGGCCCTTCGATCCGCTTGCGAGCCACCGGCTCACCCGCGATCTGCGCGTCCGCCGCCCAGCGACGTCCACCGCACCTCGAAGGGCCTGTCCTCGCAGTTACCGGCTCACGCGATGTCCAGCACGCGCAGCGAGCAACGGCAACGACCGGACAGACATGATGGACGAGGATCCCCGGCTCGCGGGCGCTGAGCGACAGATTAGGACCGCGAGATGGCGCGCTTGTGAGATCGAAGGCTTCCTCTCCGACGCCACGCGCAGAGCTTGCGGGTGGTGCTTGATGGCGCCGCGCCGCTCATACGGGAGCGGGCGCGTGTACGTGCGCAGGGACAGCGCGGGCCGGGAGACGTTCTACGGCACGTGGTGGGCGAACGGCCGGTGGGTCAACCGCCGGCTGGGCGTCAAGCGCCCGCGTGGAAGCCGCGAGGGACTGACGGGCGCGCAGGCCGAGGCGGAGTTGCGCAGGCTCATGGGCGAGGCCAAGCCCTCGGTGGCGCAGGGAGAGCGACCAGCAACCGCCTACCGAGCAGAAGGTTTGGGAGATCATCGCGCACGCCCGCAAGCTGGCCTGCCCGTCGTTCGCGGTCTGGTTGCAGGTCGCCGCGTTCACGGGCCTTCGTCCTGGGGGACGCGACCGAGGGCGTGGGAGGCCACTGGTGGGAGAAACTGACCGCCGCTGCCTACATGGCGCACCAGCTTCCCGACCCTGTGGGACGGCTCGCCAGCCACTCAACGCCCCAACGACCTCACGCACCGCGGCGGGCCGGTCAAACCAGCCCCCACCAGCCCGAGCGCGTCCTGGGCGTCGAGGACTACTTGGGCGCCGTCGCGCAGCAGCGCGTTCGATCCCCGCGCGCAGGAGTCGCTCGTGCGGCCGGGGACGACGCCGACCTCGCGGCCGAGGCGGCAGGCGAGTTCGGCGGTGAAGAGGGTGCCGGCGCTCGCCCCGGCCTCCACGACGATCACGGCGTCCGCGAGGGCGGCGATGATCCTGTTGCGGGCCAGAAAGCACCACGGCTGGGGTGGGCGAAAGCCGAAGGGAAGCTCGGAGACGGCGGCGCCCCGCTCGCGCACGCGCGCGTGTAGGCGGTCGCTCTGGATCGGGTATGCCACGTCCGGTCCGCTTGCCATCACGGCGATCGTCTTGCCGCCCGCGCCGAGCGCGCCGTGCTGCGCGGCGGTCTCGATGCCTTCGGCGAGGCCGCCGATCACGGTCATTCCCGCGCCAGCCAAGTCGCGGGCCAGCGCGGTTGCGGTGTCGCGGGCGTAGTAAGTCGATTCGCGGCTGCCAACAATCGCCACGACCGGGTGCGCCAACAGATCGAGCAGCAATCCAGGCTGCTCGGCCGCGATGTGCAGCGCCGCGGGCGCACACTCCAGCTCGGCCAGGCGCGCGGGGTAGCGCGGGTCGTGGCGGCATACGCCGGCCTGCGGCGAAGATCGCGCGCTGCGGGCATCCGAGGCGGATCGCGCGCCTTGGGTGCGGAGCGCCTGTGACTCTGCGCGCACGGATCTTCCGTTGTGGCGCGTGCGCCCGAGCCGCGTCGTGCGCGCACCCACTGCGTCGAGCAGGCGCGCTTCGTTTGCGGGTAGCAGTCCGATGAGTTCCCAGCGGTTCAACCGCAAACGCTCGATCGCGGGCGCGAGGCTCGCCAGCAGCGCGCCGCGGGACGCGCACTGCTCGCACACCCTCATGCGGGCCGCTCCGCGAACTGGACGGTCTGCGCGATCACCTCGACAGCCCAGCGCGGCTCGGCGCCGGGCTCGCAGATCCTGCGCGTGCTGATCCGTCCGACGATCGCCACGCGCCGGCCCTTGCGCAGGTGGTCGGCGGCGGTCCTGGCCTGGAAGCCGAACGCGCGCACCGGCAGGCGGTCGGTCCAGTCGCGCCACGCGCCGGTCGTCTCGTCGCGCGAGCGGTACGCGCACGCCACGCGCAGATCGCACACGACCTTGCCGGACGGGAGCGTTTCAAGCACCGGATCCTGCGTCAGGCATCCGCTGAGGGTGAGGTGGTTGAGATCGACGGCCACTGTGGCGCCTCCCTGCGCGCGGCGTTGGGATCGGGTCGATCGAGAGTAGTCCGCGACTGCGACGGTATTCGGCGTGGGGGCCTGAACCCGTACGAATTGCAACCCGGCCGGGTCACAAAGCGGGGCCGAACGGCGGGTGGAGCGAATCCCAGCCGCGCTCCGGCATGGCGGGGTCCTTGCTCAGCAGTCCACGGACGCGGCGAGCGCGGCGCAGACTTCTGAGATGCGTTGCGGTCCGAGGGTCGCGATGCGCTCGCGGACGCCGGCGGGGCGTCTGACTCTGCCGCTCGGGACGCTAGGTGACCTACGCCCAACCGCGCCTGAAGGTGGTAGAGGTCATACCCTACGGCGTCACACCGACCATGGTCAGCTTCTTGGCGCAAGACTGGTATCCTTACTGGTTCAAGCAAGTAAGGAGAACTCGGATGGATGCTTTGGCACGTTTGACGTCGAAGGGGCAGGTCACGATTCCGAAGGTGGTTCGAGATGCGCTGGAGCTTCACGAGGGCGATCAGCTCGTATTTCGCCTTGAGCGTAAGCGGGCGATCGTCGCCAAGACGCCGGACTTCATAGAGATGGCCGGATCGGTTGTCATTCCGGTGGCCAAGCGGGGTACGCCGTGGGATGAGGTTCTGCGTCAGACGCGTCGGGTGCGCGCTGAGAAGCGTCGCTGAGCGCTTTCCTTGATACGAACGTCCTCGTTCGGCATCTCACGGGCGACCCGCCGGAGATGGCTGCGCGGGCGACCGCGGCGTTGGCCGACGGCGAGCGGCTGTTTCTGCCCGATCTCCTGTTGGCGGAGTGCGTCTATGTCCTGGAGTCGTTTTACGAGGTCGGGCGAGCGCAAGTCGCGGCGCTGATGCGGGCGGCGATCGCGTTGCCGTCGGTCGCGGTGATCGATG
>PLYX01000150.1 GCA_003151895.1 Solirubrobacterales bacterium
ACGACGCGCAGCCGCTGCCCTTCGGGTGCGCGCGCGTCGTGCGCACCGGCAATGACGTCACGATCGTGGGCGTCTCGCGGATGGCGCTCACAGCCGAGCGCGCCGCCGAGCAGCTCGCTTCCGAGCACGGCATCGACGCGGAGGTGATCGACCCGCGCACGCTGCGCCCGCTCGACCTCGACACGATCCTCGAGTCGGTGGCGAAGACCAACCGCTGTGTCGTCGTGGAGGAGGGCTGGCCCCACGGCGGCGTCGGCGCCAACCTCGCGGCGCTCATATCCGAACAGGCATTCGACGACCTCGACGCGCCGGTGGTGCGCGTCAGCGGCGCCGATACCCCGATGCCCTACTCCAAGCCCTTGGAGGAGATCGCATTCCCACACGAGCCCCACATCGTGCGTGCCGCGCTGAGCTTGATGGGACGCGATGGCGCGAGCGTCTCGGACGGCCAACGTCCGGTCGAGCAGGCGGAGATATCGGAGGCCCGACGATGACCGACGTCGTGATGCCTCGCCTGTCCGACACGATGGAGGAGGGCACCGTGTTGCGCTGGCTCAAGCAAGACGGAGAGCATGTTCAGCGCGGCGAAGAGCTCGTCGAGATCGAGACCGACAAGGCCGCGATGACCTACGAGTCAGACTGCGAGGGAGTGCTGCAAACCGTCGCCTCCGAGGGCGACACGCTGGCCGTCGGCGAGCTGATCGCGCGGATCGGGGAGCCGGATGGCGAGGGCCCACCCTCCACGCAACCAATCTTGGTCGAGGAGGCGCCGCATGCGGTCGTCGATGTCTCGCCCTCGCCCGCTCCGCACGAGGATCGCGTAAAGGCATCTCCCCTGGCTCGACGCATAGCGCGTGAGACAGGCGTCGAGTTGCGAACGCTCGCAGGAAGCGGCCCGGGCGGACGTATCGTCAAGGCCGACGTGGAGGCCGCCACCGCACAACCGGCGCCCGCGACAGACGAGATCGCGGCGGCCAAGGGCGAGGCGAGCACGGTCGAGCTCACGCGCACGCAGCGCACGATCGCGCGACGGATGGCCGAGTCCAAGGCGACGATCCCAGATTTCACGCTGACGGCCGATATTGACATGGAGCGCTGCGTCGAGTTGCGAGCGGAGCTCAAGAGGCTGTCGCACATTGACGCGCCCACGTACAACGACATGATCGTCAAGGCGTGCGCGCTCGCCCTGCGCGAGCACCCGCGCGCGAACGGCAGCTACCGCGACGGCCGCTTCGAGCTGCATTCGCGCGTCAACGTGGGCGTAGCGGTGGCCGTCGCCTCTGAGGATCCGACCGGAGGCGCGCTCGTCGTGCCGACCGTGTTCGACGCCGACACGAAGGCGCTCGGCGAGATCGCCCGCGAGACGCGCGCCTTGGCCGAGCGGGTGCGCGACGGAACGGTCACGCCGCCCGAGCTGAGCGGCGGCACGTTCACCGTCTCCAACCTCGGCATGTACGGGATCGCCGGCTTCACGGCGATCGTCAACCCGCCGCAGGCCGCGATCCTCGCGATCGGCGCGGTTGCGCCACGCGCGGTCGTGCGCGACGGGCAGATCGTCGCGCGCCACACGATGAGCGTCACGCTCGCCTGCGACCACCGCATCCTCTATGGAGCAGACGCGGCCTTGTTCCTAGCGCGCATCCGCGAGCTGCTTGAAGAGCCTGCGGCGCTGACGCTCTAGGTGGCTAGGCTGGAGAAGCTCAATGGCAGTCGCCCACCACACACATACCGACAGCGTCTCCCGCTTGGACGGGCTGTGGGTTTGCCGCCTCGGCACGGTTCCCTACCGCGACGCGCTCGCCATTCAGGCCGACGTCCAGGCACGACGTCAGGCCGATGAGCTGCCCGACACACTGCTCTTGTTGGAGCACCCGCCCGTCTACACCCGCGGACGACGCGCGGCGGACGGCGAGCTGGGGCTCGGCGAGGACTTCTACCGCTCGCGGGGCATCGAGATCGTGCCGACAGACCGCGGAGGCAAGGTCACCTACCACGGCCCCGGGCAGCTCGTCGGCTATCCGATCATGCGCGTCACCGACATCGGCGCGCACCTGCGCACGATGGAGGCGGCGATCGTCGCGGCACTCGCCGAGGATGGCATCGAGGCCCGCTCCCGCTGCGACGAGGGCATCGACTACACCGGTGTGTGGATCGCCGACCGCAAGATCGCCTCGATCGGCGTACACGTCTCGCGCGGCGTCTCCACGCATGGGTTCGCCGTCAACGTGACCAACAACCTCACCCCGTTCACTTGGATCGTGCCGTGCGGATTGAGCGACGTGACGATGACCTCGATCGCGCAGGAGCTCGGCCACGAGCCGGCGGGCGGCCTCGATGCCTTTGCCGAACGCATGGCGCAGTGCTTCTGCGAAGCCCATGACCGCCATCCACTGGTCGTCTCGCCTGAGAGCGTCGGCGTCGGCGCACCCGATCGTCGGCTGGTGACGATCGCATGAGCGCCACCCGCTCGCGCTCCAACCCCGGCGGCATGGACGTGCTGAAGGTGCTCGGCAGCGAGGTGCGTCCGCTGCGCGAGCGCAAGCCGCCGTGGTTCAAAGTGCCGGCCGCGGGCGGCACGCGCTACCGCGAGCTGTCCGCCCTGATCGGAGAGGAGAACCTCCACACCGTCTGCCAGGAGGCGGCCTGCCCGAACGTGGGCGAGTGCTGGGAGCGTGGTACGGCAACGTTTATGATCCTCGGTGACACTTGCACGCGCAGGTGCGGGTTCTGCAACGTGAAGACCGGCAAGCCCACCTGGGACGATCCGCTGGAGCCCGCGCGCGTGGCGCGGGCGATCGCGCGCATGGGGCTGCGCCATGCGGTGATCACCTCGGTCGACCGCGACGACCTCCCAGATAAGGGGGCATCGGCGTTCGTGGGGGTGATCAGACAGGTGCGTCGGCAGGCGCCCGACTGTCAGATCGAGGTGCTCACGCCCGACTTCCAGGGGCAGGAGATGCCGCTTGCGCGCGTGATCGCCGAGCGGCCCGACGTGTTCAACCACAACGTCGAGGTCGTCCCGCGTCTGTACCCGATCGCCCGCCGCGGCTCGCAGTTTGAGCGCTCCTGCCGCGTGCTGCGCACCGCCGCGGAGATGGGCGAAGGCGAGGTGGTCACCAAGTCCGGGTTGATGGTGGGATTGGGCGAGACGCACGAGGAGATGGTGGAAACGTTTGGGACTTTGCGCGAGCACGGGGTGCGGGTGCTCACGGTCGGCCAGTACCTGCGTCCGTCAGAGCGCCACCTGCCGATCGTGCGCTACTGGCACCCTGACGAGTTCGTGGCGCTCGAAGAGGCCGCCTACGCGCTCGGCTTCAGCCACGTCGCGGCCGGACCGCTCGTGCGCTCTTCCTACCACGCCGACCAGCACGTGCCCCAGCCGCGGCCTGGCGTCGGACCGCTGGCGGCCGGCGGATAGCTTCCGCGCCCGGGACGCCGACCCGGCGGAGCCGGGGATAGTGTGCGCAAATGCGCTGCCTCCGCGCGCGCACGCGGCGAGTTAACAAGCAAAGCGTGGACCTGCGCACACACGCGCGCGCGGGGCCACCCAAAATCGTATGTTCCCCATCAAGGACAACATCCCCCGCGAGCGCTTCCCGCTCGTGACGGTCATCCTGATCGCGGTCCTCTTGGTCTCCTACCTTCTGTCGAGCCACCACGCGGGACTGCTGCCATTGCTGCTCGACGTCCTCTTCCTCGGGCTGCTCGGACCCAGCGTCGAGGGCGCCTTCGGGCGGGCGCGCTTCTGCGCCTTCTGCCTCCTCGGCAGCCTGCTCGCGCTCGCGGCACGCGCTCTCACGGGCGCCGATTCGCCCTCGTCCCCGCTCTTCAGCGCCACGGGCCTGACCGCGGCCGTCCTCGGCGGCTACCTCCTGCTCTATCCGCGCGCCCGCGTTCTGACCCTCCTCGCGGTCCCATTTTTCACGACGATCGTCGAGATCCCCGCGGTGCTTCTGATCGGCGTGTGGCTTGCACTGCAGCTCTACTTCGGCGCGGCGGGCCTTGGATGAG
>PLYX01000238.1:0-4860 GCA_003151895.1 Solirubrobacterales bacterium
GTGTTGCCCGAGGTCGGCTCGAGGATCGTCTGACCGGGCGAGATCGCGGCCTTCTCCTCGGCGTCCTCGATCATCGCCCGCGCGACGCGGTCCTTGACGGAGCCGGTCGGATTGCGCGACTCGAGCTTCGCCCAGATCCGCACCCCGGGCTTCGGCGAGAGCCGCTTCAGCTCGATCAGCGGCGTGTTGCCGATGGCCTCGATGATGTCGCCGTAGCGACCCCCGCAGGGACGGTTGGTTAGCTCCGGGACGCTCATGGCCTCAGCTCAGGATACCGCCGGCTCGCGGGCTCACCGTCGACCGCCGGCCATGGCCGGCAGGATGACGAGCACGTCGCCCTCGCCGACCGCGGTGCCCAGGCCGTCGAGCACCCGCACGTCCTCGTCGTTGAGGTACACGTTGACGTAGCGGTTCAGCTCACCGTCGCCGCCGAACAGCTGGGTCTGAGTCGCCGGGTGCGCCTGCACGAGCCCCTGGAGGACCTCGCCGACGCTCGCGCCGGGGGCGCTCACCTCGCGCTCGCCACCGACGGAGGCCCTCAATACCGGCGGGATCTTGATCGTCGCCATCGCGGTCGCGAACCCTATCCGGCGGCGGCGCAGAACGCCTCATAGTCGGGGAACACGCCCATCTCCTCGTCGCCGATCTCCTCCGGCGGACGCGAGCAGATCGGGCAGTCGGGGTCGCGGTGGACCTTGACCTCGGTGAGCGTGGCGGCGAGCGCGTCGTAGAGCAGCAGGCGCCCGATCGCGAGGTCGCCGATGGAGAGGATCAGCTTCACGACCTCGGTGGCCTGCAACAGGCCCATCGTGCCCGGAAGCACGCCGAGCACGCCGTTGGCGCCGCAGGAGGGCGCCAGCTCCGCCGGCGGCGGCTCGCGGAACAGGCAGCGGTAGCAGGGGCCCTCATAGGGCTTGAACACCGACAGCTGGCCGTCGAAGCCGAGGATCGAGGCGGACACGACCGGGATCTTCAGGCGCACGGTTGCGTCGTTGAGCAGGTAGCGCGTCGGGAAGTTGTCGGCCCCGTCGACGATCACGTCGTAGCCCTCGATGATCTCCATGATGTTGGACGCATCGAGGCGCACCGGGTACTTGACGACCCTCACGTCGGGGTTGAGCGCATGGATCGACTCCTCGGCGGAGTCGACCTTCGGGATGCCGATGCGCTGCGTGGAGTGGATCACCTGGCGCTGGAGGTTCGAGAGGTCCACGTCGTCGTCATCGACGATCCCGAGCGTGCCGACGCCGGCGGCTGCGAGGTAGAGCGCGGTCGGCGAGCCGAGGCCGCCGGCGCCGAGCAGCAAGACCTTGGCGTCGAGCAGCTTCTGCTGGCCGTCAACCCCGATCTCTCCGATCAAGAGGTGGCGCGAGTAGCGCTCGCGCTGCTCGGCCGAGAGCGTGCGCGGCACGTCGACCTCGTAGCCGCGGTCCTTCCACAAGGTGATGCCGCCGGTCATCGACTGGACGTGCTCGTAGCCGAGGTCGTCGCGCAGCGTGCGGGCCCCGTAGGCGGAGCGGTTGCCCGAGGCGCAGTAGAGGATCACGTGCGCCTCGCGGTCTGGCACGATCGCCTCGATGCGCGACTCCAGGTAGCCGCGCGGGACGTGCTTGGCGCCGGGGAGCAGTCCCGAGGAGATCTCGTCGGTCTCGCGCAGGTCGACGATCGCGACGCCCTCCTGCAAGAGCTCCTTGACCTCGGAGGGGTCGACCTCGTCGATTTCGCTCTTCACCTGGCGCAGCAGATCCGCGCTGGACGGGCTCATCTGGAAACTCCTGAATGGCGGTCGGGATTCATGGGACTTCATAAAGTGTAGCGAGGCGCGCCTCCGGCGTCGAGAAGTCGGTGAGCACGTTCTTGCGCGTCTCGCCCCCGACGCGAGGCATGAAGCCGAGCATGATGTCCTGACGCGCGCGCAATCCGTGCGGCGTGCGGACCACAAGCCCGGTCTGGACAATCGCGTTGACGTCGCGCGTGACCGTCTTTGCCTGCTTGCTCGCGTAGGCCAAGGCAAGAGCCGGCGTGAGCGTTGGAATCTGGTCTCGCGCGACCGGCCTGCCGTGACGCCCGAGGGCGATCACGAGGTCTCGCTGGCGCTTGGCGGCATTTCCGGGACGGTCACGGAACACCTCGTGGACGTAATTCTCCCACGCGATCTGGAGAACCTCCTCGTGTACGCGGTTGAGCTCCTCCTGCAGGAGGTCCACGAAGCCCTCGGCCGCGTAGGCGAGGAAGGGACACAGATCGCCGCCTGACCTGCTCGCGTGCTCCAGCTGCCGGTAGTAGACGGTGCGGGTCAGGTTGTAGTGATTGGACAGCAGGTGCGCGGCGACCCGAGGTATGCCGGCGGCCGTCAGTATCCCGAGCTCGACCAGTCGCGCGGTGCGGCCGTTGCCGTCGCCGAAGGGGTGTATCCAGGCGATGTAGACATGGGCCGCAACCGCCTTCGCGAAGGCCATCGGGAACGCATCGCTGTGATCGGATGTCTCAAAGCCGTCGTTCAGCCACTCGCATAGGAGCTCGGTCAGGAACTCGACGTCCCCGGGCGGAGCGGCTCGATAGCTGCCCACGACCACAGACACGGTGCGGTAGGCGCCCGGCTCGACATGATCCTCGTGCCGCAGGTCGCGTAGGACGCGCGCATTCAGGTCCTTCAGCACGGCGGGCGTGACCTTGAAGCCGTCTTCGGCGTCCACCGTCTCTTCCACCTCGCGGCAGGCGTCGAGGACGTTGTCCACCTCCTGCTTGAGGTAGCGCTGGCTTGGCGGGACCTGCAGTGTCCCCTCGATCGCGCCTTGCACCTGCTCGATCGTCAGCGTGTTGCCCTCGATCGCGGTCGTGGCCTGCATGCCCTTGGCCAGATAGAGCATCTCAAGATCCCGAGAGACGAGCGGCTTCAGCGGCGTGAACATCAGGTGGCGGCACTTCGAGCGCGCCTCGCCGATCATCTGCCAGAAGCGACGATCGGCCGCGCGCAGGTCCAAGGCAAAGGCCAGCCACGGATGCGACCTGAGAAAGTCCCTGTTGCTGTCCCCTGCCCTGTCCGCAATCGATGACGACATAATCGGCATGTTAGCAGGCCAAATACGATTATGATGCCCAAAATGTCCGTTGCAATGTCCGCAATCGAGTACCTGCTGAGCGCTCCTCCGACCCGGCGGTTGGCCTAGCCTCCACACGATGCGCCCACCGCTGCGCCTGGTCCTCCCCGCTGCCTCGTTGCTATTTGCGCTGATCCTCGTTCTCGCGATTGTGCTGGGTGACTCCCCCGGTGGATCCTCGAGCCACTCCGCCACGCAGAGCGGCGGCTTCGACGGAGCCGCCTTCCCGGCGGGCGTGCGCGCGCACGACTTCACGCTCTCAGACCAGCGCGGGCGGAGCGTGTCGCTGAACGCCTACCGCGGGAAGGTGGTGGCGCTCGCCTTCCTCTCCAGCGACTGTCGCGCTTGCGTGCTCGTCGCCCAGCAGGTTCGCGGAGCGCTCGACGAACTGGAAGCGACGCGGCACATTCCCAAGAACGCCCCGGGCGTCACCGTGCTTGGTATGCCCACGCTGTTCGTAAGCACCGACCCGCAGGCCGACACGACCGCGAGCGTGAAGCGCTTCTTGAACGAAACCTCGCTGACCGGCCGCGTCGAGTACCTGGCGGGAACCCCAGCGCAACTGCGACCCGTCTGGCATGCCTATGGCATTCCGCCGGCAAGCGCCGGCAAGGCGGCCTCCGAAGCGGCCACCACGGTGCTGCTGATCGACCGGTCGGGAGCCGAGCGGGTCGGCTTCGGACTCGAACAGATCACCCCCGAAGGCCTCGCCCACGACATCCGCCTGCTGCGGGCCGGCTGAGCCACGACCCCCTCGCCCACTTCCGCCGAAACCCGCAGATACCGCCGTGAGATCGACCGCCGGCGGCCGGCTGATACCCTAGCTCTCAGGTAGGTATTTAGACGATGATGTTCTCAACAAAGGCCGAGTACGGCGTGCGCGTGATGGTTGAGCTGGCCCGTAGGGCCGGCGAGAGCCCCGGCGGCGCCGAGTCGGTTGTGCCGCTCGCGGAGATCGCCGAGCACGACGGGATGCCGCTCGCCTACCTCGAGCACCTGGTCGCGCGCCTGCGCAAGGCGGGGCTGATCGACAGTCGCAGGGGCTCGCGCGGCGGCTACATGCTGGCGCGTCCCGCCGAGGAGATCACGATGGCCGAGGTGGTGGAGGCGCTGGAGGGCTCGATCGCTCCGATCGAGTGCATCTCCCAAGGGCCCGACGGCAGCATCGTGTGCTCGCGCGAGTCCGATCCCAACCACACCTGTCCCACCAAGTTGCTGTGGACGCGCGTTCGCTTTTCGATCGTGCGGACCCTCGAAGACACCACCGTCGCCGACCTCATCGCTGTTCCCGCCCCCACCGCTTCCATTCCCGTCCCCGCTTAGAGCAAAGGAACGATGGCCGACCTCGAAATAATCAACCTGCACGTGCGCACCGAGGATCGCGAGATCCTGAAGGGCGTCGACCTGAGCATCGACAAGGGCGAGATCCACGCCCTGATGGGGCCCAACGGGTCCGGCAAGTCGACGCTCGCCAACACACTGATGGGCCACCCCTCCTATGAGGTCACCGAGGGCAGGATCGTGTTCAAGGGGCAGGACATCACCGAGGCCGAGCCTCACGAGCGCGCACGGTCCGGGCTGTTTCTCGCCTTCCAATACCCCGTCTCGATCCCGGGTGTGTCGGTGGCGAACTTCCTGCGCATGGCGATCAACGCGAAGCGTGACGAGCCGATCAAAGTGAAGGAGTTCGGCACGCAGCTCCAGCACGCGATCGAGCTGCTCGACGTGGACAGGGCGTTCACCTCGCGCCACCTCAACG
>PLYX01000238.1:4879-8287 GCA_003151895.1 Solirubrobacterales bacterium
TCCTGATGGACGGGCGCATCGTGCTGGAGGGCGGCGTGGAGCTGGTGGAGCGCCTCGAGCGCGAGGGCTACGACCAGATCCGCCAGGAGGTCGGCGCGAGTGCCTGACACGGTGGCCGGCACGGCCAACAACGCGGCCGGCATCGCCCAGCCGGACACGCCGGATGACGGGCCCGCTGCCGTGGCGGTCGTCAAGCCGGGGCGCCACCGCGAGGCGAGCCTCTACCACGCGCTGGCGGGCGCCGGCGCGGGCGACGGACGCACGCTCGCCGAGTTGCGCAAGGCAGCTCTGCGCGCGTTCGAGGACAGCGAGCTGCCGGTGTGGCGCCGCTCGGGTTTCTGGACGACGAGCTTCGCGGAGCTCGACCTGGAGGCACTCGCCACACGCGAGCACCCATGTGACGCGGGGGTTCCCGAGTTCGTGAGCAGCGCCATCCCCGAGCGCCCGCGGGCGGGGCGGATCGTGCAGCTCGACGGCTCGATCGTGCACGTCGAGCTCGAGCCGGCGCTCGCCGAGCGCGGCGTGATCCTCTGCCCACTGGAGGACGCCGCGCGCGAGCACACCGAGCTGTTCGAGCGGTGGTATTCCAAGCGGCTGACGATCGACCGCCACAAGCTGGAGGCCGCCAACGCGGCCTTCTGGAGCGGCGGGGCGTTCCTGTACGTGCCCGACGGCCTCGTCGTCGAGGACCCGTTCGAGATCGTCTACGCGATCGGCGGGCCGGGCGTGGCGCAGTACGGCCGCACGCTCGTCATCGGCGAGCGCTCCAGCGACTTCCGCGTGCACGAGCACGATCTGGCTGAGGACTTCGGTGGGGGTGATCAGGAGGGGCACATCCGCGATGGCGCCCCCGACGGGCTGCAACCCGTTGAGGCCGACGGGGCAGGCAGGCAATCGCTGCACGCGGGCGCGTTCGAGATGTACCTGCGGGACGGCGCCCGCTGCCGTCTCGCGCAGATCCAGGACTGGGGCTCCGGTGACGTGTTCGACGCCTCCACGCGCTTCGTGGGAGTCGGCCGCGACGCCTACTGCCACTGGCTGCCCGCGCTGCTGGGCGGCCATCTCGTACGTCACCACCTCGAGCTGGCGGTAAGCGAGCCGGGCGGCGACATGGCGTTCAGGGGCCTGTTCTTCACCGAGGAGGACGAGCATCTGGACACGTTCGCGGTGGACCTGCACGAGACCGGACCCTCCGGCGGGGACGTGCACTGGCGCGGAGCCGCCACCGGCTCGAGCCGGGCGAGCTTCGAGGGGCTGATCCAGATAGATCCGGGTGCCCAGAAGACGCACACCTACCTGCAGATCCACACGATGATGCTCTCCCCGAAGGCTCGCCTGGACGCGATCCCCTCGGTGCTCGTCTCCGCCGACGACGTGTCGGCCTCACACGGCGGCACGGTCGGCGAGCTCGACGAGGCATCGATCTTCTACATGCAGAGCCGCGGGCTGGACCGCGCGGCGGCGGTGCGCGTGATCGTCGAGGGCTTCTTCGAGCCGCTTATCGGCGAGCTGAGCGACGAGCCGCTCGAAGAGATGGTGCGCACGAAGTTCGCCGCGAAGCTCGCGCGTGCGAAGGGCGACATCGAGGCGTACGCGAGCGCCCGATGAAGACCGCCGAGAGCGAGAGGACGACGGCCGTGAGCACCCTGGACGTGCGGGACGACTTCCCGATCCTCTCGCGGCACATCGACGGCCGGCCGCTCGTGTACCTCGACTCGGGCGCCACCTCGCAGAAGCCCGCCGCGGTGATCGACGCGATCTCCGACTACCTGAGCGAGCACAACGCGAACGTGCACCGCGGCGTGTACGCGCTCGCGCAAGAGTCAGACGCTGCGTATGAGAGCGCACGCGAGCGGATCGCCGCGTTCGTCGGCTGGGAGCCGCGGACGACGATCTTCACGAAGAACGTCACCGAGGCGATCAACCTCGTCGCCTACGCATGGGGCCGGACGAACGTCGGCCCCGGGGATGCGGTGCTCACAACCCAGATGGAGCACCACGCGAACATCGTGCCGTGGCAGGTGCTCTGCCGCGAGCGCGGCGCAGAGCTGCGCTACCTGGAGGTGGACGAGCGCGGCGAATTGTCGCTCGACCAGCTCGACCGTGAGCTGGCGCGCGGCGACGTGAAGCTCGTGACGTTCACGCACGTGTCCAACGTGCTCGGGACGATCCTCCCCGTCGCAGAGATGACCGCGCGCGTGCGCGCCGCCGGCGCGACCTCGCTCGTGGACGGCGCCCAGGCGGTGCCGCACATGCCCGTGAACACCGCCGCGCTCGGGGCGGACTTCTACGCCTGGACCGGCCACAAGGCGCTCGGGCCGACAGGTATCGGTGTGCTGCACGGTCGCACGGAGATCCTCGAGCAGATGGAGCCGTTCCTCACCGGCGGCGACATGATCGCCTCGGTGGACTTCGACGGAGCCACCTGGAACGAGCTGCCGTTCAAGTTCGAGGCGGGCACACCGCCGATCGCCGAGGCGGTGGGTCTAGGCGCTGCGGTGGACTACCTGTCGGCGCTCGGGATGGAGCGCGTACGCGCGCACGAGCGCAAGCTGACGGGATACCTGCTGGACCGCCTGCGCGAGGTCCCCGGACTGCGCGTCGTGGGCCCCCCGGAGGCCGAGAATCGCGGCGGCCTCGCGTCGTTCACGATCGAGGGCATGCACGCGCACGACATCGCCGAGCTGGCAAACCGTGGCGGGGTGTGCATCCGCGCGGGGCACCACTGCGCCCAGCCACTGATGCGCCGCCTCGGCGTCGCCGCCACCGCACGCGCGAGCGTGGGCGTCTACAACGAGCCGGTTGACGTGGACGCGCTGATCGACGCGCTGCTGGCGGGCCGCCGCGTGTTCGAGCTGTAGAAGACCAACCCGAGCAAACCGCAAATCCAAAAAACGACACGCACCCGACAGACGCTTCCAATGGACGACCTCTACCGCGATTACATCCTCGACCACTACAAGCGCCCGCGCAACTTCGGCGAGCTCGACCCGCACGACATGGAGGCGCTCGAGCACAACCCCCTGTGCGGCGACGAGCTCGGCGTGCACATCAGGGTCAAGGACGGCCGCATCGAGGATCTGCGTTTTCACGGCCACGGCTGTGCGATCTCCCAGGCCTCGGCGTCGATCGCCTCCGAGGAGCTGAAGGGCATGGCGCTCGAGCAGGTCGGCGAGCTGGACGCCGACTGGGCGATCGAGCTGCTCGGCATACCCGTGTCCGCGACGCGCCGCAAGTGCGCGCTGCTCGGGCTGAAGGTCGTCAAGGGAGCCGTCACGGGCGACAACAGCTGGCCGGTCGGCTCGGGGTGACCGTGTCGATACAATTCCTACTCCACAGCACAGGATTCTCAAAGGGAGCCCCATGGCGACGCTAGACCGCACGAAGATCGCAAAGCCCAGCCCGATC
>PLYX01000238.1:8298-8477 GCA_003151895.1 Solirubrobacterales bacterium
GAAATCTATGAACGCAAGCCGGTGCCGACGTGGGGTCCCGACCTCAGCGGCCTGGACCTCGACGACCTCGTGCTCTACTCCCCCCCCACCGCCGGGCGCTTCAACAACTGGGACGACGTGCCCGAGGAGATGAAGAAAACCTACGAGGACCTCGGCATCCCCCAGGCCGAGCGCGAGCA
>PLYX01000122.1 GCA_003151895.1 Solirubrobacterales bacterium
CAGTTCTTGGCGCCGCTCCTCGGTCGGTGGCTCATCGGCGAGCTGGCGCGCTCCGGCGATCGCCAGTTCGCGCACCTGTCGCGAGCGTGAGAGCCCGGGGGGCAGATGCGGCTCCGCCGAGCGCAACGCGCGCGAGAGCTCGGGATCCTCGGTGACCTGTATGCGGTGATGGGACGTTGCCATCGAGTCAGTGTACCACTGGTGTGTGCCCCTTGTAGGCCGGGCGTGTGCACTACGCTTGGCATGCCCATGGCCACGACAACAAAGCACCACCCAGCTTCGCCCTCGCCGCAAGCCGGCGCCGAGGACGTCCAGGCCCGCACGCCGTCGATTCCGGTGGAGCTCTCGCGTGTCGGGGTCACCGGTGTCGAGAAGGTCATCAGGATCCGCGAGGAGCTGTTCTACGCGCGCCTTGAGTGCTTCGTGGACCTCGGCTCCGAGCAGAAGGGCGCCCATATGTCGCGCTTTGAGGAGGTCGTCAATGAGGCGATCGGCGAGGTCGTGCTCAAAGAGTCCCCGTTTCGGGCCGAGACGCTCGCAAAGCACATCGCCGAGCTCGTGCGCGAACGCCAGGGCTCGGCGCGCGCCGAGGTCACGATCGCCGCGCGCTATCCCGAGCACAAGCCGGCTCCCGTCTCGGGTGTGCGCACGCAGGAGATCTACACGCTCTACGGCCGGGCCGTGGCGCTGGCGAGCGGCACGCGGCGGATGGTGGGAGTCTCGGCGACGGGCATGACCGCGTGCCCGTGCGCGCAGGAGCTCGTTGCGGCTCGCGCGCGCGCGCGACTACGGGCCGACGACTTCAGCGACGAGCAGATCGAGCGGGTGTTCGAGCACGTTCCCGTTGCCACCCACAACCAGCGCGGGCTTGGCACGCTGCACATCGGCTGCCTGGAGGAGTGCGACGCGGAGATCGACGCCTCCGTGCTGCTCGCGATCGTCGAGGGCTCCATGTCCTCTGAGATCTACGAGCTGATGAAGCGCTCTGACGAGGTGGAGGTGGTGGAGAAGGCCCACCGCCGCCCCCGCTTCGTCGAGGACTGCGTGCGCGAGATGGTCTCAGGCGTCGTGAGCCGCTTCCCCGAGCTCGACGCCGCCAGCTTCGTATCCGCCCGTCAGGAGAACCTGGAGACGATCCACCAGCACAACGTCGTGGCAGAGCGCCACGGGCTCATGTCCGAGTTGCGCCGCGAGATCGAGACCGGGCTGCCGGTGTCGCATCAGACGACGCTGGACGAGTGGCTCGACGGAAGTAGTCGAGGCCCGACAGCACCGTGATCGCCACCGCCAGGTAGACGAGCAGCGACACCCACAACGGCGAGCCGTGCACCGCGATCACGGCGAGGATCGCGGCGATCTGAACGCACGTCTTCACCTTGCCGAACATCGAGGCCGCGATCACCACGCCCGCCTGCCCCGCGTTGGCGCGCAGCATCGTCACGGCGAGCTCGCGCGCGATGATCACCATCGCCACCCACCCTTCCAGGCGGTGCAGCGACACGAGCGCGAGCAGTGCCCCCACGATCAACAGCTTGTCGGCGAGCGGGTCCATCAGCTTGCCAAAAGTCGTGATCGAGCCTCGCGCGCGGGCCAGGTAGCCGTCGACGAAGTCGGTGAGCGAAGCCAGCGCGAACACCACCGCGGCGAGCACGTCGCCGGACGGCGTGTTGCCGAGCAGCGCCACCACCAGCACCGGCACCAGCATGATGCGCAGCACCGTAAGCACGTTGGGAAGGTTCAGCGGGAGCATCTCAACGACCATTATGTCCGTCGCGGACCGTGTTGGCCTCGGCGCATGAGAGGCCTGCGCAACGGACGGCCCGGACGGCGGGGCTCCGACCGATAGGGTGTGCTCGATGCCGCTGATTCCGATGGTCATAGAGCGAACCGCCCGCGGCGAGCGCGAGTTCGACATCTTCTCGAGGCTGCTCAACGAGCGGATCATCTTCCTCGGCACCCCGATCGAAGATCAGGTCGCCAACCTCGTGGTGGCGCAGCTCCTGCACCTCGAGTCGCAGGACCCCGAGAAGGACATCTCGATCTACATCAACACGCCAGGCGGGAGCGTCTACTCGGGCCTCGCGATCTACGACACGATGCGGTTCGTCAAGCCCGACATCCACACGATGTGCGTGGGGGTGGCGATGTCGATGGGCTCGCTGCTCCTGGCGGGCGGCACGAAGGGCAAGCGGGCGGCGCTGCCCAACTCACGCATCCTGATACACCAGCCCTCAGCCGGCTTCGAAGGCCAGTCGACCGACATCGAGATCCACGCGCGCGAGATCCTCAACGTGAGGGAGCGCCTCGATGAGATCTACGCCGAAAACACGGGCTTGAGCAAGGAGCAGGTGCGCAGGGACATGGAGCGCGACCGCTTCTTCACCGCCGAGCAGGCACTCGAGTACGGCCTGATCGACCGCGTGCTTGACAGCCACTGAGTGCCGTGCGCCCCGGCCTCGGGGCTTGCGGGCTCACTCGTACAGCGTCAGCGTGGCGAGGATCACATACAGCGCAACGAGCGCCCAGCCCTCGAACGCGGCGGCCTCGCCGTCGGCGGTGACCTGCCACATGGCGAGCGCCATCACCAGCAGCGCGCCTACGTAGACGGGCGCGAGCGCGAACGTGAGCGTGGTGGCGAGCAGGAACGAGATCAGCACGAGCAGCGGGAACAGGAACGCCGCGATCTGTGCCACCGAGTTCTTCACGACCGAGATCGCCAGATCCGAGCGGCCCTTCCAAGCCAGCACCAGGCCGGCGGTGTTCTCCACCGCATTGCCGGCGATCGCCACGATCACGAGTCCCGCAAACGCCTGGGAGATGTGCAACTGAACGATTGCGGGCGACAGCGCGTTCACGAACCAGTCGGACACGAACACCGAGGCGACCCCTGCCACGAGCAGCAGCGTGAGTGTGAGCCTCAGTGAGAGCCGCGGCCCATCGATTCGCTCGGTCGCCGGTGGCGGCGCCCCTGCGCCGCGACCATCGATGTCCCGCGAAGCGACCCCCTCGACGGCGGGGGTCGTGTCCGGCCGCAGATACGGGACCACCCACGCGAGGTACACCACGAGCAGGCTCACGGCCCCCACGGCCGAGATCGCCTTGACGTGATGGCTCGCGGGATCGTGCGACCCGAGCGAGAGGCCGAGCAGCACGATGATGAACACGGTCACGAGCAGCAGCGTGGCCGTGTCGCGCGGGAGTCGGTGGGAGAAGCGCATTACCCCGTCCGGAGCGCGGCGCGCGCCCACGACGATCACCAGTCCGAGCACGAGCATCGCGTTGGCGAAGATCGACCCGACGATCGCCGTCTGAGCGACCACGAGCTCTCCCTTCTGCAGCGCGAACACCACCACGAACAGCTCGGGCAGGTTACCGAGCGTGGACTGCAGCATGCCCGTGATCGCCGGCCCAAAGCGCTCCCCGAGCTGCTCGGTCGCGAACGACACGATCCACGCGAGGCCCGCGAGCGCGAGCGTCGCCACGGCGAATCGCGGCACCGCCGCCCAATGGCCATAGTTGGCCGCCCCGGCGAGCGCCGTCAGCGCGCCGATCGTCACCAGCGCGGAACGCTCAAGGGGGGTGAGGCGGTTCATCTCGCCCGCCGACAATAGTGCGGGCCCGGACGGTGTGGGCCGAGACGGTAGGTCGATCGGGTGCCGAGCGCCGGTTATTGGCGCTAGGAAAGGCGCTATCATTGGCGATTATGGCTACCAAGACCGCGACCATACGTGTGGCGCGCGCGACCCGCGACACGCTTGCCGAGCAGGCCCACGAGCGCGGAGTCTCGCTGGCTTCGCTGCTTGCCGAGATCGCGCGCGAGCGGGAGGTCGAGGCGATCTTCGAGTCGGAGCGGAGGGCTCGCCGGGCCGAAGTCGGAGACCCAGCGGCGGAAGAGGAGATGCGTCTGTGGGAGGCGACGCTGGAAGATGGCATCGACTGAGCCCCGCCGCGGCGAGGTGTGGCTCGTATCTTTCGGCGCCGCCAGGCCCGGTGAGCCCGGCAAGAACCGTCCCGCGATCGTCGTCTCGGCCGATCGGATAATCGCGGGATCGCCCCGTGAGCCGATCGTCGTGGTGCCGCTGTCGAGTTCTGTCCCGCCGTCGGCATTGCGCCCGGAGGTAACGGATGTCGAGGGTCTCGAACGTCCAAGCCGTGCCGTCTGTGGAGCCGTCCGAGGCGTGGCACGCTCGCGCCTGCTGCGCAGGCTGGGGGCGCTCACGCCGGCGACTCTGGATGAGGTCGAGTGCGCGCTCGCGCTGGTCCTCGGCCTGGAGCCCTTCCGCGGGAACGCATAGCCGGCTCACTGCACGACGCCTGACTCCGGCGCCGCAGGCGCCGCAAATCGCTCGTCACGGCTACGCTTCGTCGGCCATGCGCCTCGCCACGTTTCTACCGCCCGACAGCTCGGCGCCGCGCGCGGGGGAGGTCCGAGGGGATCGGGTGATCGCCTTCGCCGACGAGAGCATTACGGTGCTCGATCGCCTGTGCGACCCGACCGGCCCGGCGGCTGATGGACGGTCGTTTGCGCTGGCGAAGGTGGCGCTGCTCGCGCCGGTCCCGCAACCCCGGGCGATCTTCGGGATCGGGCTGAACTACGCCGACCACGTCGCAGAGATGGGGGGCACGGCGCCCGAGACGCCGCTCGTGTTCATGAAGCTGCCCTCCTCCGCGGCCCCGCCGAACGCGCCGGTGCGTTGCCCGGGCGTCGTCAAGCGCCTGGACTACGAGGGCGAGCTCGTCGTCGTGATGGGCGAGGGCCGGCGCGTCGCGGGGTATGCGGTCGCCGACGACGTGTCCGCACGCGACCTGCAGAAGCGCGAGCCCCAGTGGACCCGCGCGAAGGGGGCCGACGGCTTCTGTCCCTACGGCCCCTGGATCACGACCGCCGAGGAGATCCCGGACCCGCACACGCTCGCGCTGCGCACGTGGGTCAACGGCGAGCCGCGTCAGAGCTCATCGACGTCGAACCTGATCTTCACCGTTCCCGAGCTGGTGGCGTTCATATCCGAGACCTGCACGCTCCAGGCGGGCGATCTGATCCTCACCGGCACCCCGAGCGGGGTGGGAATGGGTCTCGATCCACCGCGCTTCCTTGGCTCGGGCGACGTAGTGCGGATCGAGATCGAGTCGCTCGGAGCGATCGAGCACTCGATCGCCTAACCGCCGCCGCGCCCGGCGGACGCGCCCGCGCCGCACCCCAGGCCCCCCGCTCTTCGCGGATCGCTCGGGGGAGCAGCGGGATGTTGCGCCCCACGACGAAGAACGTCGCTTTGACGTCGTGCTTGCGCAGCTTCGCGATCGCCAGCTTCGTATAGGTCCCCGGACCGTCGTCGAACGTCAGCGCCACCTCGTCTCCCTTGTTCGGAGCGCAGTAGATCGGCTTGCCCAGGGCGATCAGGCCGCGCACCTGTGGGGACTCAGCGGATTCGTCGGCTAAGGGGGTGACCGGGGGGTTTGTGGCGGTGGTTGTTGTTGTGGGGGGACTCGGGTGCGCGCGCCCGAGTGCGACGCCCGCGCGCGCGATGACCGAGGGTCGGCTCGTGCCTTTGCCGCTCGCCAGCAGACCCGCGAGCAGCGCCACTGCGCCCGCCACGATGAGTCCCGCGAGCATGAGTTGTCCCCGCCGGGTCTGGTGCATCGCGCCACCGTAACGCCTGCCGGCGTGGCGAGCGCCGATGGGCCGAGCGCGCTAGACTTCGCGGCACCTCGCGCCTGGGCGGGGTTTTTCCGTCGCCTGGCGCCGCTTTCCGACAACCACGCAGGGATCTCTAACTATGGCTCGCGGAGATGTTCGAATTGCTATCACCCTCGCCTGCGAGGAGTGCAAGCATCGCAACTACCAGACAAACAAGAGCAAGCGCAACAACCCCGACAGGGTGAGTCTGCGCAAGTACTGTCGCTGGTGCCGACGGCACACCAGCCACCGGGAGACTCGCTAGCGCGGGAGCGCTGCCGTGGCCCGTGACCGCAAGCGCGCAAGGCAACGCCGACCACGTCCTTCGGACGCGGTGCCCAGGCCCCTCCGCGAGGGCGCGTCCGCCCCATCCCAGAACCGGCCGGTTCGGGCCGACCTGCCCGGGGCGCTGTCCCACGCTGGAGACGTCGACGAGTTCGACGCCGCGCTCATCCGTGGCGCCGGCGGAGTCCCGCTCGAGCAGCAGGTCGAGCCTGAGCAGAACGGCGAGGGCTCCCGTGAGGCGCCCTCAGCCGGGCTGGTCCCCGCGGGCGCAGGGGGCGCAGGTCGCCGCGGAGGGGGAGACGACCGATCGGCCGAGGAAGCGTTTGGCGATGGCGCCGCTCCCGAGGGTGCCCCCCCCGCTCGCCGGCCCGCCCAGCCCGTCCACAGCCGTGCCCTTGCCTTCCTGCGTGCCAGCTGGGCCGAGCTCCAGCGGGTACAGTGGCCCGATCGCCGTCAGGTCACGCAGGCCACCACGGTCGTGCTCGGCTTCGTCGCGGTCGCCGGCGTCTATCTCGGTATCGCCGACTGGGCGGCTCAGAAGATCGTCAACTTCATTCTTTGACGTCCGATGACCTGCGCATCTCGGCGTCCTACCGATCGGAGATCGATAGGATCTCCGATCGGCCAGCACGTGTGCGGTGCACACTTCGCTCACTGCGTCCTTGATCTGCTTGGTCCTCGGACGTCAAAGCGCTAAGCGCGATACCGTCCCGCTCCGTCCCTACACCCAATTTTGCCCTGTCTTGTCCACCCATTGATGCTGTCAGGACGCTGAATGTTTCGTTGGTACGTCGTCAACACTTACTCCGGTCACGAGAACAAGGTCAAGCACAATCTCGAGCACCGCGTCATATCGCTCAACCAGCAGCGTGCCGTGCGCCAGGTGGTTGTCCCCACCGAGTCCGTCTCGGAGATGAAGGACAACCAGAAGNNTCACCGTCGAGAAGCGCACCATGCCGGGCTACGTGCTCGTCAACATGGAGCTCAACGAGGACTCCTGGGGCGTCGTCAAGGGCACCCCCGGTATCACAGGGTTCGTCGGGTCCTCCCAGGAGCCCGTCCCGCTCACCCAGGTGGAGGTCGACCGGCTGCTCCACAAGGAGGTCGCCACAGCGCCTCGCACCCGCGCTCAGTTCGCGATCGGGGAGACCGTCAAGGTGGTCTCCGGGCCGCTGTCTGACT
The DNA here is from genome assembly GCA_003151895.1 of Solirubrobacterales bacterium. Lineage (GTDB taxonomy): Bacteria > Actinomycetota > Thermoleophilia > Solirubrobacterales > Solirubrobacteraceae > Palsa-744. Next base: position 7,142 of record PLYX01000122.1, read on the forward strand.
TCTCCGGAGAGATCTCCGAGATCAACGACGACGCCGCCAAGCTCAAGGTCCTGGTATCAATCTTTGGTCGCGAGACCCCCGTCGAGGTCGGTTTCGACCAAGTCAAGAAGCTCTAGGACGCCCGCTGGCCGGCGCGCTACTGCGTCCTCCCTCCCTCATGTGCGAAGCACATTTCGGTCGGTGCGTCCTTGTATCGCTTGGCCAGCGAACGTCCTAGACGCCCCATTTAGACCGGAACGCTCAGAAAAACGACCCGAGATAAGCTGAAAACGACATGGCCAAGAAGGTATTGACAACGATCAAGCTGCAGGCGCGCGGCGGGCAGGCTAGCCCGGCGCCGCCGGTCGGTCCTGCCCTGGGCCAGCACGGCATCAACATCATGGAGTTCTGCAAGGCCTTCAACGCGCAGACGCTCAGCGAGACGGGCACCATCATCCCGGTCGTCATCACCGTGTACGAGGACCGCTCGTTCACGTTCGTCACGAAGACCCCCCCGGCCGCCGTCCTGATCAAGCAGGCGCTCAAGCTGGATAAGGGCTCCGGCGAGCCCAACCGCAACAAGGTCGGCACCATCACAGACGCCCAGCTGCGCGAGATCGCCGAGCGCAAGCTTCCCGACCTCAACGCCCACGACGTTGACCAAGCCGTCAAGATCATCGCCGGGACGGCCAGGTCCATGGGTGTGGAGGTGGCCTCATGAGCGCCCACGGACGCCGCCACAGAGAGGCCTTGGAGAAGGTCGATCGCGATCGCGAGCACGCGCCCGCCGAGGCGGTCGCGCTCGTCAAGAGCCTCGCCACCTCCAAATTCGACGAGTCGGTGGAGCTGCATGTGCGTACCGGCTTGAACGTGCGCCACGCCGACGAGCAGCTGCGCGGCACGATCGCGCTCCCCAACGGCCT
>PLYX01000075.1 GCA_003151895.1 Solirubrobacterales bacterium
CCTCGTGCGCAACAAGACCAAGACCATCACTGCCGGCCAGCATTACACGGCCAAGCGACGCTGAGCAGCGAAGGGCACCTGGCGACTCTCCGCCCGGAGGGTCGCCAGGTGTCCCACGCCCACACCTTGGTGGCTAGAGGCCGTCGCTTCGCGGCCTGATGATGGGGGCCACAGCAACGGAGGAAGGGACGGGGCGATGAACGCTCGACAGGCCGATACCAACAACCGAGCCAACCGCGACACGGGGCGGTCGGGGACGCGCTTGCCCAAGCTATGGACTGCGGGCGCCCTGGTCATCGCGTGTGTGTTGAGCGGAGCACCGACCGCGATGGCGGCGCCGATCATCGACTACCCGGTCGAAGGCAGCAGCCAGCCAATCACGCGCCTGATCCCAGACCCGGATGGCTCGATGTGGTTCATCCAGCAGCTCAGCGACACCGGCGACGACGCGACCAGCCAGTTCAGACTCGGCCGCAGCGATGACTCCGGCAACATCACGACGTTTCCTGCTCAAGCAGGGCGAGCGCTGTTCACCGAGGCCGCACCCGACGGGGTCGGGGGCGCCTGGGCACTGCGGGCGGAAACATGGACCTCGCAGTCCCAGACCTACGGAGGCCTTACGCACATGAACGCCAGCGGCACCATCGAACACGTGCCCATGCCTCACGGACTGCTGCCGGACTCGATCAAGCTCGGGACCGACGGAAACGCCTGGTTGCTCGGCTGCTCTGGCGTGCCGAACAGCGGCGAACAGCCGTGTAGCGCCTACAGCGTGTCTCCTGCGGGGAAGGTCAACTCATATCCCCTGACATCAATCGACTACGAGCTGCCCACCCACGCGTACTACGCACAAGACACGATCATGCCCGCGACCGACGGCATGTGGATGAACCCCAGCCACACCTCGCCAGGCCACGTCGCGTTCGTAAGCTATTCCGGCACGGTGACCGTCGTTCCACTGGAAGCCGGGTTGGAATTCGTGGGTCCCGGTCCGGGGGACGACGTGTGGTGGCAGCGCATTGAAGCGGCGTCGATCACCGTAGGGCTTCTGAGCCCTGCGGGTGAATTGAGCGCCGAGCAGACGCGGCCAGCGAACTTCAGCTTTCCGAATGCCTACTTCACGCAGGCTGGTCGCGGCGGGAACCTACTGTGGTCCGATAGCACGCCCTGGGACGAAAGCCAGACCGGTCAGGTCGGCACCTATACTGCCTCTGGCAAGACGGAATACGTCGTGCCAAAGTGGGCAGTATCTGTGCCGCACGGCGAAGGGTTCTGGACGGGCGCCTGCACGTTCGGCACGCAGCTGCACGAGGCGAGCGACGGCGGCCTGTGGATCGTCTCAGGCGGCCATCCCAACATGGTCAGCTACCAGTCGTCGGGGGGTGGGTTCTCGACATTCATGCCGGTGCCGCCGCCAATCCCGAAGGAGCTGGGTATCGACGACATGAAGGAAAGCACCACGGGCGGGCTCTGGTTCGCGCTCTACACTGAATCGGGTCAGACGCTGCTCGCCCGCGCTGACTCGCTCAGCCCGCCGCCCGGCCTGCCGTCCTATCCCGGGATGGGCAGCACGAGTTCCGCGCCTGAAACCCCGCAAGGGAGCACGACGAGCGCACGAGTGCGCGCCCGCACTGCGCTGGCCCGTGCGCTGGCGACGGCTCGCATCTCAATCGCCGGGCTGTGGGGCCAGCGCCACGCTGGGCACATCGCAGTCGTATATCCCGTCGCCGGCAAGGTGCAGGCGGCCGTGTCAATTCGTGCTGGCCGCCGCCGGCTGGTCATCGCCACAGGCCGGCTGACCCGAACTTTTCCCGGCCTCGGAACCATCGCTATTCGTCCTACCCGCCTCGGCAAGACTCTCCTGCGGCACGCGCACCACTACGTCGAAGTGCTGATGATTTTCGCGGGCTCATCAGGCACCGTGGCGCGAGAAGCGCGGAGTCTGAGGTCGTAAGAGGTTGTCCCGTAGCTCGTAGAAGTTTGTAGGTGGCGGTCCTCCCGCTTCGTCCGGTCTTGCTGGGACCGTGGCGAGTGCAAATCAGTCCATCGAGACGAGAGGAACCGCCATGAAGACCGTAGAGCAGAGGCGGGACGCACGTGAGAAGCTCGCGCTGCCGGAGCGGGTGCAGGGGACGCGCTGGGGGAGCTGGCTGGTGCGGCGAAGGAAGGGCTGCTGGCGCTCAGCGTTGGTGTTGGGCTGGGCGTGCTCAGCGAGATGATGGAGTCCGAGCCGGATGAGCGAGCGCGAGCAGTGATCGAGGCCGCACGCTTGGTCGTCGTCCCGAGCATTAGCGCGCCAAGGCCGTGGAACACTCCTGCTTTGCCCTGGGCAAACAGGAGTGCGATGCACAGGCGGCGGTTCTGCCGCCTGTGTTCCGAACCGGCCGTGTCGTTCCACCTTTATGGATCGCGGAACACTGCTGCTCTTGGCGATAGCACGAGTGTTGAGGGGATCCAGTGCCCGTGTTCGTGGAGCCGGCGGGATCGATTCGCGGTCTCCAGACGGCCTGCCGGTCTGCGTCGCCACACTGCCCCCGCGGATCCGATCCCGGGCGCCGAGGCGGATAACGATGCTCGTGGATCAAACCTCGCGCACGTCGGCTCGCGCCTACCATCGAGTGCGATCAACCGCGCGCTGGTTGATTCGTCCGGCCGATGCCGTCGTTCAGCCGCCTTCCAGAGCAAACAGCGTCGCGAACTCGTGTACTTCCTCGCGCAGTTGCGCAGCCGGGCGAAATGAGGTTCGGGCGTTCGGTATTCTCGCCCTGTGCCGAAAACGTGGTCCACCATGAGGCATCGTAGCGTCGGCGTTTGGGCAGTCCTGCTGTTGTTGCCGATGATCCCGGTCGCCGTCTTCTACGTCGTCTTCGCGAACCAGAACTACTTCGAATTGAAGGAAGCGGCGCGTGGCATCGTGACGACGGGGCCGATCGCGGCGTACTTCGCTCTCGTGTGGCTCGGGTCGAGGATCTACAAGCAGATTCCTACGGTCGCACCCATGGACCTTCTCGCGAAGAAACTGATCGGAACCTCGTGGCGTTTCATCGCGCACTCTTTCCACAGCACAGATCGCCAGGGAACTTTCTCGGTGACGGAAGGGAAGATCGGAGATCTCGTCTTCGCCGGCAACTTCCAAGACTCGGAAGGCAAAAATGTCGGGGACTGGACGTCAACCATGTCACGTAGCGAGAACGACAGGATACAGGTCGTCTACACGTTGAAGGACTTGTCCAGACCAAGTGCGGATGAGACCACGGGAATGCTTAGCCTCACGACCGCCGACAAGGATCTCAAGCGGATGATCGGCGACTGGGTCGTCCTCGGGCGCGCCGAGGCGCACGGCGAAATCTCCTGCACGAGAGACGCCGCCTCGGCGTGACCCCGCTGGCGTCTTCATCCGCTACTGGCGGTCTGATTAAAGCGGTCGTCTTTGACATGGACGGTGTCCTCTTCGAGGGGCGCAATTTCTGGATGGATCTGCACCTGCTGCTTGGTGGTGATGTGGTCGAGGCGCGCAGCCTGCTCGACCGCTACCTCGACGCCGATTACGCGATGCTCGCCGAGGAGATCGTCGGTAAGCGCTGGCGCGGCAAGGCGGCCAAGCCTTATCTCGAGCTCGTGGCCGAGCGCCGCTATCAGCTGGGCGTACGGGAGACGGTCGCTTTCCTGCGCGAGAGCGGGATTGCGACGGCGATCGTCTCCTCGGGACCGGACCTGCTTGCGGAGCGCGCCAAGCGCGAGCTTGGGGTTGACGCGATCCGCGCCAACGGCGTGGAGATCCGCGATGGGCGGATCAGCGGGACCGCGACGATCCGAGTGCCGCAAGGCGAGAAGGCGGCAGTCGCACTCGACGTACTCACCGACTTCGGCGTAGGTGCCGATCAGGTCGCGGCTGTAGGCGACTCGGACGCGGACGTCGCGCTTGCCGAACGTGTCGCGGTACCGATCGCCTACGACTCCTCCTCCGAACGGCTGACGAATATTGCGGCGCACAAGCTCAAGCACGGCGAGCTGTCTCGTGTGCGCCAGATCGTCGAATCGATGAGTCGCTAAACGCGCATCGCGAAGTGCGCGTCGGAGCCTCGGCCGATCGCCCTAACTGCTTTCTCGTTGGATGCTAGTAGTTGCCTGTCGCTTCTCTGCTCTTCATCGGCGGCAATGGACAGGGCTTGAGGTTCTTCGGCTACGTGGCCCCTGCCGCTTTCACAGCATTCCGGCAGTCATGACGAGACTGCCCAGATTGAGGAGGAGCACCACGCTCGGTCGCGGCGCCTCAGGCTCCTCCTTGACGGCGATGCAGAAGTCTTCGGCGGCAGGTTCGTCGCTCCCCCTCCAGACGAGGACGAGAACTGGAGGGCACCGAGGCGACAGCTCCCGCATCGCCAGGCGAGAGCGAGCGTGAGCCGATCGTCAAGGGGTGCCTTCGGGGGATCGTCCGATGCGTGCGTGAGCAGAGCGCAGCAGAGACGCTCGCCTCGGATCTCACGCGAAGCGACAGCTGCGCCGGTCGTGGTTCGCGTCGGTCGGCAAGCAGTAGATCGAGCGCCCGTCCTGGATGAGCGCCGAGGTCGCGCTTTCCAGTGCAGCCATCGGCCCAGCGCGGACAGCGCAGCCACCAACCTCGCGTCGACCGGTCGAGCAGCATCGGCGTCGCACAGATCGGACACGGCTCGCTGGCACGCACGGTCTCTATCCGGCGCACGAGCCGCTGATTGTCGACCAGCTTGACCCCGACCTTGGCCGCCTCGACGATCACCGGCTCGGTGAAGTGCGACAACGTTACGAAGATGCCATCCTCGCCACGGAGCCCTTCGCGCATGAGCGTTCCCGCGAGCTTGCGTATCTCGTCCACGCCCACGGGCCACGACTGCCAGCGCTTGCACTGTACGAGCAGTTCCTCCTCGCCGCGGCGGATGCGGAGATCCACGTTGCCGTCAGCCTCCGCCTCTCGACCGGTCTCCTGTACATCCCAGCGAGTATCGACAGGAGCGCGTCTCGCCTATAGTCCGAAGTTCCCCCTGGTGTGATGGCGGATTTCGCCGGGTTTGCTGGTGGTTGCTGGGTTTTTGGAGAGTCTTGCGTGTTCGGGTCGTGTCTACGCGGTGACGGGGGCGTGCCGGGCGAGCTGGTGGGCGTGGGCTTGGAGGGGCGTCGGCTGGGCGAGCTTCTCGAACGTCGCGCTCGCGCCGGCGAGGCGGATCGTGTTGCGGGTCTGGGTCGCGAGCTCGGCGAGCAGGGTCTGGTAGCTGTGCGCGGGCTGCTCGGTGCTCGTGCGCTTGGTCTGCGCCTTTGCCTGGGCGGCGGGTGAGCGGACGGCCTTGGCGACGGGGTCGGGGTTCACGGGTCGTTTCTCGTCTGTGAACAGCAGCGGCTTCCACGCGGCCTTCAGGTGCCAGGTGAGGTGGTAGGCGAGCATGCAGATCAGGACGTGCGCCTTGACCCTGTCCTCGAGGCGGTGGTGGATCGGTCGGATCCGCAGGTCGGGCCCCTTGATCGACCCGAACGCTCGCTCTGCCTGCTCGAGGTTCTTGTAGGCGCGCACGACGCCGTCGGTCTCAAGGACGTCCCGGGCGAGGCTGGTGCGCAGGATGTAGAACCCGTCGAGCGCGGCCTCCGCCGCGATCTGCTCGGCCTTGCGGGAATAGGTGAAGGTGCTCTCGCCAATCGCGATCTCGAAGTGCTTCTTCATCCGGTGGCGCTTTAGCGCCGGGCCGACGGCCAGGCCGATCTGATCGGCACCCTGAAGCGTGCCGTGCGCGACGCGGTGAGCGATCGCGGCGAGATCGGTCTCGGTCGCGTCCAACAGCTCGTCGCGCTTGCGGGCGCGCTGGGCGGCGACGAGCGGGTTGCGGCAGACGATCAGCCGCTCGCCGGGGAAATCCTCGGGAGCGGTGATCTCGCCGAGGTTCTGCTCGTCAAACAGCGAGGGCTGAAAGGCCCCCGAGCGGGCGAGCCGCTTGATCGTCGGGGCCTTCAGCGCGGTGATCCAGTCGACGCCCTCGGTCCCGGCGAGCAGGTCGATGTTCGCCTTGGTGACCATCCCGCGGTCGGCCACGACGACGACCCGCTCCAGGCCGAAGCGGTCCTTGAGCTTGGAGACCTGTGACGGGAGCGTCTTATCGTCGTGGGTCTCGCCGCTTGAGACCTCGATCGCGACCGGTCGTCCGTCCGTGTCGCACAGCAGCCCGTAGACGATCTGCGGCAGGCCGCGCTTGCCGTCCCGGGAGTAGCCGAGCTTGCCCAGCGGGCAGGTTCGTCCCTCGAAGTAGCTCGACGACACGTCGTAGAGCACCATCTCCCCATCCTTGAGGTGGCGGCGGGCGAGCCGATCCTCGATCCGCTGCTGACGATCAAGCAGCCAGTCCATCGCCCCGTAGAACTCGTCCTCGTCCGCGCCGGTGACGCCCAGCTCCCGGGCGAGCGTGCACTGCTCAAGCGCCCTGACCAGCCCGAGCTTTGACACCGGTGAGATAACGCGCCCCACGATCATCGCCATGCACAGGTCGCGCTGCCGGCTCGGGCGGGGGTCGAGCAGCCCGGGGAGGCCCAGGCGCCCGGCCATCGCCAGCGCGGCGTCGACATGCCCGGCCGGGAGCGAGCGCTCGATCTCGAACGCGTCCTTGGCGCCCATCAGCGTCTCGCCCGCCAGTACCCGGCGGATCGCGTCGATCGCCTCGGCCGGCAGGTGCGAGAGGTTCGCGAGCGTTTGCTTCTTGACCTTGCCGTCCTGGCGGTAGGAGCGCCGCAGCAGCGTCGAGGTGTACACCGCCTCCCCGGACCTCCGTTCGTTCGTGACTACATGCATCGCACCAGCGGATCTAGCAGGACGAGCCATAGCCAAATCATACACCATCCCCGGTACGATTGTCGTGACTACACCACAACGTGACGAAAAGGCCGAAATCCCCGTCGCTACAGGGATTCCGGCCTCAGATCGGACGACTACAGGGGGAACTTCGG
>PLYX01000187.1 GCA_003151895.1 Solirubrobacterales bacterium
GGCCCGCGTACACCGATCCGCCGGGGGAGTTGATGTAGACGGACACGTCCTTGGTGGGGTCCTCGGACTCGAGATGGAGCAGCTGCGCGACGATCAGGTTTGCGACCTGGTCGTCGACCGGGGTTCCCAGGAAGATGATCCGCTCGTTGAGCANNCTGTAGATGTCGAACGCGCGCTCGCCTCGCGAGGTCTGCTCGACCACCATTGGAACAAGTGGGCTCATGGTCCTCGCTTCAGTTTCGCCTCAGTGGCCGGATTCCTTCAGAGCACATCCCGAGCGGGGTGTGCCCGAAGGCTAGCGATCCGGCGTCCACAGTCGCCCCGCAGCCGACTCGGCGCCGTCATCGCTTTGCTGCTTCTCGGACTCGGGCGTCCAAAGCTTCTCGCGCGCCCGCGCCTGGTCGATCGGTATCGGCTTGGCCTCGGCCGCTATCAACTCGACCGCCTGGCGCGCGGCGAGGTCTTCGCGCATGTCCTCCAGGCGCCCGGACTCGCGCAGTTCGTCGAGCAGCTTCCGCGGCTCGATGCCCTCGCGCTCGGCGGTGGGTGTGACGACCTCGAGCAGGTCCTCCTCGCTCGGGACGATCGCCTCGGCTGCCACGACCGCGGCGATCACCGCTTCGCGCCGCAGCGATTGCGCGGCCTCGCCGGTGAGCTCGGCGATCAGGTCCTCCTCCTCGCGCCCGGTGATCTTCAGATACGCCTCGCGGGATATCCCGCGGTGGGAGAGCGAGTGCAACATCCGATCCCACATCTCGCGGGACTTCGCCTGTATGAGCGCCTCGGGTGTCTGCACGTGAGCGCCCGCGACCGCCGCGTCGAGCGCGGCCTCGCGGAACTCTGCATCCACGCGCTTGCCGTCGGCCTCGCCGAGCCGCGTGCGGATGTCATCGGTGAGCTCTGCCACCGAGTCGAAGCCCATGTCCACCGCGAAGTCCTCGTCGACCCCGGGAAGCTGCTTGTGCTTGACCTCCTTGACGGTCACCTCGAACGATGCGTCCCCACCGGCCAGCTCAAGGCTTGAGTAGTCGGCCGGGAAGGACAGCTCGATCGTGCGGGTCTCCCCTGCCCCGGCGCCCTCCAGACCTTCCTCGAAGCCTGGGATCAGGTTGCCCGAGCCGAGCTCGACGAGCTGGTCGCGTCCCTCGCCGCCCTTGAAGGGCTCGCCGGCGACCGAGCCGAGGTAGTCGACCACCACGAAGTCGCCGCGGGACGCGGGCCGCTCGACGGTCTCCAGACGAGCGAGGCGCTCGCGCAGCCCGTCGATCTCGTGCTGGACCGCCTCGTCCTCGACCGCGACCTCGCGCCGACCGACCTCCAGGCCCTTGTACTCGCCGAGCTGAGCCGCGGGAAGCACGCCTATCTCAATCGAGAACTCGAGCGCCGCGCCCTGTTGGGGCAAGTCGGCGAGGTTGAGCTGCGGGTCGCCCACCGGGACGATGCCGGCGGTCTCGATGGCGTCGGAATACCAGTTGCCGAGCGTGTCGCGAACCGCTTCCTCGAGCACCACCTCACGGCCAACGCGCTGGATCACGAGCGGCGCGGGGACCTTGCCGCGGCGAAAGCCGGGCAGCCTCATTTCGCGTCCGAGCTGGCGGGCCTTGCGCTCGAGGCGAGCCTCGATCTCGCTCGGGGGGACCTGCACCTGGACGCGCACGCGCGACTCTCCCAGCTCCGTGACTGTGGTCTTGAGGGCCACCGGCATGGCTGCCACGATACCGTGCCGATCAGTGACCGCCCCCGCTCGCCGTGCACGTCGTCTGGAGAGATGGCTGTGGACCGGCCCGATCGGCCATCTCGTGGGCGGTGGGCTCGACTTTGCGCAAGCCCTGACTCACTATGTGCTCGCGCGACGCGCGAGCCGCAGGTCCCGCTGAGCAAACCGCCGGCGAGCCATACCGAGCATGAGCTCGGCTGGCGTCCCACCACGCTCACGGGCGCCGCGCAGCCTCTCCACCGCGCGGCTGTTTTCCGTGAGGCTCCCTCCTACGCTGCGGTGACGATCGCGCCGTCGAACGCGATGGCCTTGCCACGCGGCACGACGAGCACGGGGCAGGTGGCGATCTCGATCAGGTTCTCGCTGGCGGCGCTGAGCGAGACGCGACCCTGCTCGGCCTCCGGGCGCGAGCCGACGACCAGCAGGCCGGCGTCCTGCTCGTGCCCTCCGGGGTGCTCGCCGGCGGCGCCGAGCTCCGCGCCGAGCGATCTCGAGAGCGCCTCGGCGGTCGCCTGGGCGCTGCCGTCGCCGGCGACGCCGATGCGGCGCACCTGCGGGTCTCCGTCCCCGGCGAACCCGGCAGGGGCGATCGCTACGGCGGTGGCGCCGCCGTTCAGCAGACGCTCGGCTGAGTTGCCGACCGCGATGTGACCCTTCGCGGTGTGAGAATCCGAGCAGAACACGATCACGTCGGCTTCGGTCTGCGCGGCGAGCACGCTCAGGCCCTCCGGCGTGGAGCGGTCGGTGATGACGTGGCGAGCCGCGTCGCGACCGCCGAGCAGCTCGGCGCCGCGCTCGAGCAGGGTTTCCGCCTCGTGCTGGGCGAGGATCTCGCGGCTGGTCTCAGGTTCGGGTGCGTGGCGCACGTATGCGAGCGACACCTCTGCGCCGGCGCCGGCGAACAGCCGGCCGAGCGCGACCGCGTCGTCCTCGTTGTTTGTTCCGTCGTAGGAAATGATGATGTTGGCGGACATGCTTGGCTCTTTTCTCCTTGTGCCGTTTCGCCTGGCTCCTGTTTCTGCCTGGCTCCTGTTGCCGTCTTGGTGGCGATCGTCCTGTGTGGCACGATCCGAGCTTGAACTTCAACTACAGACTGCCACCCACCTGCCATCAGCACCAGTGAAATTCATAATTTGAGCTATAAGGACAGCTAATGCTCAACGTTGGTCGACTTCGAGTGCTCGCCGAGGTGGCCAGGCGCGGCTCGTTCTCGGGGGCCGCCGACGCACTCTCCTACACCCAGTCGGCGGTCTCCCAACAGGTGGCGACGCTCGAGGCTGAAGCCGGGATGACGCTGCTCGAGCGTCACGCGCGCGGCGTGCGTGTGACGCCTGCGGGGCAGGCGCTCGTGGAGCACGCCGAAGGGATCCTCGCGCGCCTGGAGGCGGCCGAGGCGGAGCTTTCCGCGATCGCTGGACTGCGGGCCGGAAGACTGCGGATGGCCTCCTTCCCGACGGCAGGCGCAACGCTGATGCCGCTTGCGATCGCCACGTTCCGCTCCACCTACCCCGACGTCGAGTTGACGCTGTCGGAGGGAGAGCCCGAGGAGATCGCTCCCCGCCTGCGCGCCGGGGAGTTCGATCTCGCGCTGCTGTTCGAGTTCGACGAGCCAGAAGAGGGACTGGACAGCCTGAATCGCATCGAGCTGTTGCGGGACCCGATGTATCTCGCGCTGCCGCGTGAACATCCACTCGCCGAGAAGAGCGGGTTGCGCCTGCGGGACCTGCGCGGCGAGGCATGGGTGCAAACCTCGCGCTCGAGCCCCTGCGCGCGCCACGTCGTGCGCTCGTGTCACGCGGCCGGGTTCGAGCCGAACGTGTCGTTCGAGAGCGACGACTACCAGACCGTTCAGGGTCTCGTGGCGGCAGGTGTCGGGGTCGCGCTGATTCCCGAGCTCGCGCTGTCGGTTGTGCGCGAGGACATCGCCATCCGGGCGCTCGCTCCACGACCGCCCGTGCGCCAGGTGATCGCCGCGGCTCCCACCGACGCGCGCCTCAGCCCCGCCACCCCGTCGATGCTGGGCATCCTCGAGGAAGCGGCCAAGCGCTACGACGCCCACGGAAAGCGCACGGCTCCGAGCGTCTGAACCTCGGGCTCCAGCTCCACGCCGAAGCTCTCGATCACAAGGCGGCGACCCTCGGCCATGAGCGCCACCACGTCGGCGGTTGTGGCGGCGCCGGTGTTCTCGATGAAGTTGGCGTGCTTGGGCGCGAAGCGCGCGCCGCCGACGCTCAGCCCGTTGCAGCCGGCCTGCGCGAGCAGCAGGCCGGCGGTTCGTCCCGCGGCCCTCGGATCGTCCGGGTTCTTGAATGTGGAGCCGAACGTCTTGATCCCCTGGGGCTGGGCCTCGTGGCGGCGGGTGCGCATCTGGGCGAGCGTCGCCTTGACCGTCACAGGATCGGACGCGACCAGCGAGAAGCGCACGCTTGCGACTATCTCCCCCGGACGCAGGTTGGAGCCGCGATAGGCGAAGCCGAGCTCTTCAGGGGCGCGCCGCCGCGAGCCGGAGGAGCTCACGATCCGCGCCCACTCAAGCGCGCTCGCGAGCTCTCCGCCGTAGGCGTTCGCGTTCATGCGCACGGCCCCGCCGACGGTTCCCGGGATGTTCACGCCGAACTCGATCCCCGAGAGCCCGTTGCGAGCCGCATATGCAGCCACCGACGGCAGCCGCGCGCCCCCACCGCACACGAGGCTCGTGCCGTCGAGCTCGATCGCGGCGAGCTCGCGGTCGAGCTTCAGCACGAGCCCGCTCACGCCCTCGTCGGCTACGAGCAGGTTGGAGCCGGAGCCGACCACGTTCACCTCGACGCCCGCCCGCTTGGCCCAGCCGAGCAGCTCGACCAGCTCGGGTTCGCCGCCGGCGCGCGCGAACAGCTCGGCGTGACCGCCCGTGCGCACGGTCGCCAGACCGGAGAGCGGGAAGTCTTTGCGAACCGAGCGGGGCGGCTGGTCGCTCACCGGGTGCTCACCAGCCGCCTTGCGAGCGTGTCGACGTCGCCGGCGCCCATCACCACGCAGAGATCGTCGGCGTCGAGCAGCTCGCGCAGCTCACGCTCGGCCTGCTCGAACGTCGGCAGCCAGAGCACCGGACGTTCACCGGCGTGCTCGGCGGTCGAGCACACGATTGTGAGCCCGCTCACGCCGGGATAGTCCTCGGCGCGCTCGCGCGCGGGGTAGACGTCGAGCAGGACGATCACGTCAGCCTGCGCCAGGGCCGCGCCGAACTCCTCGGCGAGCAGCGCCGTGCGCGAGTAGAGGTGCGGTTGGAATACCGCCACGAGCCGCTTCGGGTGAAGCGTGCGGGCGGCGCTCAAGGTCGCCGCGACCTCCGTCGGGTGGTGGGCGTAGTCGTCATACACCTGCGCTCCGCGTGCGGTCGCGCCCACGAGCTGAAAGCGCCTGCCCGCACCGCGAAAGCCGGCCAGGCCGGCGATCGCGCTGTGCTCGCCGGCGCCGGCGAGCCGCGCTGCCTCCAGTGCGCCGACGGCGTTGAGCGCATTGTGGGCGCCCGGCACCATCAGCCTGACCTCGTGCCCGCGCCACAGAAAGCGCGACCCTCCATCGTGCGGGAGCGGATCGACCACGTCGTAAGCGACGATCTCGACGTCTCGCGGAGCCTCGGAGACGGGAGGACGAGGGTCGCTCGACGACGGCGGCTCGGCGGCGCCGACCGGCATGAGCCGGCGCGTCAGCTCCAGCAGCTCGGGGCGATCCCAGATCACGATGCTGCGCTTGGCGCGAGCGAGGAACTCGCGGAACGCCTCGCGCAGCTCGGCGAGCGATCCGAACGTCGCGTGATGGTCGAGCTCGACGTTCGTGAGCACGGCGATCTCGACGTCGAGGCTTAGCATCGAGCGATCGGACTCGTCGGCCTCCACCACCAGCCACTCGCCGCGGCGGGCGGGGGCCGGGTGGGTGGGGGCCGGGTGGGTGGG
>PLYX01000063.1 GCA_003151895.1 Solirubrobacterales bacterium
TCCCCACAAGGCCGCCGCGTAAGAATATCTCTCAGGCGTCGCCGTCAACGATCGGTCGCCGGTCGTTGACGGCGTACCCCAAACAGCTTCGCTGCGTATGGCCCGCAGTCCGTCATGGAGGTCGCGCTGGCGCTCTTCGCCACGCCCCGCCCGCTACCCTCCGAAGCCGTGATCACTACAAACCAATTTAAGAACGGCAACCACATCGACGTCGAGGGGACCGTCTTCAAGATCCTCGAGTTCCAGCACGTGAAGCCGGGCAAGGGCGGGGCGTTCGTGCGCACGAAGCTGCGCAGGGTCTCCGATGGCGCTTCGATCGACCGCACGTTCCGCGCCGGGGAGAAGTTCCGGGCGGTTCGAACCGAGGCGCGCAAGATGCAGTTCCTCTACGCCGACGGCACCGATGCCCACTTCATGGATACCGAGTCCTTCGAGCAGATCGCGGTGCCGGAGTCGAGCTTCTCAGGCGCGCTGCGCTGGACGACGCCGAGCAGCGAGGTGGATGTGCTGTTCATCGACGACGAGCCCTCAGACATCCAGTTGCCGAGCGCGGTGGATCTCGAGGTGACGCAGACAGAACCGGGGTTGCGAGGCGACACGGCGTCGGGTGGCGGCAACAAGCCGGCGACGCTCGAGACGGGCGCGGTGATCCAGGTTCCGTTGTTCATCGAGATCGGGCAAAAGATTCGCGTGGACACGCGCTCCGGCGACTACATGTCGCGAGCGTAGGCGAGGCATGCGCCGATCCGAGCAGCGCCGGGCGGCGGTGTTCGCGCTCTACCAGCACGACTTGACCGGCAGGCCGCTGGCGGAGACGCTGGGGTCGAACGCTTCGCTTCTCACGCTTGCGCTGGCGCATGCCGCCGCCGACCGGGCGGAGGAGCTCGACGAGGTGATCGACCGTCATGCTCACGGCTGGTCGGTGCAGCGCATCCAGCCGCTTGAGCGCAGCATCATGCGGGTGGCCCTGATCGAGATGCTGCATCCGGATGTGGCGCCGGCAGATACTCCGATTCCCCCCGAGGGCGCCATCGAGGAGGCGCTGGAGAGCGCCAAGACGTTCTGCGGGAGCGATGCGCCGGGGTTCGTAAACGGGGTGCTGGCGGCGGTCCTGCGTGAGTTGCGCCAGAATGCGGCACAACAATGAGCTTGCAGCGGATCGACGATCTCATCGAGCAGTTGGAGCGCGCGGCCGAGCAGTTGCGATCGGGTGAGCTGTCCGCAGACGCGGCAGCCACGATGGTCGAGGATTGCGCGGCGCTCGCGACTCGGGCGAGCATCGAGCTCGAGCGTCAGGCGCGCGCCGAGGTCTCACAGCCCGCTCCGGGCCAGGATTCGCTTCTCTAGACGCAGGCGCCCCGCTCGTGAAAGCCGCCTATCCGGAGCACCTGCGTGAGGAGGTGGAGCGCTACCTGGAGGGCATGCGCTTCTCCAAGGCTCGACTGACGTCCGGCCTCGAGGAGGCGATGCGCTACTCGCTGCTGGCCACAGGCAAGCGCATCCGGCCCGTGCTCGCGCTGGCGACCGCCCACGCGGTCGGCCTGTCGCGTGAGCAGGCCATGCCGTTGGCGGCGACGCTCGAGTTGATCCATACCTACTCGTTGATCCACGACGACCTCCCGGCCATGGACGACGACGAGCTCAGGCGCGGCCGCCCGACCTGCCATGTGGCGTTCGGAGAGGACGTGGCGATCCTGGCCGGCGATGGGCTCTATGCGGAGGCGTTCCACCATCTGCTCTCGGTGCGCCGCGCGGCGCCCGAGCGAGTGCTGGCGGCGGCCGTCGAGCTGGCGGGCGCCACGGGAGTCAACGGCATGGTGGGAGGGCAGTATGTGGACGTCAGCGCAAGCGCGCCCGAGGGGCCCGACGGGTTGCGACGCCTGCACGAGCTCAAGACCGGCCGGCTGATCGGCGCGTCGGTCGTGTGCGTATTGTCCTTGGCTGGTGTGCGCGGACCTGCGACAATTGCATTTCGGCGTTTTGCCGCGGAGTTGGGCGTGCTCTTTCAGATCGTCGATGACATCTTGGACGTGACCGGCACCGACGAAGCGCTCGGCAAGCCGCGAGGTAGCGATGAGAGGCACGGCAAGCGGACATACGTGAGCGAGTTCGGCATCGATCGAGCCAGGGAGCTGGCGGCGGAGTCCCACCAGACCGCGCGGAAGGCTCTCGCGCAGGCAGCTCTTGCCGTAACGGGTCTCCCGGTGACGGGCTCAGCCCCGACCGCAGAGCTCGAGCAGATCACAGACTTCATCTACACACGGACATCGTGAGAGCCACATTGCAATCAACGAAGAACACCTGGGTTGGAGTGCGCCGCGCATGAGCTCGTCCGCAAGCGAGAACGGGGCGCCCCCTGGACGGACTGGGCCGCTGCTGGAGCGGATCGACGGTCCCGCGGATGTGCGGGCTCTGTCAGAGGACGAGCTGACACAGCTGGCGCAAGAGGTTCGCGAGCACATCATCGACACCGTCGGAGAGATCGGCGGGCACTTCGGCGCCAACCTCGGCACGTGCGAGCTGGCGGTGGCGCTCCACTCACTGCTCGACTCTCCGCACGACAAGATCCTGTGGGACGTGGGTCACCAGGCATACCCGCACAAGATCCTGACGGGCAGGCGTGCGCAGCTGCACACGATTCGTCAATACGGCGGTCTCGCGCCGTTCTGCTCGATCGAGGAGTCCGAACACGACATCATGGGCGCAGGTCACGCCTCCACGTCTGTGGGTTATGCGGTGGGGATCAAGGAGGGGATGCGACACCTTGGGGACGAGGCTTCGGATGGGAAGGTCGTCGCGGTGATCGGCGACGGCGCGATGACCGGCGGGGTGGCCTTCGAGGCGATCAGTCAAGCGGGCGGGCTTGGGACCCCGATCGTCGTGGTGCTCAACGACAACGGCATGTCGATCGCCCCGAACGTCGGCGCCCTCTCTCGCTACTTCAACCGCGCCAGACTCAATCCGAAGCTGTGGCACGCTCGCTCGGGCGTCGAGGGAGGTCTCACCCGACTTCCGGGCGGCATCGGCTCGGCATTCGAACGGCTCGGGCCGCAGCTGAAGGAGTCGATCAAGGCGTTCTGGGCGCCGGGTTTGTGGTGGGAGGAGCTCGACTGGGCCTACATGGGGGTGATCGACGGGCACGATGTGCACGCGCTGCGCGAGGCGCTGCGCGAGGCGCTCGCGGCGGGCCGCCCCGTGGTGGTGCACATCGCGACCGTCAAGGGCAAGGGCTTTGCGCCCGCCGAGGAGGGTGGCTTGGAGGGAATGGAGAAGTGGCATGCGGCCAAGCCGAAGTCGATTTTGAATGGCGTGCCCACCCACCCGCCCACTCACCCGGTTGCTGTCGCGCCTCCCGACGCCCCCGCGCCCTCGCCGTCTTCCGCCGATGGCAAGCCGGCGGGTGGGGGGGCACAGGGTGGGCGGGCACTTCAATACACGCAGGTGTTCGGCGATGCGCTAGTGCGCGAGTGCCGGCGCGACAAGCGTGTCGTGGGGATCACGGCCGCGATGAACTCCGGCACGGGCCTGAACATTCTGCAGGAGGCGATGCCCGACCGGTACTTCGACGTCGGCATCGCCGAGCAGCAGGCGATCCTGTTCGCGGCGGGCCTCGCGCTTCAGGGGGTCAAGCCGGTCGCCGCCATCTACTCGACCTTCCTGCAACGTGCGTTCGACCAGATCGTCCACGACGTTTGCCTGCAGAGGCTGAATGTCGTCTTCGCGATGGACCGCGCCGGGCTCGTCGGCGACGACGGCCCCACCCATCACGGCGCTTTCGACATTGCCTACTTGCGGTGTCTGCCGAACATCGTGCTGATGGCTCCTCGTGACGAGGCGATGCTCGTGCACATGCTGCACACGGCGCTCTGCTACGACGATGGGCCAATCGCGCTGCGCTATCCGCGCGGAGAGGGCGTCGGCGTAGAGCTGCCCGCGGAGCCCCGCGTGATCACGATCGGCACCGGCGAGATATTGCGCGAGGGAGGCGCGGCCGAACCGCTCGGCAGGCGCGTCGCGCTGATCGGCTATGGCTCCGGGGTCGGCAAGGCGATCGCGGCGGCCGACCTGCTGGCCGGCGAGGAGATCGATGTGACCGTCGTTGACGCGCGCTTTGCAAAGCCGATCGACGCCGGTCTCATGGCTCAGCTCGCGGCCGAGCACGACCTGCTCGTGACCGTCGAGGAGGGTGTGCTGGCGGGCGGCTTCGGCTCCGCGGTTTGGGAGACGCTGAACGAGGCGGGCACGGCTCCGCCGCGCATCCTCCGGGTTGGGCTCCCCGATCGCTATGTGACGCATGGCAAGCCCGCTCTCCTGCACAAGGAGGTCGGGTTCACCGGTGAGCGCATAGCCGAGCGTATTCGCGCCGTGATAACCGATCGCCGCTCGACGCCGGTCGGCGCCTCTTAAATGAAACGACCCGCTGGGGAGGCGGGCCGTTTCGGGGAGGAGGGATGCTGCTGTACTTCGGGTCTGGTCCAATAATGCCCGAGGGGAACGCATGTTTGTGTGACGTCGATCACAGAAGCCCCGATCTCTCCGAAGAAATCGAACTTGTGCGGGCGTATCGAGCGCGAGGTCACGGCGCGAGCGCTCCACGCGGGTCGTAACCTTGCGGGAGTCTTCCTCAGGAACGACTACCGTTTCTGCGATCGCGATGCCCAAGCAACGTCTGGACACCCTTCTGGCCGAGCGCGGGCTGTTCCCGTCGCGCACTCGAGCGGCCGCGTCGGTGATGGCCGGTGAGGTGATGGTTGGCGAGCACGGCCGGCGGGCCCTCAAGCCCGGCGAGATGGTTGCGATCGACGCTGAACTGAGCGTGCGCGACCGTGCGGAGTTCGTGTCGCGCGGTGGGATCAAGCTCGCCAACGCCCTCCATGCGTTCGACGTTGCGGTGCAGGGGCGCCGCGCGCTCGATGTGGGCGCTTCCACGGGCGGCTTCACCGACTGCCTGCTCCAGCGCGGGGCGGTCGCGGTGATCGCGGTCGACGTCGGCTACGGGGACTTCGACTATGGGCTTCGAGGAGATCCGCGGGTGACGCTGCTGGAGCGCACGAACGCCCGTTCGCTGAGGCGCGAGATGTTGCCCTACTCGCCCGAGCTCGCCGTGCTCGACGTGTCGTTCATCTCGCTGCGCAAGGTGCTTCCAGCGGTGCTCGGCTGCCTCGCGGATCGTTATGACGCGCTTGCGCTGGTAAAGCCGCAGTTCGAGGTGGGACGCGAGCGGGTTGGCAAGGGTGGGGTCGTGCGCGTGGCGGAGGATAGGCGCTCGGCGCTCGTGGACGTAGGCGCGGCAGCGCTCGCGCTCGGCGCGACCGTGCTCGGGTATCGCTCCTCGGGTCTGCCTGGACCCAAGGGCAATCTGGAGACGTTTGTGTGGTTGGCCGAGCCGGGACGCGGCGGCGGAGCAGACGGGGTGGGGGAGCTCGAGCACATGGCGCTGGAGGTGGAGCGGTGAGCAGCGAGACCGGTCAGCCCGGTGGGCCGCACGTGCTGCCGGTGAGGTCCGTGCGTGAGGTGTCGGTGCTCACACACACCCGCCCGGCGCAGACGGCGGGCGCCCTTCAGGCGCTTGTGGACGCGGCCGTGACGGCGGGCGTGACGTTGCGATTCGACCGTAACGAGACCGACAAGCACGGGCTGAAGGCGCGCGAGAGCGTGGTTGTCGGAGCGCTCGA
Organism: Solirubrobacterales bacterium; assembly: GCA_003151895.1. Classification (GTDB taxonomy): domain Bacteria; phylum Actinomycetota; class Thermoleophilia; order Solirubrobacterales; family Solirubrobacteraceae; genus Palsa-744. The sequence goes on from PLYX01000063.1 coordinate 5,676, forward strand.
CGACGATACGGTCGACCTGTGCATCGTGCTCGGCGGTGACGGCACGATCCTGCGAGCGCTACGTCGCTATGCCGGCACCGGGGTGCCCGTGTTCGCCGTGAACTTCGGCGATATCGGGTTTCTCGCGACGATCGAGCCGGATGAGCTCTCAGGCGGCGTGCGGCGGGCGTTCGAGGGCGACTTCGAGCTGTTGAGGCTGCCGGCGATCGTGCTCGACGGGGTGGGCGGGAACATCAAAAAAGACGAGCGGGCTTTCAACGACGTGGCGATCCACCGCAAGGTCGGCGAGCGGGTGGCGGAGATCGCCTATGTGCTCGACGGCGAGGAACTCGGCAGCGTGCGCTGCGACGGGTTGGTGGTGGCCACCCCGGCGGGGTCCACCGGCTACAACCTCGCCAACGGCGGGCCGGTGATGGCCTGGGGCGTGGAGGGGTTCGTGGTGTCGTTCATCGCGCCCCATTCGCTGACGGCGCGCACGCTTGTGGCGGCCCCAAAAGACCGTCTAACGATCCACAATCGTTCGCGTGAGGCGCTCGACGTGTCCGTCGACGGGCGACCCGTGTGCGAGATCGCGCCGGGAGCGATGCTCGACGCGCGATTCGTCGACGACGCCGGGATCATCGCCCAGCTGCCGGGCTCCTCGTTCTATCGAAGGCTGCGCGAGAAGTTCGGCCGTCTGGCGCGCTGAGCGCGCGCCGAGCGCCGCACAGGTCCCCGGCCCGCGGCGCGGTCGGCCTGGGCGAGCGATTGAGGATCCGCACCCGACTCAGGCGACCTTGCTACCGATCGACGATCGAAGGGATCGCCGATCGGCCAGCTTGGGCCGCTCGCCGGTGCGGTGCAGCGAGTCGATGAAGCCGTCGAGCTGTTCGCGCGAGAAGCGCCGCTGGCCGCCCGGCGTCCTGTAAGCCGGTAGATAACCGGCGTCGGTCCAGCGGCGGATCGTGGCGAGCGACACGCCGAGGTAGCGCGCGGCCTGTGAGCTGGTGAATACCAGCTGGTGCTCGTGACTGGGGTTCGGGGTGCTGGGCATCGTGGCCTCTCGTCGGTCGGGTTTGCCTGGTGGCGCTTGCCTGCGGGAGCCGGCCATCTGCCGCCGAGCACCCGGATGCATGGAGATTCGGCACTCTGGCCTCAGAAAATGAGGGTCCAGCAGCTTTGTGGACCTTTGATCGAGAAAGGCGCTCGGCGGCGACTGCGGGATTCCCGCAGGACCGCGCGGCCAGACCACAGCTGCAAGTCAGCGTGCAGCCGCTTATACAAAGTGGACAATTCCACCCAAAGCTTTAGTATCCTCCTAGAACCTACTCAACACTCGTCGTGCTTGGCTGAGGATGGAGGCCGTCGCACGGGAGTGGTTGGTCCGCCTGAGCGACGGAAGGAGCTTGCAATGGGCTGGAAGGGCTAAGACTTCATGTGATCGTCTTTGGACGATCAGGACCGTGAGGCGTCGCCGAGCAAGGCGGCGCCTTTGGTCGTTAAGGGCCCTATCGCAGCGATGGCTCCGCAAGCGCGCGCGCGCGGCGCTCGAAGGCGAGCTCGACCTCGAAGTCGGCGTCGTCGCCGTGGGCGAGCGTGACGGGCCCGTCGCGCTCGAGCATCGTCACGAACGTCTCGACGATCTCGGGGTCGAGCTGGCGGCCGGCGACCCGCCGCAGCTCGGCAATCGCGTCCTGGGGAGTCATCGGCGAGCGGTAGGTGTTGCGCGCCGTGAGCGTGTCGTAGACGCTGCACACCGCGATGATCCGCGACGCGAGCGGGATCTCGTTGCCGATCAGTCCGGCCGGGTAGCCGCTGCCGTCGATGTGCTCGTGGTGGTACAGGATCGCGTCGGCCACCGGCCCGTAGCCATCGAGGCGTCCGACGAGCGTGGCCCCCTCCTGCGGGTGGCGACGAACGACCGCCCAGTCCTCGTCGGAGAGGACCTCTGCGTGGAGGATGCGGTCGGGGAGCGCGAACTTGCCGATGTCGTGCAGCAGGCCGGCGGTGTGCGCCAGGTCTTGATCGGCCTCATCACAGCCCATCCCGCGCGCCAAGGCGCGCGCATAACGGGCGACAGCGGCGGCATGGCGGGCGGTCATGCGGTCTCGAAGCGCGAGCGTCTCGACGAGGGTTACCAGCACCCCAAGCTGCATCGAGGCGAGTCGCACCGAGCGGGCCCCCAACTGCTCGGCACGGTCCTCGGACCGCAGCAGGGCGCGAGAGAGATATTGGAAGATCAGGATTACGACCACGACGCCGACAAGCGCTGGATAACCGAGGTTTGTGTACGCAACCGCCAGTATCGCCGCGAGGATCGCGGCTGCGAACTGACCGGGCAGCATCGGTATGAAGAGGGTGCGAACCTGCATCGCGAGGCCTCGTCCCTGAAGCACTCGCTTCTGCATTGCGATCAAGGCGAAGTTCACGACATTCGTCACCACGAAGGTGCCGAACACGATCAGCGCGAACGTCGCGCTTTGTGTGGTGTGCTGGATCGTTGGGCTATGGACGTCGCCGACGACAGCGCGTACGAGAAGGCCGCCAAGCAAGGCGAACGCGACATACGTAGCGAGGTTTGACAGACACACCGCCGGTGCCGGCCGGCGAGTGAGCGAATCCGCAGTGATTGCCACTATGGCGATGGCGACCGCGGGAGCTGGCCCTAGCAGCGTCATCGCAAGCACGAGCGCTACGAACCCCGCAGACAATCTCTGGCTGCCCACGGTGATCTCCAGGTACTCCCCGAGCATACTCAGGGCGAGCAGCAGCGCGACGAGTTCCGGCGGGCTCCAATCGACGCTCGTCGACATCAGGACCGCCGCGCCGAGACAACCGGACAGCAGCAGCACCTGACTGGTGTTGTAGAGCAGGTGACTCCGTCGCCGCAGGAGGTTCATCGCTGAGACATGCATAGGCCTGTAGTTCTTAACGGCCGACGTGGCGTCGTACTTAAGGCGCGGTGGACGTGCTCACCAGGCTGGGCTCGTTCGCGACGGCGGTCTTGTCCTCCCTGGTCGAGCGCAACCCGCGCATCGGCAGCCGAAGGAACGCGATCGTCGCGAGGCTGGCGACCGCGCCGGCCACGACCATCGCCACACGCGGCGAGCTCAGCGCGGCGATGCTCCCGCCGAGGATGAACCCGATCGCCGGGCAGAGCGCGTTCAGCGAGCCGACCGCGCTCATCAGGCGGCCATGCAGCGCTGCGGGCGTGAGTTGCTGTACGGCGCTGATGAGCGATGGCCATTGGATGCCGTTCCCGATGCCTCCGATGACGGCTGCGCTGCAGGCGATCGCCAGCGTCGGAGCCGCCGCGAATCCAAGATAGGCAAGCCCGACCAGCAGCGTTCCGCCGGTGAGCATCGGCCCCAGCGGCCGGCGTACCGAGCGGGCGAACACGACCGCCCCGAGCGCGGCGCCAACGCCCCACGTGGCCACGAGCAGCCCGTAGCCAAGGTCGCCCGCGTTCAACGTGGACTTCGCGTAGAGAACCTCGACCGGCTCCACCGACGCGAAGAAAACCAGCGCGATCGCCTGGATGGTGAACAGGACACGCAGCGCCGGCACCGCGTGCAGGTGCTGCACGACCGCGAGCAGACGAGTGCGGATCGAATCTCCGCTCGTCTCCGCGATATGCGTGCTCATCCGCAGCAGCAACCCGGCGCATACGAGGAATGTGAGCGCGTCGAGGAGCAACGCCACCGGCCCCCCGACGGCGTGCATGAGCGCGCCGCCGATCGCCGGCCCGATCGCGAAAGCCCCCATGAACGCGAAATTCAACGCGGCGCTCGCCTGTCGCTGAGCGGCCTCGGTCGCCGCCTGCCGCGCGTGCGGATCCAGCTCTGAGCCGGCCCCTGCGATGGCTTCGCTGACCGACACACGGGCCGCCGAGGCACGAACCAATGCGGTCGCCGCCACCGCCACCACCCCGTCGATCGTCACGAGCACGAGCACGCCCGCCAACCAGAAGTGCCAGAGCAGGGCGGCGAGAGCGACTGTGAGCAGCGCCTCCAGCACGTACAGCCAAGTGAGCTGTCCGTGGCGCGGGGAGCGCTCGGTGCGGGCTACCAGCACCGGCGCCAGTAGCGCCGGTAGCAGTCCTCGCGCCACGAACAGACCAGCCGTGGCGACCGCGCTGTGCGTGTGGTCGTAGACGCCCAAGGCCAGCGCGACATACCCGAACCAGGTACCCAGTTCGTTGACCGTGTAGGCAAGCAGGATTCTCCGCAGTCGGGAAGACTTGGGAAGCAAGAACGCCTCTCGACGCTGGCGGTGGCTGGGCGGTTGGTCGCCGGGTGGGCGGCATTCTAGGGCGGACCGCCGACGACATGTTGCAAGACCGCTACATCTCGGCCAGACCGCACCCGTGCCGGCGTTCTACACGGTCGCCACGTCGACACCCACCGGCGTGCCGGTCGAGCCGGCGATGCTGCTCATGGCCGGTCGCGCAGCAGGCGGGGCGGGACGTCGATCGGGTACGGGCCATCGTGCGTCCACGCGCTCTCGCCGGTGAGCGAGGCGAGCTCTGCTTCGGTGTCGTTCGTCGCGGCGGCGCGAGCGAACACCGAAAGCCCCTTGGCGCTCACGGCGGATATGGCAATCCATGTGAGCGCGACGCCAACGTCAACCATCGCGTCGTCTCCCGATGGCGATCGTGGCATGTGCGTCTCTGGAAGGCCAACGACGGCCGTCATGAAGAAGTTCTCGCATCGCTCATGAATGATGGTGTCCGCAAGGTCGCTTGTCTGTAGGGCGGGGGGTGCCGATCGTGTCGTCCCAAGGGTGCCGACTCGTGTCGTCCCAAACGGGCAGGCGGCCGAGGTCGAGTCGAGCCCGCGGGTTGCGGTGTGATCTGTGGCGCGCTTGGCGTACTTTGGGCGTATCTCGGTACGCCCTGTATGCCGTCCGCGAAGCCGCTACGGTTAGCGGTGCATGGCGGCTGAAGCCCCCGGCGTTGACCGGCCCATCGACGTGATCATCGCCGACGACCACGCAGTGGTGCGCGACGGCATTCGCGCCGTGCTCGAGCGCGAGGCCGGCGAGTTCAGGGTGGTTGCCGAGGCCGGCGACGTCCCCGCGACGATTCGCGCGGTGAGGGAGTTCAAGCCCGATCTGCTGACGCTTGACCTCACCATGCCGGGCGGATCGAGCCTCGCCGCCCTGCCGACGTGCTTCGTGGCGCACCCGACGCTCGCGGTCGCGATCCTCACGATGCGCGAGGACCCCGAGTATGCGCGCCAGGCGCTGCGCGCCGGCGCGCGCAGCTACGTGCTCAAGGAGGCCGAGCCCGCCGAGCTGCTGCAGGCGTTCCGTCTGGCGGTCGCCGGGCGAAATTATCTGCACCCGCGGCTGGGAGCGCTGATGGTGACCGGCGAGGGCGACCAGCAGGACGGAGTCGCGCTCAGCGAGCGCGAGCGCGAGGTGGTTCGCCTGATCGCACTCGGCTTCACAAACCCGGAGATCGCCGAGCAGCTTCACGTGGCCGAGCGCACCGTGAAGACCTACCGGGCGCGCGCCATCGAGAAGCTCGGGTTCTCCTCGCGGGCGGAGATAACCGCCTACGCTCGCAAGCTCGGTCTCGTCGAGTAGCGACCCGGACCTCGATGGTCCGCTCGGAGCCGCTCAAGCGGGGGACGGGCGGCCGGCCAGCGGCACCGTCAAGCGCACGGTGGCGCCGCCCCCCGGAGCCGGCACGAGCTCGAGCTCGCCGCCCACCAGCTCGGCGCGCTCCCGCATTCCGGAGACACCGAAGCCGCCCTTCAGTTCCTCGGCTGGCGTGCGCGGCCTGGACGGTCCATCATCCGGGAGGCCCTCACCGTCGTCGGTCACCGTCGCCGTCACCCTGCCATCGCGCTCGCTGACGCTGATCACCGCACGTGTGGCTTTCGCATGGCGGCTGACGTTTGTGAGAGCCTCCTGCACGACACGGTAGAGGGTGCTCTCGAGCTCGGGGTCCAGGCGTCGCTCGCCGTCGCCAAGCTCGATGTCGGTGCGGATCTCCAGGCCGTCGATCGCCTGAGCGCGGCGCGCGAGCGCCTCGAGCGCCGGGACCAGCCCGAAATCGTCCAGAGCGGCGGGACGAAGCTCGGTGATCAGATGACGCAGCCCGTCGATCTCCTCTCCGAGGCCCTCGAGCACCGTATCGACGGCCGTGCTCAATGCAACCTGGTCGCCGAGGTCGCGGGCGTTGGCGAGCTTCAGCCGCAGAGCTCCGAGACCCTGCACGATTTCGTCATGGATCTCCCTGGCCCAGCGTGTGCGCTCGCGCTCGCGAGCCTCCATGCCGAAGCGCAGCCGCTCGATCTCGACCGAGCGCTCGGCGGCCAGCCGCTGCGCGACGCTTGCCGCAAACGCGTTCAAGGCGCGACGGTCGGGGTCGCGGAAACCGCTGTCCTCGCGTGCCGCGATCACCAGCCCGCCGCCCTGACCATCCAAGCTGAACGGCTCGACGAGCACGGCGCGGGCTTCGAGCCCCAGCTCGTGCAGCCACGTCGCTTCCTGACCGCGCGGTCGGTCGAGTGAGAGGGCCTTGCCGGTCATGTAGAGCGCGCCGAGGGCGCTGCCCTCCATCGGGAGCACGCGCACGCGCGCCGACACCCGGCCGCTGGATGCCGCGACGCGCAGCTCGCGGCGCTCCTCGACCACCATCAGCAGCGTCGAGGCGTCGAGCAGCGCGAGACCTCGATCGGCCATCAGACGCAGCAGCCACAGCTCGGACCCGGAGAGCACGGCGTGGGATTATGAACGTCTGAGCACCGGCGGCTCGCCGGTGGCGGCCCCGGGCTCCCCGGAGGGGCCCGCCGCTTGCCGGTCGGAGGGGTCGTGCCGCTGGGCCGCGAGGCGCGTCTGTGAGAGCAACTGCTCACCGGTGAGACCCTCGCGCCAGGCGGCTATGCCCATCGATATGCGCAGCGGCCGGCGCTTGCCGTCCACCTCGACCTTGACGGCGTGCAACCGGCCGAGCGCGCGGCGCGCGACGATCTCGCCCCGCCGCTCGTCGGCTCCGGGCAGCACCACCAGCAGCTCGCCCTCCGCGGCGCGGCCGATACGGTCGAAGCGACGCAACTCGCGCCCGAGCGCGGCGCCGAGGTAGGCAAGCGCCTGCGCGGGAAGGTCCTCACCGTGGGTCTGTGCGAGATGCTCGACGTCGTCGAGGCTCACGAGCAGGCAGCTCAGCGCGGTGTGGTGACGCCCGGCTCGGTTGACCTCCTCGTCCAGACGTGCCGCCAGCTCCAACGAGGAGAGGCAGTCCGGCGGGCCGGTAGGTGTGCGAGTGGAGTGCTGGGGGTCGCTGGCAACCATGCCGATGGATGGATGAAAGGTGTACTGAGCCGCCTTCTGTGGCGGGCCATCTGCCGTGTCCCTCAGACTATCGACCCATTCCGGCCGTGACGCGAGCAGGGATCCGTCGGTGCGCACTGGTACACATGTCCTGTGCTCTGCGAGTTGCGCGTCGAAAATCTACTGTTGATCGAGCGCGCCGAGCTCACGCTGGCCCCCGGTTTGAACGTGCTGACCGGTGAGACGGGCGCGGGCAAGACGGTGCTGGCGCATGCGTTGGATCTATTGATGGGAGGCCCCGCCCGCCCCGGGCGATCGCGCACGGGCATCGTGCGGCCCGGCGCCGAGGAGGCGTATGTCGAGGGCGTGTTCTCGGTGCCCGAGCGTCTGCGAGAGGAGATCGCGCAGAGGCTGCCGGAGAACATCCGCGGCGCCGCCGATGGCGACGTCGAGGAGCTGATCCTTGCGCGTCGCGTGAGCGCCGACGGGCGCACGCGCGCCTACGTCAACGGTCGTTCCGCCGCCGTCGGAGACCTGCGCGAGCTGGGAGCGCGACTCATCTCCTTCTACGGTCAGCACGAGCACCGCAAGCTGGTGCTGGCGAGCGCGCAGCTTCAGATGCTCGACGAGGTGTGCGGGCCCGAGCACGCAGAGCGGCTCCAGGCGTGCGCCGCTTCCTATCGCGAGACCCGCAGGCTGGAGGGCGAGCTCGAGCGTCTGGGCGAGCTCACGCAGACCCGCGAGCGTGAGCTTCAGCTGCTCGAGCACGAGCTGTCGGAGATCGACTCGGTCGCGCCTGACGAGGACGAGCACCAGACGCTCCTGACGCGCCGGGAGCGCTTGCGGCGCCTGGAGGCGCTGCGCTCGACTGCCGGCACGGCGACGGATGCGCTCGCGCCGGAGTCCTCCGAGGGTCCGGGGGCCGCGTATCTCCTCGCGGGAGCCGCCGCGAGGCTCCAGACGGTTGCCGGGATAGACCCTGAGCTCGACGCTCTTGGCGAGCGGTGCGCCGCGCTCGCGATCGAGGCACAGGACCTCGCCGGCGGTCTACGCGACTATTGCGAGGGCATCGAAGCGGAAGACGGCTCGCTTCAGGCCGTCGAAGAGAGGCTCGCGTCGCTGGAGCGCGTGACGCGAAAGCACGGTGGCACGGTCTCCTCGGTGCTGGAGTACGCCGAGCGGGCGCGTGCGCGCCGCGAGGAGCTGCTCAGCGCTGGAGTGGCCCAGGAGAGCACCGGCGAGTTGCTGGCGGCTGAGCAGGCGGTGCTCGAAGGTCACGTCAAGCGGTTGCGCACGGATCGGGAGAGCGCCGCGCCGCGACTGGCCGAGGGCGTGCGCGAGCAGCTCGCCGCACTCGCGATGAGCGACGCCACGTTTGAAATCGCGCTGAAGCCCACCGCGCCGAAAGCGAACGGAGGCGATGCGGCCGAGTTTGTGATCGCGCCGAACCCGGGCGTTGCGGGCGCCCCGCTGCGAGAGATCGCCTCCGGCGGCGAGCTCTCGCGCGTCATGCTGGCGCTCACGAGCGCGTGTAGCGACGGCGCCGGGGCCGCGGGCGGATTTTCGAAGTCGACGCTCGTGTTCGACGAGGTCGACGCAGGCATCGGCGGACATACCGCTCGCGCGGTGGGCGAGCGGCTGCAAAGCCTTGCGCTCGGCAGGCAGGTTCTGTGCATCACCCACCTCCCGCAAATCGCCTCGCTCGCCACCCGCCACTTCTCGGTCGCGAAGGACACCTCGGCCGATCCGACCGTCGCGACGGTCCTCCAGCTCGCCGAGCACGACGTCGTGACCGAGCTCGTGCGGATGCTCGGCGCCGAGGACGAGGACGCCGCGGCGCGCGGTCACGCGCGCGAGCTGCGTAGCGCCGCGTAGGGGTTGCGGACGTCCCGAGGCCGATGCGCGATCAGTGCCTGAGCGTTACCCTCGGTTTCCATGGCCGCGACCCGGCAGCCGCCAGGCACCACCGCGCCCGCCCTCGGGACGTGGCCCACGCCGCCGCGCGACGTCAACGGTCCAGTGCGACTTGGACGCAAGACCAAGCTGCTTGTCAGGCGCCTCGTGGCGGGGGACGTCGCCGTCATCGACCATCTCGACATCGACAGGGTGTCGGCGGAGGAGTTGATCGCGGCGGGCGCCGCCGCGGTGCTCAACTGTCGCGCGTCCACGAGTGGCACCTACCCGAACCTCGGGCCACAGCTGCTCGTCGAAGCGGGCGTGCTGCTCATAGACCTGCCCGACGATTCGCTGTTTCACTCACTCTCGGACGGTGATGCGGTGACGGTGCGCACCGCATCTCCCGACACACGCGGCGATGTGCTCTACAAGGGCCGTCCGCTCGTGTCGGGAGTGGTGCTCGACGTGGCACGCGTGCGCGCGGAGACGGAGGCTCGCCGACGCGAGATCGGCGATGCGCTCGAGCGCTTCGCGCACAACACCATCGAGCACATGCGCGAGGAGCGTGAACTGCTCGCGGGGCGGATCGACCTGCCGCGCTTCCGCACCGATTTCCGTGACCGCTCGGCGCTGGTGGTGGTGCGAGGCGTGGACCACCAGCGCGACCTGCGCGCGCTCCGACCGTTCATCAGGGACACACACCCCGTGTTGGTGGCGGTCGATGGCGGCGCCGACGCGCTGCTCGAAGCGGGTTTCACTCCCAACATGATCGTGGGGGACATGGACTCGGCGAGCGAGCCCGCGCTGCTCGCGGCGCGCGACGGGAAGACCGAGTTGGTGGTGCACTCCTACCCGGACGGTCGAGCCCCCGGCAGGCGCCGCCTGGAGGAGCTCGGGGTCCCGTTCAAGCTGGTGCCGGCGCCGGGCACCAGCCAGGACGTGGCAATGCTGATCGCCGCGGAGAAGGGCGCCCGCCTCATCGTGACGGTCGGGTCGCAGTTCAACCTGGTGGAGTTCCTCGACCGCAACCGCAAGGGCATGTCCTCGACGTTCCTCACACGCTTGCGGATCGGTGAGATCCTCGTCGACGCCAAGGGCGTGAGTCGCCTCTATCGACCGATGCCGGGGCTCGCCCCGCTGGTCGTGGTGATCGTCGCCGGGCTGATCGCGCTGATCGCCGTCGTGTGGATAACTCCGGCGCTACGCGACGTGGTGGACCTACTATGGCTGAAGCTGCAGCTTCTGTTCGGCTCCGGCGGCTAGGGGCGCTCGCCAGATCGCCTGGCGGTTCGACCACGGCCCGGCAACCTCGGCAACCTCGATTCCACCATCTATTCTGGCGCGAGCCCTGACGCACCCCACCGATGTTTGACTACCGCTATCACGCGCTTTCGCTTGCCGCCGTCCTGTTCGCCCTCGCCGTGGGCGTGCTCATCGGGGTGGCGATCGGCGACTCGAACCTCGTGTCCTCGGCTCAGAACGGGATCGTGCGGAATCTGCGCTCTGAAGTGAGGGACTCGCAACGCAACCTTGAACAGGCTGGAGCTCGCCTGTCCGAACAGGAAACGCTTGCCACCGATCTCTGGCCATTCGCGGTGCACGGGGTTCTCACCGGAAAGAACATCGGTTTGGTGTTCCTTGGCGACTCGTCTGACAAGGTCGATGCGCTCGTGCGCGATGGCGTCGGAGAGGCCGGGGGCAATGTGAAGGCGGTGGTTGCGGTACGCGAGCCGCTCGACACGAGCGGTGTCGCGGCGCAGGCAACCGGCTATCGCTACACCGCGCTTGCCTCCGATCCAACGCTTGTCAGGCAGTTTGGAGTGCGCATCGGCAAGCAGCTGGTCAGCGGGGGGCAGTTGCTCGAACGGGTGCACACGAGGCTGCTGAGCTCCTACGACGGCGAACTGGGCAAGCTGGAAGGACTCGTGATCGTGCGCAGCGATCCGGTCGGCATGAACGCCCAGGCAGCCAGGAGCACCGCCGAATTCGAGTCGGGCCTGATTGCCGGGGTGGCCTCCGGAGGGGTACCGGCGGTGGGTGTGGAGCTGAGCACCACAGAACCGTCACAGGTCCCGTGGTACAAGGCCGAAAGCCTCGCGAGCGTGGACGATCTCGAGACGATCGCGGGCCGTACGGCGCTCGCGCTTGCCCTCGCCGGGGACCACGGCTCCTACGGCGTCAAGCCGACCGCCGACACACTGCTGCCGTCGCCTGTGAGCGCGGCCGGCCAGCACTGAGCTTCGATCCGCGCCCGCTCCACGCCGCTTGGGGCTCGCGGGCCCTTGGTCCAGGAACGCCCCGGACGCGCCGCCCGTCTTGAAACACGTTCTTCGCGCCCGTCCGCCGCGGCCGCTAACTTGCGGCGGTGCATGCACTTCCCTTCGCGCTCGCCACGGCCATGGCTGCGATCCTGGCGCCCGTGTTGTTGCGCGCGCTGACCGAGAACGGGCACGTCAAGGCCAACTATCGGGAGCGAAGCGTCGCTTTCCCGTTCGGCGTCTTGAGCGTTGCGGGCGCGGTCGTCGCCCTGATCCCGCTGGCGCTCGTGGAGCGCCTCGAACTTGCCCGGGTCTTCCACCCCGAGACGCTGACCGTTGCCGTGTACGTGCTGGGCGTTGCCTTCCTCGGGCTCGTGGACGACACGCTCGGGGGTGAGCCGCGCGGCTGGCGCGGTCACGGCAGGGCCGTGCTCAACATGCGGCTCTCCACCGGCGCGCTGAAGGCGGCTGGTTCGCTCGGGCTCGCGTTGTACGCGACGGGCTACGCGGGGCTCTCGACGGGACGCTGGCTGCTGGCGAGCGCGGTGCTGGTGCTCGCCACGAATGTCTTCAACCTGCTCGACCTGCGTCCGGGACGCGCCACGAAGGTGTTCGTGCTGCTCGGCGCGGGTCTCACAATCGGCGCGGCGAGCGTGCGGCCGCTGTGGGCGCTCGGCCTGTTCGTGGGACCGGCGTTGATCGCTGGGGTCTACGACCTGCGCGAACGGGCGATGCTCGGCGACACGGGCGCCAACCTGCTTGGCGCTCTCGCGGGGCTGTGGCTCGTGTTGACGCTGTCAGAGCTCGGGCTGGTGGTGGCGCTGGCCGTGCTCGCCGCGATCACCGTGTACGGGGAGCTGCGCTCGATCACAAAGCTCGTGGAACGGATGCCGCTGCTGCGGGAACTAGACTCCTGGGGAAGGCCATAGTGAACCCCCGAATGACCTCGCCCCACTCCGACCGTCACGCACAGGCTCCGGCCAAGACCCGGTTCATTTTCGTGACCGGCGGCGTGGTGTCCTCGTTGGGGAAGGGGATCGCCGCCGCGTCGATCGGGCGGCTGCTCGTGGCGCGCGGCATGACGGTGGCCTTGCAGAAGTTCGACCCGTACATCA
>PLYX01000029.1 GCA_003151895.1 Solirubrobacterales bacterium
TCGCCGACACCCTCACCGGCCGCAACAGAAACAATAAGCAGACCTAGGCGAGTGTTAGGCGCCACTCTGGTTGAGCATCCGCGAAGGAGACTTCCGCGACGTGCTCGTGGCGGCCAAGGCGTTCCTCGCCGGGGGATGAGTGGCGCCCAAAAGGCCGAAGATCGTTGAGCCCCCCAAGAGCGGACTCTGGCGGGTCGGTCGCTCACCCGACCCGCTTCGCTTCAGCGAGCTGCTCGACCCCGGCCTGCTCGACCCCGGCCTGCTCGAAAACCGCACCACCGGCAACCGCTTTGACAGTCCCACCGGCGACTACCGTGTCTGCTACTTCGCGACAACACTTGAGGCGTGCTTTGGAGAGACGCTCTCCCGCCATGGAAGGTCTTGCACGCCATATGCAAAACCTTCCTCGTCTATCCAGACAGGCTCCTGACGAGGCCATCCCCGGTCGATCGTGTCACGCAGCCCGCGCCTGGGCACTGCGGACGCGCCCCGCGTGATCTCGCCTTGCGAGCCTCCGGGAACTTGTTGGCGAATGCGTCAACCTAAGTTGGCATAATGGACAACATGGCTCGTATGCGGCCCTGTCCTCGCACCGCACAATCTAGAAATTTGTGTGCAGTCGGCGGTAGCGAGCATAGCGGCCTCGCTGCACCACTTCGATTGCACCGCCGGCCCGCAGTTCCCGCAGAACCTTCTTGATGAGCGGATCGCTGACTGGTGTCGCCGAGCGGATGTCGTCGAGTGAGAACTCGTCTACGATTCGCGAGCGGATGAAATCCCGGATCGCCGGCTGCTTGGTTCCGTAACCGGCTGTCATCTCGAGTCTCTGTTCAAACTCGTTGTAAGCGGCGAGTAGTGTTCCCATGAGGTACTCCATCCACGGCCAGATAGTGTGTTGACCGTCATGCCAGCCATCCGTGGATCGTCCGAGGGTGAATCATGAGGAAGTCAAAGACGTATGAGGAGAGCAGCAGCAGCGGACTTTACAGTGAGAGCGCGAAGCCCACGCGGGCGGCGAGTCAAGGCGCGGTGACTGCGGCAAAGCGCCTATGCAACCAGCTGCTTGACGACGTTCTCACTGAACGGCATCGCATCGGCGCTCGAGTGGATGAGATCCAACGCCGAGCGATAACCGGCGATCTGCGCCTCGCTTCTATTTGCCGGCGTCGTCGTCTCGCTCATGAGCGCCCGCAGACGGGCGGGCGGCGCGGTGATGTCCTCGATCGCGTTCGATGCCTCGGTACTCTGGATACGCGCAACCTCGACCAGGGTCTTCAGCATCGCTCGATGCTGGCCCCGTTGGGCAGCGGCCTTCCCGGAGGCGTGCTCAAGTGTCCCGAGAGCCTGGACGATCGAACCGGGCACGGGGTCAAGGATGCGCTCGTGATGCCTGAACGTCTGCATTCCAACGGCTACTTTACCAGGCCAACAGTATAATGTAGCCGTGCTTTATATCGTTGGGGCGGTTTCCGCGAGCTCGACGGGCGCCGACCAATCGCCACTCGCCGCAGACCGCACGGCGGTGTCGACAGCGCGAGCTTCACCGGCGCCAGCAGACCTGACCGGCGCGAGCATCCTGGAGGGTGTAGACAGCAGCAATTGGTTCGCTCCCAACGTCCGCGCGTTGCTCGACTGGCGCGGGTCCTGCGGGCTGGAGCCGGCGGCTGTCAGCTCCTGGCCCCAGGAGGGACCAACTCGTGCGATGGTAAGGGCCTCTGCTGTACCGGGTGCTCCCGAGTACCAGGCAGTGTCTTACGAGCGACCGCTGCTCTGTTCAGTAGGCGGGTCACGTTGATTGAGCGGTAGGGGGCGCTGCCCTATGTGAGAGTCCAGATCCGATGCGCTCGGGATATCCCAGAGGCCGCTGATCGGTATTGCCCATAGACGGTCGCCGAGCGGGAGTGTCTGCTCGCCGGTGCATATCACCGCTCCGCCGGCAAACCGGTCGCCGAGGGCGTCTCTGATCTTGACGAGGCTCCTGGTGTCGGCCTGGGTTGGGGAGGCCTTGGCCTTGATCTCGATGCCGGCAACGCGACCTGAGCGATCCTCGAGAACGAGGTCGACCTCTGCTCCGCGGCGGTCACGGAAGTGGTAGACCCGGGGATCGACATCACTCCAGCTTGCGAGCTTCATGACCTCCATGGCAACGAATGTCTCAAGTGCGATACCGGTGACACGATCGTCTTCGCCAATCCGCTGCTCATCGGCGCCGAGCAGGTGTGCGAGCAGCCCGCTGTCGGTGACGTAGACCTTGGGGGCGTGCAGGACTCGGGCGAGGAAGCTCGGTCTCCAGGCGGGAACGGTCCGGACGAGGAAGATGGCCTCGAGCAAGCCGACATAGCTCTTGACCGTCTTCTCGTCGAGATCGATCTCGTCGGCGACGTTCGCGTAGCGAAGAAGATTGCTCGAGCGGGTCGCCAGCACCGAGAGCAGCCGCAGCATCTCGTGCTCCTTCTGCAGGTCGGCGATCGCACGCAGGTCCCGCTCGAATGTCGTTGTGAGGTAGTTCGCGAACCAGCGGTCTCGACGACGGCCGGTGCGCCCACGCGCCTCGGGATAGCCGCCCGCGGCGACCCGGGAGGCAAACGCCCGCCTGCCGATCGGCGCACCCACGATACGTGGCGGGGAAGCGGCGAACAGTGCGTCCACCAGGTTCCCGCTGCCCTCCCGCAGCTCGGCTTGCGCAAACGGCCACAGCCGAGTGAGCTCAATCCGCCCGGTAAGCGCCTCCTGCACCTTGCGCGAGCTCAAGATGTTCGCCGAGCCGGTGAGCAGGAACTGCCCCGGCCGCTGCTCACGATCCACCACCCGCTTGATGGCCAGGATCAACTCGGGTGCACGCTGAACCTCGTCGATGAATACCGGGCCATCGAACCCGGCGAGGAAGCCAGCCGGATCGGTGCGCGCGGTCTCGCGGGCGCCGTCATCGTCGAGGCTCACCGTCGCGCGATGATCCTCGGCCGCGATCGCCTCGCACAGTGTGCTCTTGCCCACCTGACGCGCGCCCATGACCATCACGACACGGGTATCCCTGAGCGCCTCAAGGACGAGCGGTCTGATTCGACGTTCGATCACACCCGCATTCTACAGTCCGTGGTGGACAGATCCGGAACTCTAACCCGGCAGATCCGGAACTAGCAGCAGGCATATCCGGAGACCACTCGTACCTCGTATGCGCTCATGTCGTTCGCCCAAGGACGACGACATCCCTCGCTCCCCGCGACCAATCGCCACTCGCCGCAGACCGCACGGCGGCGTCGACAGTGCGAGCTTCACCGGTGCCGGCCGTCCACATCGCGACGGCGTCGCCCCGTGGATCAACCGCGACACGGGGCAACCGCAGTAGATCGAATCAGGATGCGGAGGTTCCGCGCAAGCTCGAGCTTTGGCGGGCAACCTACAAGCGACGCCCACCTCCTCTGCGGTCTCGGACACATTACAAGAATTCTGTTATGATCGCTGCTCATTACAAGTGACCTGTAATGACTGAAGATTCGGGCAAGAACCCCTACCGGCCGGGAGTGGGCGTGCGCCCGCTCTACCTCGCGGGTCGCGAGGCGCCGCTGCGGCGCTTTGACGCGATGCTCCGCGCCGCGCCCGAGCAGCAGGCCAACATGCGGGTGACAGGGTTGAGGGGCGTCGGAAAGACGGTTCTGCTGGAGGTGTTCGCCGATCACGCTCAAAGCGTCGAGTGGGAGCCGGCGTTTATGGAGCTGCAGCCTGCGCACTACACCGACGCGGCGATCAGGACGGCGCTCGGATCGCTGCTGGAGCGCACCCGCCGACGACTGTCGCGCTTGGCGCGGCTCCGATCAGTTGCGGGAAAGGCACTGCGCGCGAGCAGCCTGTCGGTGAGCTGGGAAGAAGTCTCCCTGTCGGTGTCGTTCGGCTCCGAACGCGAGGAAAACCTCGCTGGAGAGCTATTCGTCACGGTCGAGCTCGCCCTCGCCAAGGGGCGCAGGGGAGTCATCCTGCTCCTGGACGAGGCGCAGTTGGTTCGCGACGAGCGCGACCGCCACGGCGAGCATCCCCTCTCGCTGCTGATCGCGCCGATAGTCGCGCTGCAACGCCAAGAGCTGCCGCTCGGCCTCGTCCTCTGCGGTCTTCCCACACTCGCGGGCAACCTGCAGAAGGCCCGCTCCTACAGCGAGCGGTTGTTCCGCGGCGAGGAGATCGACTCGCTCGCGCCCGCGCAAGCACTCCAGGCGTTCACGCGACCACTGGAGCAGACCGCCCGCAGCGCCGACCCCGCTCTCGCCGAGACCGTGGCAGGTGAGGTCGAGGGCTACCCCTATTTCCTGCAGCTATGGGGATCGGAGCTGTGGGACGCCGCCGATCTCGCCGGCGTGGACCGGCTCACACCCAAGCTGCTCGACGCGACACGCCCCGACATCTACGATCGGCTCGACCGCGACTTCTACGACCCCCGGATCGCGACACTGACCCCCGCCGAGCAGGATCTCCTGCTCGCGAGCGCCCGATGCCCCTATCCGCCGCTGCGCTCCGCCGATCTGAGCCACGCATCCGAGAAGACCCCCGGCAACGTCAACGTCCTGCTCGGCCGGCTCGTGGACGCCGGCGCGCTCTACCGCATCCGCAAGGGCGAGTACGCATACACCGCCCCGAAGTTCCGCGACTACCTGCGCAGACGAGACGCCAACCGATAGTTACGCATAGCTGAGGCACTCAGCCACCGAAGCGACTGTTCGAGGCCGGGCTCTCCGGCTCAGGTACTCGATACCCTCCGCGCATGGCGTCTGAGTCGTCCCCGCCGTCCCATGCTCCCTTGTCGGGACGCGCTGTCGTAGCTCAAGACATCACTAAGACCTTCCGCGTCCCCGAGGAACGTTCGCATACGCTCAAGGAGCGCGCCCTGCACCCGCTGCGGCGCTCCGGCCACCAGACCTTCTCCGCCCTCAACGACATCTCCTTCGAGGTGCGCCGCGGCGAGTTCTTCGGGATCGCCGGGCGCAACGGCAGCGGCAAGAGCACGCTCCTGAAGTGCCTTGCGGGCATCTACGGGGTCGATACGGGCCGGATCTGGATGGATGGGCGACTGTCGACCTTCATCGAGCTGGGCGTGGGCTTCAATCCCGATCTCGCCGCACGCGACAACGTGGTGCTCAACGGCATCATGATGGGGCTCTCCCCGCGCGAGGCTCGCGCCCGCTATGACGCCGTGATCGACTTCGCCGAGCTGCGCGAGTTCGAGGAGCTCAAGCTCAAGANNAGAACTACTCCTCGGGCATGCACGTGCGGCTGGCGTTCTCGGTGGCGATCCAGGTGGACGCCGAAATCCTGCTCGTCGACGAGGTGCTCGCCGTGGGCGACGCCGCCTTCCAGCAGAAGTGCTTCGACGTGTTCAACCGGATGCGCGACGAAGGGCGCACGATCGTGTTCGTAACCCACGACATGAGCGCGCTCAACCGCTTCTGCCACCGCGCGCTGCTGCTCGAGAAGGGCTCGATGGTCCACCTCGGCGTGCCCCACGAGGTGGCCGACCGCTACCTGGAGATCAACTTCGGACGCGACCCGGAGGCAGCCGCGAAACGTGTCGAGGAAGGGCGCGGTGGCGACGGCGAGGCGCGCATCGCCGAAGCGTGGGTGGAGGACGATCGCGGGGAGCGCAGCACCTCGCTTCCGCAGGGCCGGCGCATCACGGTCAAGGCGCTCGTCAACTTCCTCGTCGACGTCGAGGACCCCGCCGCGGGGCTGTACGTGCTCAACGAGGACCACGTCGCGATCCTCGTGACCTCCAGTTCGGTCGAGCACGAGCGCAGCGGGCGCTTCCGCGCCGGCGAGAGCGCCCTGTTCTCGTTCTCCTTCGAGAACGTGCTGGCGCCGCGCCGCTACAACCCGCTGTTCACGCTCGCCCACCGCGGCACCGGCCTCGACCTGATGGACCGTTTCGAGGGCGCCTTCTCGTTCGTCGTGACCGGCCCTGAGGCGACGGGCGGGCTCGTCGACCTGCCCGTCGAGGTGAGCGTCAGCCGCAGCTCTGCGAACGCCACCCGGGAGATCGCGCTGTGAGCTCTGAGACCGTGAGCCCCGAGGCCGTCCCCTACGAGTCGCTCGGGCAGCCGATCCGCGGGCCGCGGGCGCTCACCAACGACTGGACGCGCTTCTGGCACCTCACCTACAACATCGCCCGCAACGAATTCAAGCTGAAGTTCTTCGGGTCGGTGCTCGGCTACGTGTGGCAGGTGATGAGGCCGCTGCTGCTGTTCGGCGTGCTCTACGTCTTCTTCGTGGTGATCAGCCACGTGGGCAAGAGTGGCCTTCCCGGCGAAGCCAACTACGGCGTTCAGCTGCTGGGCTCGATCGTGCTGTTCACGTTCTTCGGCGAAGCCACCGGCGGGGCGGTGCGCAGCGTCGTGGACCGCGAGAACCTCGTTCGCAAGATCCAGTTTCCGAGGCTGGTCATACCGCTGTCGATCACCTTGCTCGCGTTCTTCAACCTGGCTATGAACCTGGTTGTCGTGTTGATCTTCGCCCTGATCTCCGGGGTGCAACCGATGCTCAGCTGGCTCGAGCTTCCGCTGATCCTCACGATGGTCGTCCTCTTCTCAACCGGCATCGCGATGTTGCTGTCGGCGATGTTCGTGAAATTTCGCGACATCCAGCCGATCTGGGAAGTCGTCTCGCAGATCCTCTTCTACGCATCGCCGGTGATCATCCCGGTCGAAACCGTACGGGAGAAGCTCATCCACGAGCCGTTTCTCTGGCACCTCTACCTGCTCAACCCGCTGGTAACCATCTTCCAGCAGTTCCGTCACGCGATGGTCAACCACCCCACCCTCAGCGCCGGTCAGGTGCTCGGAGGCTGGATCCACCTGCTCGAGCCGCTGGGCATCGTCGCGGCCGTCTTCCTGCTCGGCTTCTGGGTCTTCAACCGCTCGGCCCCGTCGGTAGCCGAGAATCTCTAGCCGACGCGCCCGATCGCCTCGGCGGCATCCTCCGGCGTCCTCGGCGCCCGCTCCGGAGCCCTGCCGTCGCGACGATCGCGCCCGAGGCGCGCTCTCGCCGCCGCCAGGCGCAGGAGCCGCTGCGCGGCGCTCATCCGCTCCCGAGCGCCCAGGTAGCGCACGGGCTTGGTGGCGATCATGTTCATCGACACTCCACCCCACACGTGGTTCAGCCACGCGAGGTAGGCGCGGCGCGCAGAGCCGCGTGAGCGCAGCGCGAAGCCGAGCCTCGGCGCGAGCGCCTTCAGCCGCGACGTCTCGGGCGCGATCGACAGCTCGGCGTCGCCGAAGAACGAGCGGTAGTGCGGCTCGGCGATCTCGGTGAGCAAGCCCGCTCGCGTCGCCTCCCAGCGGTAGCGCAGCGCCCAGTGGGCGTGCTCGTAGCCCTCGTACTCCCGAACCCCCTCGTCGTGCACCCCGTGCGGGTCGCGCAGCGTCTTGAGTGTCTCATTCACCATCAGCAGGCGGCCGCCGGGTCGCAGCACCCTGAAGATCTCCGCGAACGTGCGGCGCAGGCTGTCGCGGTCGTTGTGGTGGAGCACCTGGCAGCAGTACACGTAGTCCATGCTGCTCGAGGAGAGCGGTATCGCGTCCATCGACCCGAGCACCCGCTCGAAGAAGACGTGTCCATCCTCGATGAAGTAGTCGGCGGTGTACAGGCCCTGCAGCTCGACCGTGGCGATGTCCAGCGCGATCGAGCGCAACCCGCGCTCGGCGAAGTGGTTTGCCGCCCAGCACGTGTTCGAGCCGACGTCCACGATGCTCTGGCCCGGCTGGAAGGGGATCGTGGTGAGCAGCTGGTGCATCGAGCGCGCCTGCACGTACCAGTAGCCATGCTCGAGCTCAGGGAGCCGCCGCACCAGCTCGCGATCCCAGCCGTCGCGGCGCATCTCCGCGGCGAAGCGCTCGAGCCCGGCCGCCTCGGCGAGGATGTGCTCGGGCGGGTCGTGCAGCAGCTCGGGCACGCCACGATGCACGCCGAACTCGGTCCCACATGCGCCGCAGCGCAGCGATCCCTCGCGCACCTCCCGGGCGTCGCTTGCCTGCGCGTGCAACTCGAGCACACCGTCGCGCCGGCACGCGGGGCAGCGCAGCTCCCGGACGAGCTCGGCCTTCACGATCGCGCCCGCCCGACGCGCGCCACCGAGGCAGCGTCCGCCAGCCATCGCGCCCGCTCATCCACGACCTCGACGATGCGCTCCAGCACGGGGGCCTCCCATCCCGCCCGCGACAGCTCCGAGCAGGACTCGCGCGCCGCGATGGGCGCGTCCGCAGCCATGGCGCGCAGCCGGCGGCGGCCAGCCGCCCCGCCGAGCTTGGCGTCGGCGATCAGCCTTTCGAGGTGGCGAGCGCGAACGTAGTCCGGGCGGTACTCGCCGCCAATCTTCATCGCCATCTTGCGCGACATGTTCCGCGTCCCGCGATAGACGATCGTGCTGAGCACGTCGTAGGCGGGCGCCAGCATCGCCCGCGGGCTGTCCGGCAGATAGAGCAGCGAGTAGTTCTTGGCGTGCGCGTCATGGTTGCCGACGAGGAAGCTCAGCGCCACGTACTCCAGCAGGCGCGGAGCGTCGCGCGCAGGCACCGCGACGGCTCGTCGCAGCAGCGCAAAGCTGTCGAGTAGGCCAGGACCGCCCTCGCTCTCGTACTTGCGCCGCGCGGGGACACCGAGCGCTTGGCAGAAGTCCTCCTGGTGCAGGCGACGCACGCCATCGTCGGTCAACTCGCGGTCGTAGCGCTCCACCAGAAGGAACTCGCGACCGGCGGCCCGGCGGGGCTGCGCATGCGCGACCTCGATGCCGAGGCGCCTGCCGATCTCCAGGCACGCCGCCTCGTTGATGACTGTGTCCCACAGACGGGCAATCGGCGTCTTGAGGATGTGCGTCGAGGGAGTGCCGCCCTTCGTCAGTCCGACACGACCGTCCGCGCCGAGAAGAACCGGCAGCTTGTCCTGGACGCCCGCAAGCGACAGGCGATACTCGCCATCCTCGTCCGCGTGCATTGGACGCCTTGGCAGCTCCTCGACGAGCCTCCCGAGCTGTGCCTCCTCCAGCCACTCGACGTCGCCGCCGCGCGTCGGTGCGTGGCCGGGCGCCAGCAGGGTGACAGCCCCGGCGGTGTCGCCGGCCAACGCCTCCAGCAGCCCGAAATCGTTGTCGAAGCTGATGCCCAGCCGCCGGGCGAGCAGCTCGCGTGGCGCCCCCTCGGGCAACAGGCCGCCAAAGAACGCCGTCACCGCCTCACGGGCGAACGTGCCGTCCAGTGGCAGCGACTGCGATAGCGGCGGCATGCCCCTGCCGAGCCAGGTTTCGTCGTAGACGAATGTCAGTCCTTGCGTGTCGTCGACGAGCTCGCCGGCGCGCTCGTCGAAGCAGAAGACCTCAAGCCGGCGGCTGCTCATAGGGGTCCTCGACCACGATGTTGACGCCCAGTGAGGCGGCCACTCGAAGCGCCTCCCCGATCCGTGCCGTCGGCTTGCCCCGCTCGAGCTCACTGACGAACCGCATGCCGACGCCGGCGCCGAAGGCGACATCCTCGAGTCGCAGGTCGCGCGCGCGGCGAGCCTCGCGCAGCGCGGCGCCGAAGGTCCGGGGGTCGGCGATGGTCGATCGTCTCATTGTCCCGATCAGGACAATATCATTGTGACCCATCGAAAACCAAAGCAATCATCCCGATCGGGACAATCTTTGGTCGCAACGTCAATGCCAGCCGCCGTTGTCCCGCGCGGGATTACCATCTCAGCTTTGCTCGGGCACGACCTCACTCGACGCCACCGTCCCGCGCGGGCGCGCCACCTCCTCCAGAAACGCCTCCAGCGCGTCGATGCGCCGCTCCCAGGAGTACTCCCGCGCCGTCTCGATCCCGGCCCGCCCGACACGCTCGCGCAGCTCCGCGTCGCCCAGCAACCGCGCGAGCGCGGCGCTGACCGCGTCGCGGTCGGCCTCCGGCATCAGGCAGTTCTCACCGTCCACGCAGAAGTCGCGGTTGCCGTGCGCGTCGGTGCACACCACCGCGCCGCCGGTCGCCATCGACTCGAGCGCCGGCAGGCAGAAGCCCTCGTGGGTGGAGGTCTGGACGAACACGGTGGCTTGGCTGAACAGCTCCCCCACCCGCTCGTCGGTGGGGGACCGCACGTAGCGCATGCCGGGGTCGGTGGCCAGCTCCGGCTCGATCCCGAACATGCACAGCTCGGGACGAGGCTCGGGCAATGCCCGCCATGCCTCGATCGTGAGCGGCAGGTTCTTCAGCGGGTTGCTGCGCCCCAGCGCCAGCACCATGTCTGTACGCCGCTCCACCTCCTCGCGCGGGCGAAAGCACTCCAGGTCGATTCCCGGCGGGATCAGCTCGGCGTCGAGGCCCAGCTCGCCCAGGCGCTCGCGGTTCCAGCCGGAGATCGTCATGTAGCGGAACTCCGGGCGGTAGGAGTCGATCACGGCGTGGCGAACCGACTCGTCGTCGGGGTAGTAGCTCGTCTCGATGTCCTGCACGAAGTACACAGGGATGCCTTTCAGCACGCTCGCGTACCACACCGGCATCGCCGTGTTCCACCACGTGGCCACCTTGATCGCGTCGACGTCGGCAAGCGCATCCACCAGTTCGTCGTAGAACTCGAAGCTGTGCACCGGCACGCGCAACTCGAACCAGTCGGGCTGCTCCCCGAGCGTGTAGAGCGCCACCTCGTGCCCGCGGTCGAGCAGCCGGTTGAGGTGCTCGAAGACGTCGCGGTGCCCGCCGCCGATGCCGGTGCCCTCGGTGACGTACGCCACGCGCAGCTTGCCGCCCGGCGCACGCACGTCGCGGGCGTCGAAGAACTCGCCCCAGCGCTCCCAGAAGACGCGCTGTGACTCGCGCTCGCGCTCGCCCACGCCGGTGCCGCGCGTGACCGACTCGTGNNCCATCGGGTAGCGCTCGTCGAGCAGCCCGATCCGCTCGATCGCCTCGCGGCGCACGTACATGCACGCGCCCGTCACCGCCAGCACCGGTCCCGGCAGCGCCGCCGGGCCCCAGTCGGCGGGCTTGAAGCGGTAGCGGTGGTCGAACCACTCCGGCGCCCCCAGGTTGCGCGCGGTTCCGGCGAACTGGATGCGCCCGTCGGGGTAGAGCAGCCGCGCCCCCACGATCGCCACGTCGTCCTCCTGGCTGGCGGCGTACTGCAGGCAGGCGAGCCAACCCGGCCGGGCCTCCATGTCGGAGTTGAGCACCACCACATCGCGCCGCTCGTCGGCGGCGCGCAGACCCCTGTTCACGTTTGTGGCGAAGCCACTGTTGGACTGCCCCTCCACCACCTCGATGCCCTCGATCGCGCGTAGCCGCGCCACGTGCTCCGGGCCGCTCGCGTCGTCGGCCACGATGATCCGCGCCATCCCCTTCGGCACGGTCCTGTGGATGCTCGCCACGAGCGTGGCCACCCGCTCGGCGTCGCGGTAGCTGGGGATCACGATGCTCACCGGCTGCGCGTGCTCGCGATACCACGCCAGCGCGCGACGATAGGCGTCGTGACCGGTGCGCGAGCGCAGGCTCAACCGGTGGCGCAGCGGCGTGAAGCGCAAAGGGAACGTGAGCACCCGAAACAGCAGCGTGCGCCACCCGAGGTAGTGGTAGGTCAAATAGATGCGCCTGCGCAGCCCCCCGATCGGCCCTTTGGGTTCGTCGTTCACGTTCGATCGTCCTGTGTCGTTGGCGGTCGGGCGGGCTCGTCGAGGCGCAGCGGCATGAAGCTCCCACGCCCCTCCAGCGAGAGCCGGCGCCGCGCCCATGATGGGAGCGCCTCGGCGCGCGAGCCGAGCAGCGCGCCCGCCAAGCGCACCACATGGTGACTGGTCAACGCCGCGAGCGTCGCTCGGCGGCGTGCCGGCGGGACGCCGGAGGCGAGCAGCTCTCGCCGCGCCGCGCCGAGCTCGCCGCGCAGCCTGCGGGCGATGTGCGCCGGTGAGGCGGGCTCGCGCCACCCGTACACCTCGCGCAGCCCGCGCCACTCGTCAAAGCAGCGACGCAGCCGCTCGGAGGTGGTGTAGTCGTGGGAGTGCAGCACGGCAGCCCGCGGCACGAACGCCTTCCCGTAGCCGGCGCGCAGCATGTCGATCGCGAGCACCCGATCCTCGGCGTAGGGAACCTCGCGGAACGGCGCCCGCTCCCAGGCGACGCGCGCGATGCAGGCGTTGGCGTCGGTGAAGAACCCGCGCCTGCCGATGAACGCTGAGACGGGGAGCAGTCCCTCGGGGTCGCCCAAACGCTCCACCTGCGGAGTGCCGTCGGGGGAGAGCGAGCCAAACCAACGCTCCAGTTCGATCCGCACGGCGGCGCTCGCTCCCTCGCGCGGGCGGTAGGGGCCGTACACGATGCCCACGTCCTCCCCCAGCTCGAAGCCGCCGAGCAGCCGCTCCAGCCAGCGCTCGTCCGCCGGCTCGGCGTCCTGGGTGAGCAGCGCCACCCGCTCGCCGCGCGCCTCGCTCACGAGCAGGTTGCGCGTTCCGCCGTGGCTGAACTGGGCCGGGGGGATCTCGAGCACGCGCGCGCCGTGCGCGCGCGCCACGCCGATGGAGTCGTCGCGCGAGCCCGAGTCGCACACGAGCAGCTCGTGCTCGACGCTCTGGCGCGCCAGCGCCGCCAGCGTCCCGGCAAGCAGAGGCCCCCCGTCGCGCACCGGGATCGCCACGGTGACGCTCGCCGTCATGGCCGGACCACCTCCACCCAGTCGGCTTCCCTGCCGCACAGCCTGCGCCAGCGCGACAGCGGCAACGTCAGCATGCGCTCAGGCGTCTCGCTCTGAAGCTCCACGGCCCCGATCGTGCCGACCCACCATTCCCCGGGGCCGAAGTGCCTGCGACCGGCGGCCATCACGACGCGCGCGGGATACCTGCCCGGGCGCAGGTGAAGCGTTGCCGCCCGCAACCACTGGCCGGGTGTGTTGGCCCCAGACACCGATCCGACGGCACGCCCGTCGAGGAGCACCTGAACTGGGCGCGGAAAGTCGCCCTGCACCCATACGGCATAGGAGCCTTCGCGCCTCACGGTGAGCACGCCTTCCGCATGGCCGCCCGTGTGCGTTTCCACCGCGCCGGCCTGATTGGGGTCCGGGACCCAGCCGCCCGAGCGCTTTGGATCGGATAGGGGTTCGAACCAGCTCACTTCGGGCGCCACCGCCACCACCAGCTCGGAGCCATGGGGGGCTTTCGCCACGATCGGCTGAAGGGCGCTGCATTGGATCGCCTGCGACGGGCTGTAGAGCTGTTGCAGCGGCAGGTGTTCGAGCACCTGCGCCCCCCCACGCACGCGCCGCCAACCGAGGTAGTAGGCGTTCTCGTACACGAGCCGGTAGTTGGCGGGCGGGCGGCTCGCCGACGGCGAGCGCCGCGTCACGATGATCGGGTAGGTCTCGACGAACGGGAGCAGCTCCTGGTCGAGGTCGAAGTAGTGGCCATAGAAGTAGGTGGGCGAGCGCAGCTGCACCTGTTGCGGCGTGAGCGCCTCGAACGGCACGCTGATCTTGGCGGCGCGCGCGAAGTACTTGGCGTACTCCTCGAACTCGTTCCACAGCACGAGCCCCTGCCCGGCGAAGTGGTCGCCCGTCTCGCGGATCGCTTCCATGCGCGCGGTGGGCGCCACGCGATCGTGGCTGTATGCCAGCAGGTCCGAGGCGAGGATCGCGAGCGACACGCCGCCGGCCAGCACGAGACCCAGCAACCCGATGCGACGTCCGCGTGCCTGCTTGTGCCCTTCGGGGTGCGCCCCGGGGGGTGTGCCCGGCAGGGTGCTCAGGCTCAGGAGTCCTGCCACACCCGCCAGCACCAGCAGCGGGCTTGACATGGCGAGCAGCTTGCCCTGCGCATACGGGCTCACGCGCGGAAACACGATCAGCAGCACGAGGCCCACCGTCCCCACCGCCACCGGCACGCCCACCTGACGACGCGCCAGCGACCAAACCGCGCATGGGACAATCGCGGCGAGGAGCGCGACGGTCGCGATCGTGGTGAGCAACCCCGCGTGATGGGAGGCGATCGCCAGGCGGTATTCGCCCGACAGCCACACCCCGCTGAGCTGGCTCAGCGGCAGCGGGCGCAGCAGCTGTCCCAGCTGGATCGCCCCCACGCCCGTCGTCCCCTGCCCGGTGCTCGCCACGTTGAAGAACGTCTTGAAGGAGATCAACGAAGGGATCGCGAGCACAGCCGCAAGGCACGAGCCCACCACAAGCGGGCCGACCCACCGCACGCTCGGGCGTTCACGTCGAACGAACAGCAAACCCAAACCCAAGAAGAGCACGAGCGCGCCGAGAAACGGGACCGCCACCGCGTTGTAGGTCGCCAGGGCGGCGGCGGCGACCACCGCCATCAGCACCGCGCCCGCGTAGGGACGCGCAAGCGAGATCGCCTCGCGCCCCACGGCGAGACCGGCGCACAACGTCGCAAGCAGGCCGATCTCCTTGATGTTCCCCTGCAGCGCGTACTGGTAGGTGAGGTTGGCGGCGATCGCCACCAAGCCGGCGAGCGCCGCCCGGCGCGCGTCGAGCAGCCCTCGCGCGAGCGTCGCGAGCGCCACCGCCGCGAGCGCCGCGAGGCTCGCGATGAAACCCTGGTAGAGCACCGCCACGTCGGTGTCGGTCAGCCCGCTGAGCGTGCCGAGCAGCGCCTGCGTGCCGAGCGGGTAGCCGCTGTTCAGGTAGGACACGAGGAACTCCCGCTCGCTCGTCTCGGGGATGTTGCCGAGCAGCAGTCCATAGCCCTTGATGTGGCTCGCCAGCAGCATCTCGAAGGCCGAGTCGTTGACGAAGTCATAGCCCGACCACGTCCAGTGCCCGTAGGCGATCACCGGCAGCATGTAGAGCACGTAGGCCGCAAGCCCCGCCACTCCCGGCCAGCCCGGGTTCAGGCGCGCACGCAAGCCGTCGTTGGCGAACACGAGTCCGGCAACGGCCACCGCGGCGAGCAGCACGATCGCAAGCGCGTCGCCGGCGCCTGCCGCGTACCCGGGGAAGATCAGCACGAGCGCCACGCACAGGCCGAGCGGCAGCAGCAGCGCGTTGCTCAGCCGTATGCGCAGCAAGCGCTCCAGGGCCAAGCCGCAGCCGAGGCACACCACCCACACGACCACGGGCGCTCCTACAACGGCCATCAGGTCGTTACGCACGGTTTTGCTCCGATCGGCTTATGAGCCGCGACGCAACCCGAGAATGCTCAGCAGGAACGACGAGAAGAAGATCTGGATGCCGACGATCACGAACGTCGCGGCCACCACCGCAAGGTGTTCGTCGGCGAGCGAGCCGAACCCGTGGGAGATCCACGTCCCCACGATGATCCCGCCCAGCACGAGCCCCACGAGCACGAACAGGCCGCCCAGCAAGAGGCCGTGCTCGAGCCGGAAGCGCGCCCTCATCCGGTCGAACCAAGGGTCGCGCTCGCCCATGAAATAGGTGCCGTAGGCGTGCGCGCACAGTCCAAGCGCGAGCACCTGCGTGCCGACGATCATCAGCAGCGCGCCGCCGATCAACGCGTGGATCCCCCAGGAGCGCCCGAAGAAGCCAAGGCCGCCGCCCACGAGCGCCACGATCAGCGTGCCGAGCCCGGCGAGCAGCATGCCGGGCACGACGAACAGGTGCGTGGGGCTGTGCACGAGCAGGAAGCGCAGGTGACGCCAACCGTCGCGGAAGCTCGACAGCTTCGACTCGCCGCCGCGCGGGTGGTATTCGATCGGGAACTCCGCGATCCGCAGTTTCTCCTTGGAGGCGCGGATCACCATC
>PLYX01000153.1 GCA_003151895.1 Solirubrobacterales bacterium
CGTGTTATCCCGATATCGGCATAACACGAACAATGCCGCCGAGCGGCTCGTCCACGACCTGCCACTGCGACGCTCCGATCGCCTCAAGCAACTGACGGTGAGGCCCAGGCAAGCTCATCCACGCCAACCGCAGCACCCGCTCGGCGCGCCCAGCCTCCTCGGGGCTCACGGCCCGGCGGTCTCCCTGCTCCTTGCGGTCGGTCATTCAGGTCAAGTTCGCTGTGGTCGCGGCGTGCGGCGGCGACATCGCATCTCTTCGATCATGTCGCTTGCCTCCCGCGCCGTCCTCGGGGTGGCGAACGTTGTACCCGTCCGCTCGGACAGCGCCCGCAGGCAGCGCAGCCACCACACTCCAGAGCTTCTGCACACCTGCCCGGGGCAGATCGGGCGTCTTGGGTTCCGATCTGAAAATTCGTTGGCCGGCCTGTCGGGCACGCACGAGGCAGGAGCGAGGCGGCCGCAGAGCGTCTGCACCGGGGCGTGCGGGACGCCTGGACGAGAACGCCTTTCGCGGATCGGGCCGCTCCCACCACCAAGATCCGGTTCCTCCGCGCCTCCGGCGCGAACCGCCAGGGCTCGTCAGCGTCGGGGATTGAACCGCGCCATGCAGCAAACGGAACCTCATTGGAACCTTGGAGGCTCCGTAAACGCCAAAAAGCCCCGTAAACACGGGGCCTCTCGGCTATCGGGGCGCCCGGTTTAATTTGGCTCTGATACAGGGGTTTCGAGGGGCCTGCAAACGTTTTGCAAACGTCATGTACGGTCCGTGCACACGCGGCGACGGTCCGATGCACGCTCCGTGTACATGGTACCAGGCAGCCAGTCGGCCGTAAGGCGTCAGCGTCGTCCCAAGCGTCAACGCGGCCGATGCGAGGCGCACCCCTGCATCGCGCCGTCCAAGCTGTCTACTGGTGCGATTTGACTTCTTGTGGCCTCATAACTGATAAGGTGGTCACATGCGCGAGATCGGGGTCCGCGAGCTGAAGACGACACTGAGCCAGACGCTGCGAGCGGTCGCTCGCGGCCAGCAGGTGCGCGTGACCCTCCGCGGTCGGCCGCTAGCCGACATCGTCCCAGCCGGCGCCTCGGCCAAGGACGATCGCCTGCGCGAGCTGGTGGCCGAGGGGCGGCTGGTAGCGCCCGCGCGCACGCGGCCAACACAAGCACCGCGACCCGCGAAGAGCGATCGCAGCGCATCGGGACTGGTACTAGCAGAGCGGGAAGCCGAACGCTGAACCTCTACCTCGATGCGAGCGCGCTGGTCAAGCGCTACGTCGCCGAGCCCGGCAGCGACACCGTCCGCGAGATCATGGACAGTGCCGAGGGCTGGTTCATGTGCCGTGTCGGCTTCGTGGAGACCGTCCGCGCCGTCGGCCTGAGCACAGGCCAAGCCGCCACGGAAGCCGTACGCCAGGAGTGGCCCGCGTTCGGCGTGATCGAAGTAGACCAGCGCCTGGTCGAAGACGCCGCCAAACTCGCGATCACACGCGAACTGCGCAGCATCGACGCGCTGCACCTCGCCGCCGCCCTCATGCTCCCCCGCGACGATCTACTCCTATCCACCTGGGACCGCCGCCTCCACGCAGCCGCCGCAGCCGAAGGACTCAAGCTCATCCCAGAAACGCTTGACTGACCAGGGGTCATTGGCGCTGCTTGATAACCCCGCCACGACGCACCGAGCGACACGGCCCTGGCTTCAGCTGAGCGTCGAGCACATGGCCAGGCGCATCGCGACGCATCAAGTCCTCCTCCGTCTCCCAGAGGCGCTTGATGGCGTACCTCAGTAGGCACCGCCCTCTCTGCCTCGACCTCAGACTCGGCCGCTAGGCCCACGCCATACTGCGTTCACACCAATCCAGCGCTGGCACGATCTGTGCCACTCCTGAGGAGTACCACAACGCTCGGCTCAAGCGCCTTAGACTTCCCCTTCCCGGCGATGCAGCAACCCGGAACGCGGCTGCCGGCAGGCTCGCCTTGGACGACACCGACCGCGGCTCGGCACAACGCCCGCTTACGCCGAGCGAAGCGGAACCGTTCGCCTCGTCTGAGCACAGACCCGTTTCTCGTCCAACGCGAGCGTGAGCGCGGCCCTTGCTCGGACACTCGCTCGTCCCGCGAGTGCAGCTCTCTCGCTCGCCCAGGAGTTGATCAGGGATGCGGGGTGATGGCGATGATGGTCATCTCGTCCTTCTCGGGCCCGTAGCACCAGAAGATGCGGTACGCGCCCGGCGTCTTGTTCTGGGCGTACGCCTCGAAGACCTTCGCCTTCGGATCGAAGGGATGCTCGAGTGAGTAATACTCGTGGGTGTTGAGGCTCGCATGGCGGGGATTCTCGGCAAGCTGTCGAACGGCCTTGGCCACCTGCTTGAACAGCCCCTCTTGCTTGGAGGACTTCGTCTTTTTCTTGCCACCTGACTGCTTGCTCGCCTGTGCGCGTGTGTGGGCAGCTTGCTCGGCTGCCCTCTGGAGCTCTTGGAATGTCTCAGTGGCCTGCGCAGTCCAGCGCAGCCGGAAGCTCATTCCTCTTCAGGAAGGCTGTTAGCGAATGCAAACGCCGCGGCGAGATCTGGCCCATCGTTCAGCTCGCCGTCGCGCGCCTGCTTTAGACCTCGGTCAACCATAGCCTTCGCGGTCTCGTTCTCCCAGAGCCACGCCTCGCGTTCGGGCACCACGCGATAGAACTTGATGACGATTCCGCCGTCATTCTTCTCCAGCTGTACGGTCCGTCCAGCGTACTCCCGCCCGAGAGTCAGGCGGCCCTTCTCGTCGATGGTCTTGAGCGCGGGCATACCGAATCCTCCTTGTGGGCCAGTGGGACAGACCCACTATAGCGCACATCGACTCTGTCGGCGAGGTCGCGAGTGCCCTTCGGGGTTCGCCTCGACGGTCCTCTCACGCGAGGCAGATCCCTGGGCGTTGGCAGGCCGCCTACGACGGCTCCGCAACACTCCCCTCCAGACGTAGGGAGCAGGATCGCCCTGCCCACCACTGCTGCTCGGTTAACGCGAAGCAGGAGTGCCGGCCACTGCCGTCGTCGCGCCCGCAAAGGACGAGCAACGGGCCTGACGCCTGGCCATGTGAGCGCGCCCGCATCGCCGGGACAAGCGAGCGTCGACAGAGCACCAGCCGGCGTGCTCGCAAGTCGTCCATTGCGACAGTCTCGATC
>PLYX01000094.1 GCA_003151895.1 Solirubrobacterales bacterium
TGCGCCACGAAGGCGAGACCCTGTACTTCAGCGTGCAGGACAGGGCCGGAGAAACGGCCGTGGCGCTCAGCTATACAGGAGAGGTGCCCGACCCGTTCCGTGAAGGGCGCGAGGTGATCGTGACCGTCGAGAAGCAGGGCCAGGGGTATGTGGGCCAGCGCGACTCGCTGATCACCAAGTGCCCGTCAAAGTACAAGGTGGCCCCGAGCAAGACCAAGACCTACTGATGGCCGAGCTCGGGCGTGCCTGCCTGGTGCTGGCGCTCGTCGTGTGCATGTACGGCATCGGAGCGTCGCTGTACGGGGTGAGAGCGGGTCGCAGCGAGTGGTCGGAGTCGGGACGGCGCTCCGTGTACGCGCTGGCGGGCATCCTGACGGTGGCGTTCGCCGTGCTCGAGCTTGCCTTCCTGCGCAACGACTTCAGCTTCAACACGGTGGCGGAAACCTCCAGCACGACGACCCCGACCTTCTACAAGGCGGCCGCCGTGTGGTCCTCCCAACAGGGATCGCTGCTGTTGTGGGCGTGGCTGCTGTCGCTGTGGTCGAGCCTCGTGCTGTTCTTGACGCGCAAGCGGTTGCGCGATGTGAGCGCTTATGCCACCGCGATCCTGCTCGGCTTCGGCGGGTTCTTCATCTCGCTGATGGTGTTCTACGCAAACCCGTTCCAGACCACCGATCCGGCACCCCCCGAAGGGGTGGGCCTCGACCCGCTGCTGCGCCACCCGAGCATGATGATCCACCCGCCGATGCTCTACTCGGGCTACACGCTGTGCATCGTGCCGCTCGCGTTCGGGATGGGGGCGCTGCTGGCGCGCAAAGTCGACGCCGACTGGATCAGGGTGATCCGCCGCTTCTCGATGGCGGCGTGGCTGTTCCTCGGCGTTGGGATCATGCTCGGCGCGCGCTGGTCCTACTCGGAGCTCGGCTGGGGCGGGTACTGGGGCTGGGACCCCGTGGAGAATGCCTCGCTGATGCCATGGTTGACCGGAACCGCGTTCATCCACTCGCTGATGATCCAGGAGAAGCGCGGGATGCTGAAGGTGTGGAACGTGTCGCTCGTACTCGCCACGGGGACGCTCGCGATCATGGGGACGTTCCTGGTGCGCAGCGGCATCCTCAGCTCGATCCACGCGTTCGGCGGCGCGACGCTCGGGGTGCCGTTCGTGGCGCTGATCGGGGTGTTGATCCTTGGGTCGATCTACCTCGTGAGCTCGCGTCGAGACCTCCTGCGCAGCGAACATCGTCTTGACTCGCTGCTGTCGCGCGAGTCGGTCTTCCTCGCCAACAACCTCGTGCTCGTGGCGCTGTGCTTCGTGATCTTCTGGGGCACCTACTTCCCGCTNNTGATCTCCGAGGCGCTCACCGGCCACGAGGCATCCGTCGGACCGCCGTGGTTCGACCGCTACACGGTGCCGCTCGCGCTGGCGCTCGTGCTGCTGAGTGGGATTGGACCTGTGATCGCCTGGCGCAGGGCGACCCTTGCGAACGCGCGTCGCAACTTCCTGGCGCCGTTGCTGATCGCGCTCCTCACGCTGGTGGCGCTGCTCGGCGCGGGCCTGAGCACGGGTAAACCGCTCGCGATCGCCATGTTCTGCTGCGCGGCGTTCGTGCTGGGAAGCGTGGGTCAGGAGTACTGGCGCGGCGTGCGGGTGCGCCGCGCGACCGCCGGCGAGCCCGCGCTGATGGCATTCGTGGCGCTGGTCAAGCGCAACCGCAGGCGCTATGGCGGTTATGTCGTGCACATCGGCATGGCGGTGCTGTTCGTCGGGGTGGCGGCCTCCTCGTCTTTCCAGCATGCCTCAGAGCTAAGCTTCTCGCCGGGGCAGTCGACGAAGGTGGGGGCATACACGGTGCGCTATGTGCGCCCCACCGCCACGATCACCTCGCAGTCCGATGCGGCTCACACGGGCGCCACGATGAGTCTCGGCGCCGTGCTCGACGTGAGCAAGGGCGCCAAGCATGTCGCGACGCTATCGCCGAGCGAGGGCTTCTACGACTCGGGCGATCCCACCCAGGGCTCGGTCGGGCATCTGATCGGGGGCCAGGCGGTCAGCCATGTGAGCATGAACGCGGGAGTGACACGCGACGTGTGGAGCGCGATCGCGCCCGACATCAATACGCCGCGGCTGCAGCGGATCATGACGATCGCCAACAGGACGATCCCGATCGTGCGCCCCGACGAGGGGATGATCGCGTTGGCGGTGATGGAGCGCGAATACATCAAGGCGCCACCCCCCGCTCAGTTCCACTTGATCGTCTCGCCGCTTGTGATGTGGATCTGGATCGGCGGGGGGATCGTGTTCGGCGGTGGGCTGATCGCGATGTGGCCGGCGCCGAGCGCCGTTCGCCGCCGCGTCGGCGTACGGGCGGACGCCACGCTTGAGGCCGCACGCGAGGCCAAGTACAGGGAGATAAGGGATGCAGAGCTCGACTACCGCACGGGCAAGCTGTCGCTCGAGGACTACGAAGTGGTCAACAACGCTCTGCGAGCCGAGGCGATCGAGATCCTCGACCGGCTGCAGCCACCCGTACCTGACGAGTCCGAGGAGCGCGAGCTCGCTACCACGGTTTCTTGAGGAGCAGGAGCAGGCCACACTCCCACCGAAGTAGGCCCTATGCGTCTGCTACCAGGGTTTCCTCAGCAGCTCGTCCATCCCTTCACGCACGCCGCTTGCCGGCGTGCGTGCCTCTCACCAGGGTTTCTTCAGCAGCAGGATCGTGTTCAGCACGAACACGATCGCGAAGAAGACGGTCCAGCGGTTGAGGTTGCGCTCGACCATCGAGCCGCCGCCGAGTGGGCCCTGGCCGCTGCCCACGCCGAAGGCGCCCGACAGGCCGGAATCCTTGCCCGAGTGCATCAGCACGAGGAAGATCAGGCCGACCGCGATCGCGACTTGCAGCACCGAGAAAATCGCTTCCATCGGCCAAGCGTAACGTTTTTTGCAAGCGAGCGTGCGCAGAATCGGCCAATTCGGCCATGTTCGGGGCTTACGCCTCGGGCATCTGTACAGTCGGGTCGCTTTGCCGCTATGGAGGCTCATATGCGCCCGTGTCCCGCGACCGTACGGCTCGATTGCAATTTCGATTACGAATCCTTTACTCAGGCATGCTTCGCTGCCGATATGAATATGGTCAGGGGGCGCTCCGGGAGTGTGGGCGCCCTGCTCGAACACGACCATGGGACGAGACCACGATGAGCAGGGGCCGAGCATGTCAGGCGTGAATGGCGCACGCGTCGCTGTACGCCGCGTGATCCTCTCAGCGCTCGCCGGCGGCGGATTGACCGCCGTCGGGCTGGGCGGCCCGCTGTCCGGCGGAGCGCTCGCAGCCGACCCGCCGACGGGTCTTGCGCCTCCATCGGGAACCTCGACGACACCCGCGCCGGAAGCGCCGACGCAGACCACCACGACGCCCACAACTACAACTACAACCACAACCCCGACCACCGCCACAGGCACCACCACAACGCCCACGCCCGTTGGTGGACCGTCCACCACCCCGACGCAGACGACGGTCCCGACGAGCACCACCGAAGCGGCGAAGCCTCCCGCAAGCAGCCCGAAGGTCGTCGTTCAGCACATTCAGGAAACGACCAAGGCGGAAGCGGGCCCAACTCCGACGACGGCTGCCACGACCCCGACCCCGGCGCCCGCCGCGCCCAAGGGTTCCGGCAACATCGCCGCGGCGCCACAGCTCGCGGCGCCGCGGTCCGGTGCGCTCGCCGCCATGATCGCCGGCTCGGCCGCATCGATCCGAGCACTCGACTTCTATCGGATCCCGCTGTTCCTGCTCCCGATCTACCAGGCGGCGGCGGTCCAGTACGGCGTGCCTTGGCCGATCCTCGCGGCGATCAACGAAGTCGAGACGAACTTCGGCACGGACCTGTCGGTGTCGACCGCCGGGGCGGTCGGGTGGATGCAGTTCATGCCCGAAACCTGGCTGCAGTACGGGGTGGACGCCGTCAACGCGGGCTACGCCGACCCCTACAACCCGGTCGACGCGGTCTTTGCCGCGGCACGCTACCTGCACGCCGCCGGCGCCTCCAGCAACCTGCGCGCGGCGATCCTCGCCTACAACCACTCGGAAGCCTACGTCGAATCGGTGCTGCTGAGGGCGCGCCTGTTCGCGAGCTATCCGCCGTCGGTGATCGCCACCCTGACCGGGCTCACCGAGGGCAGACAGCCGGTCGTGGGAGCCCAGCTGAGCCCGCTCTCAATCATCCCGCAGGGCGTGCTGGCGCCCTCGCCCGCCGGGGCATCGAGCGCAACCGCCGGCACAACCCTGGCGCCCCCGCCCGCCGCGACGCGGAAGGCGCGGGCAGCAACTGCCCTCCCCGGCTCGACGCCGGCGCCGTCACCGGCCGTTAGCGCCGCCCGCGCGGAACGCGCGCTCAACGCTCCCGCTCCGCCCTCGCAACTGTCGGAGCTGCTGGGCAGCAAGAACGCGCCTGTGATCGCGGTCGAGGACGGGCGCATCGTCGGAATCGGCGTCTCTCGCAAGCTCGGCCGCTATCTGGTGTTGCGCGACACCTACGGCGATCTGTTCACCTACGCCGGGCTCGGCAGCATCGCTCCCCGCTACCGCCTGCCCAAGCCGGCGCAGGTGCAGGTTGCCCAGGGCGCTCTGCAGAGCGATGAAACCGGTAGCGATCCCACACCCAAGCAGGCCGCGACCGCCGGGCGCCAGCTTCCGCTGACGTTGCATGTCGCCAATAGGAAGGCGGCGACACCGGCGAGGTCCAAGCAGGCCGGGCCGGCTCTGCCGGGCTCCTCGGGCCAAGGGGAAGCGCCCGTGGGAGTCGGCAAGGTTCGCGTGTTCGCGCACCCGGGCAACCCCGACGCGATCGCCGCTGCGCATACCAGGGAAAGGGCGGCGCGCCTGAACGCCGCCGCGGCGGGCTGGCTGAAGCTGGGTCGCGGCTCGGTGGTGGCGCAGGGCACCGTGCTCGGCCGTCTCGACTCAAGCGGCGAAAGTTCGCAGGCGAGCCTGCGCTTCGCGATCCGTCCCGCCGGCGCCCAGAGCGCGATCGACCCGCGGCCGATCCTCGCCAACTGGCGCCAGCTCGACCTGGCCCTGCACCCGCGGGGCGCAAAGGACGGCCCGGTGCTCGCGGGCGCCACGGCGGCCGACGCCTTCCTGCTCTCACAGCCGGAACTCGAGCGTGCCGTGCTCGCCGATCCGGGCATCAAGCTCGGTCCGTGCGACCGCGGGCAGGTGGCTTCCGGCAAGGTGGGCCGCCGGGCGCTGGCGCTGCTCGTGTTCCTCTCGCGCAGCGGGCTCAAGCCGACGGTCGGGGAGCTGCGCTGCGGGCGCGCCGCCTATGCCGCGAAGGGCCTCGTGACCGTCTACCCGTCCGCCGGCACGATCGACATAGCGGCCATCAACGATGTTCCGATCGCCGGTCACCAGGGGGCGGGCACGATCACCGACGTCACGATTCGCACGCTGCTCACGCTTCAACGCCAGTTCACGCCGAAGCGGATCGTGAGCCTGATGAAGTACCCCGGGGCGCCCAGCACGGTCGCCCAACCCGACCACTCGACCTACATCCAGGTCGAGCTGCCCAGGCGGGTTCCCGGGGCAGTGGTGAGCAAGACGGCAGGCGCCAAGGTCGCCCGCTCGGCGGGCACGAGCCAGAGCTCAACCGCGCCGCTTGCCGTCAACCCGATGCTGAACTCAATTGAGTGGCAGCGGCTGGTGACGCAGGTCGGCAGCCTTCAAGCGCCGAAGGTGTCCCGCAAGCCCAGTACTTCGGCGATCCGTGACAAATAGACCGCGCCCGACAACCGCGGGCTCCGGTGCCCGCGCGTTGCCGTAGCGTCGATCTTCGTTCTCAGCCGGAGCTTTCGCCGCCTTGCGCCTGCCCGCCGGCCGGCGGGGATCCGCCGGCGCCCTGGGCTCCATTGGCTCCCGGCGGGCGCCTGAACGCCCCGATCAGTGTGCCGCGGCACTTCATCGTGGCGGCCCGGAACTGTGGGCTGCTCGGGTTGAGTCCCTTCGTGCTGAAGATGGGACCGTTGCCCGAGGTGTTCGGGGCAGGGATGTTGACCCCGTTCTGACGCAAGCATGTGGCGTACTTCGCGAGCGCCTGCCTGAAGACCGGGCTGTTGGCTCGGCCGAAGCCGGGGCCGCCCGACCTGCCGACGCCTGCTCCGGCGAAGTTGCCGCCGCCGCACTTCTTCAGCGCGGCTTCATACTGCGCGCGCGTCACGCCCTTTGGCAGCGTCCGGGCAGCGCCTCCGAGGAATCCCGATGCGCCTGCTGGACGAGCACTGCCAGGTGTCCGCTGCGGGAGCGTGATGCCATTCTTCCGCAGGCATTCGCGCATCGCCGCGAAGCGGGCCGAGCCACGTCCGACCCCCGGCGTGGAGGTGCTCGAGCCGGTCGATGAGGTTCCGGTCGAGGAGGCGCCTGTCGAGGCCGCGTTGGTGCTGGAGGACGTGGTGCTCGATGAGCCTCCACACGCCGCCAGGCCGATACAGGCCAGCAACAGGATCAATATGGCCGCGGCCGCGGGTCTGCGGCTGCTGGTGTTGGTGTGGGGCATGGAGCTCCTTTGTCGGTGATCAGTCTTCTATGGGTGGCCCTGCTGTCGGCGGCGCAGCCGGCCGAGCAGATCCGCGACTCCCCTGTCGGCGGATCGGCCCGAGCGCGAGAGTCGCTTCGCAATATCCACCTTTACACAGCTAGCCTCCGAACAGCGCGGGTTCGCCGCCTCCGCTGCGCGCACCGCCGCTCGAGCCGCCGCTCGCGCCGGAGCCGCCGAGGAGCGCGGCAAGTCCGCCGCCGCTCGAACCGACGCTGATCGATTCGGCGCTGACCGCGCCGCCCGCGCCGGTTTCGCCGGTGATGGTCACCGTTTCGCCGGGGTGGATGCTTTTGACGGTGGACTTCACCGTCTTGTTCACGCTCGTGCCCGCCGAGGTCTTGACCTTCACGGTGTTGCCTTCGGAGTTGGTCACATACAGCGTGCTTCCGGCGAGGTACGCCACGGTACCGGCGGTCGGTCGGGTGAAGCCGCCGCTCGAGCTCGACGAGCCGCCGGCCGCGGAGCTCGATCCGGAGCGCGCGCCCGCCGCGCCCCCGCGCAGGGCGGCGAAGCGCGAGGTGAGGCTCGCAGCGCCGCCGGTGGAGGAGCTCGATG
This sequence comes from Solirubrobacterales bacterium, assembly GCA_003151895.1. Lineage (GTDB taxonomy): Bacteria > Actinomycetota > Thermoleophilia > Solirubrobacterales > Solirubrobacteraceae > Palsa-744. Next base: position 7,144 of record PLYX01000094.1, read on the forward strand.
AGCTCTGGCCCTTCTCGACGAGCACTCCGCCGATGAACCCGCAAGCGGTCAGCAGCACGGCGAGCAGCGCGATTTGACTGGTATTCCCGCCCACCCCGAGCAGCCGGCGGCGGGGTCTGCGTGGCAGCTCCGACTCGGCGGGCTCTTCGAGCCACTCCTGCTGCTCCTCGACGGGCTCGTAGGCGAGCGTGTCCTCTGTCTGGACGGCTGCGTCCTGGGGTGGCGTGTCGTGGGTGGCGGGTTGCTCGTGGGGCATGACGGGCTCCTCGTGGGGGGAAGGTTGCTCACTCAAAGCGNNCGAGCGGCCGGGTAGGTGCCGAAGAACAGACCGGAGAGTGCTGCCGCTCCGAAGGCGAGGAAGATCGAGTACGTGGCGATTTCGGGGTGCACTCCGGCGATTTCGAACTGGCTGCCGATCACGCCGACGAGCACGCCGGTGAGGCCCCCGATCAGCGACACCATCACAGCCTCGCACAAGAACTGGGTGAGGATGTCGCTGCGCCGCGCTCCGATCGCCTTGCGGATGCCGATCTCGCGCGTGCGCTCGGTGACGCTCACGAGCATGATGTTCATGACGCCGATCCCCCCGACCAGCAGCGAGATGGCGGCGACCTCCCCGAGCAGCGTGGTGAACACGCTGCTGGTGGAGCTCGACGTTTCCAGCAGCGACCCCTGGTTGAGCACGCTGAAGCCCGGTTCGGCGGTGTTCTTGATTTTGTGACGTTCCTCGATGATCGTGGTGACCTCAGCTTCGGCGGCGTTGAGCGAAGACTCGGAGGATGCCTGGACCGTGATCGAGTCGACCGCCCCGGAGCCGGTCAGCGTGTTCTGCACCGTCGTGATCGGGGCCATCACGACGTCGTCCTCGTTGGTGGCGCCGTTGGATCCCTTGGAGGCGAGCACGCCGACGACTTCGAAGTTGCTGCCGTTGACCTTGATGTTCTGGCCGACGGCGCTCTGCCCGGCGAACAGTTCCGCCACCACGGTCTGTCCGATCACCGCCACGCGCTTGTGCTGGCTGACGTCCGCGGAGGTGAAGGCGGCGCCTTCCTGGATCTTGTAGCTGTGGGCGCTCAGGTAGGAGGGTGTGGTGCCCACGAACGATGATGGTTCATAGCTGGAGCTGCCGTATACGAGTTTCGCGGCGGTGGCGTTGACGACGGGCGAGGCGCTCTTGACGTCCGGGGCGAGACTGGGATTCTGCAGCGCTTCGGCGTCCTGCTTGGTCAGCGATACGGTCCCCGCGGTGCTCGCGCGCGCGCCGACGCGAAAGCCTCCGCTGCCTCCCATCACGATCAGCACGTTGGTTCCGAGGCTCTGGATGCGCGACTCCACCGCCTTGGAGGAGCCGTTGCCGACCGCTATCAACACGATCACCGACGCGACCCCGATCGTCATGCCGAGGATCGTCAGTCCGGAGCGGAGCTTGTTCGTGGTGATCCCACTCCACGCGATGCGCAGGATTTGCGTCCCACCCACCCCGATCACGACTTGGCCTCCACGACGCCTGCTCCTGCTCCTGCCCCTGCCCCCGCGCCTACGCCCGCGGACCCGCCCGTGCCCGCGGGATGACGGTGGGCGGACTTCTGTGCATGCAGCACGGGCGGGGGGTCGTGCACGCCGAGCGAGCGACGGTCCTCGACGATCTCGCCATCGCTCAAGCGGATCACGCGCTTGGTCTGGCCGGCGACGTCCGGCTCGTGTGTGATCAGAACCACCGTGCGGCCTTCTTCGTTCAGATGCCCAAAGATCCTCAGCACGTCCTCGGTGGAGTGCGAGTCGAGATTGCCGGTTGGCTCATCCGCGAGGATCAGCGAGGGGTTGGTGACGATCGCCCTGGCCACCGCCACGCGTTGCTGCTGGCCTCCGGAGAGCTCAGAAGGCTGGTGGTGCAGCCGGTTGCCCATCCCCATCGCCCTCAGTGCCGCCTCAGCGCGCCGCCGGCGCTCGGCGCGGTTCAGGCCCGCGTAGGCGAGCGGCAGCTCCACGTTGTCGATCGCGCTGGTGCGCGGCACAAGGTTGAAGCTCTGAAAGATGAAGCCGATCTTGCGGTTGCGCAGGTCGGCGAGATCGTCCTCGTCCATATGGCTGACGTCAACGCCATCGATCTCATAGCGCCCGCTCGTGGGTATGTCCAGGCAGCCGAGGATGTTCATCAGCGTGCTCTTGCCGCTGCCCGAGCTGCCCATGATCCCCACCAGATCGCCCGTGTCGATTCGCAGCGAGACGTTGCGCAGCGCGTGCACCCGGATCTGCCCCAGCTCGAATGTCTTGGATACGTCGTGCACCTGTATGACCGGTGCTCGCCGGCGAGCACCCTCTCGGCGAGCACCGGCGCCGCCGGACACCGCGCGCTCCACCAGCGGGCGGCGACGAGGCGCGCGCGCGTGGCTCGTCGTGCGTGGGCGCAGGGGCCTGCGCATCAGCCACCGCCTCTGAAAAATGCGGCGCCGCCACCGCCACCACCACCACCGCCACCTAGACCACCGCCGCCGAGGCGGCTGCCGAGTCGGGAGGTGAGGCTGGCGGCGCTCGAGCTCGTGCTGCTCGCCTCGGGCAGCACCACGGTTTCTCCCGCCTTCAGGCCGCTCAGGACGATCGTCGAGCTGTTGCCCGCCAGTCCCGTCACCACTCGCTGCCGTACGTCCTTGCCGCCCCGCACCACGGTCACGGAGTCGGCGGAGATGGCGCTCGTCGGAACGTTCACTCCTTCGGCCTGCTTGACGACGACTTCGGCGGTGGCGCTCATTCCGGGCTTCAACCCGGACTCCATCTGGTCGAGCTGGAAGGTGACGTCATAGCTCACGACCCCGCTGCTGCTCGTGGAGAGGATGGCCACTTCGCTGACGTGAGCCGCGAGCTTGCGGCCTTCCAGGGCTTCGACGGTCACCGTGGCGATCTGGCCGACCTTCACGTGGCTGATTTCCGATTCGCTCAGCGCCACCACGAGCTGCATCGAGGAGAGGTCGCTCACCACTGCAAAGGAGGAGCTGGAGGAGCCGGAGGAGTTCGACGAGCTCGAGGAGCTCGAAGCCCCGGCAGCGGCGGAGCGCCCCGAGGAGGCGGCGCCGCCCGCCGCGGATGTGCCCGATCCAGATGAGCCCGAGGAGCTGCTGCCGCTCGAAGCCCTGGTCGTTCCGCTTGCGGACACGACTTCTCCGACCTGGCCGGAGAGCGACACGATCGTTCCGTCCTGGGGCGCGTAGAGCTTGGTGTCCTGGACGGCCTCCTCGTCGCTTTGCACCGTCAGCTGATTGCTCTTGACGGCTGCTTTCGCGGAGGCGAGGTTCGCTTCGCGCGTGGCCGGGCTGACGGTGGAGCTGGAGGAGCTCGTGCTCGTGCTCGTTTCTTTCTTTTCGCCTTCGTGCGTGCTTTTCGTGCTCTTGCTCGGGGAGCTGCTCGTCGGCGTCTTGCTCGGTGTGGTGCCGGTCGGTGTGGTGGTTGTGCGCGGTGTCGTGGTGGTTGTCGGCGTGGTGGTGGGCGTTTCCTCTTCCTTGGCGAGGTTGGCTTCGGCGGACAGCAGCGTGGCCTTGGCCTGTTCCAGAGTCACTTCGGCGCTCTGCGGGTCGAGCGTGGCAAGCAGCCGGCCTTGAGTGACGTGCTCCCCCTGAGTCACGTAGATGTTCGTAACCGTTCCGCTCGTCTTGAAGCCGAGGTTCAGCTGGCTTACAGCCTGCAGGTTGCCGCTGCCCGATACCGTCGACTGGACGACGCCTTGCGCGGCCTTCGCCGTGCGGGTCGCGGTCGTCTGACTGCCCGACGCGGGACCCACCACGAGGATGGCGGCAGCGACCGCGCCTACGCACAGCAGGCCCAGCAGGTAGTTGAGCCAGGGACGTCCTGTGCGTTCGGTCATCGCCACCTCCGATCTTGGTGTTGACGAGTAAGAGGGGGCGAAGAAACCCCCTAAGGGCGAGTAAAGTCCGAGATTATGGCCACGTTCGGCGGCATCGATCTCGGGGGGACGAAGATCCAGACGATCGTCATGCGTGGCGAGGACCACAGCGTGCTCGGCCAGGCACGCAGCCTGACACCACACGAGGGCGGCCCGGCGGCCGTGGTTGACGCGCTCGTCGCCTGCCTGTCAGAGGCGGCCGGCGCGGCGAAAGTCGAGATCAAGGAGCTTGACGGTGTGGGTGTGGGCGCTCCCGGCGAGGTCGACGCGCAGGCGGGTACGCTCGCGCGTGCCACCAACCTCTCGGAATGGGAGCGGCCGTACCCGCTTGCGGCGGCGCTGTCTGAGCGGTTTGACGTGAAGGTGCGGCTCGGCAACGACGTGTCGGTGGCAGCCCACGCGGAGCTGCTGCTCGGCGCGGGCCAGGGAGCGAAGTCGCTGCTGTGCGTGTTCTGGGGCACCGGCGTGGGAGGCGGCGTGGCGCTCGACGGCAAGCTGTGGCACGGCCGTGGGGACGCGGGCGAGATTGGGCACATGGTGGTCAAGCAGGGCGGGGCGCGATGCCTGTGCGGGCGCGATGGCTGCCTCGAGGCCTATGCGGGTCGCCGTGCGATGGAAGCCGAGGCGAAGCGGCTCGTCGAGAAAGGCCACGACACCGATCTCTTCAAGATCATGCGCGAGCGCCAACGTCACACGCTCTCCAGTGGGGTGTGGGCGAAGGCCCTGGAGCGTGAGGACAAGCTCGCCGTCCGCCTGATCGAGCGCGCGGTGCAAGCGCTGGGCAGCGGGGTGGCCTCGGCGGTGAACCTGCTCGACGTCGAGCTCGTGCTGCTCGGCGGCGGGCTCGGCACGCGCTTCGGCGAGCCGATGCTCGAGCGGATCGCCGAGGCGATGAAGCCGCACCTCTACAACGACGACAAACCGTCGGCTCTGCGCCCTGTCGAGCTCGGTGACCTCGGCGGCGCGCTCGGGGCGGCGCTGCTGTGCGAGTCCTGATGTTCCGGTCGGTGCATGCACCGACCGGCGGGGCCGCACATGTGCGGCCCCGAACCGGGCCGCATGCGGCCCGGTCTTCCGAGGAATAGCTCGGTATGGTCCGAGTGGAGCCGTAACGTATGGATGCCTTGTCACAGCCGGTGGTGCACCTCTCGACGGTCTTGCGCAGCCCGCTGCTGGACAGGGCGGGGGAGAGGCTCGGTCGCGTCGAGGATCTGATCGTGCGGCTTGCCGACGGCGGCTACCCGCCCGTGACGGGGCTGAAGGCGAGGATCGGGGGACGCGAGCTGTTCGTGCCCGCCGACCGTGTCGCGGAGCTCGAGCCGGGCGCCGTGCGTCTGGCCGGCGAGAAGCTCAGCTTGCGACGCTTCGAACGCCGTGTCGGCGAGGTATTGCTCGGCCAGGACGTTCTCGGTCGCACGCTCGTCGACGTCGAGGCGGATCCGCCGGTGCTCGTCACCGCGCACGAGATAGAGCTCGTGTGCATCGACGGGTGGTGGCGGGTCGTGGGCGTCGATCACACCGCTCGCGCACGCTTGCGGCGCCGGCTGCCCGGCCCGTTGAAGGGCTTGCTCGCCGACCAGGCGTTCCTCGACTGGACCGCCCTCGAGCCGTTCGTCGGCCACGTCCCGAGCGCGCGCCTACGCTTCTCTCACCGCAAGCTCGCCAACCTCCATCCGGCGGAGATCGCCGATCTCGTGGAGGCCGCCTCGCACGAGGAGGGCGAGGAGATCATCAAGGCCGTCGGCCAGGATCGCGAGCTCGAGGCAGACGTCTTCGAGGAGCTCGACGAGCACCACCAGCTCGAGTTCATCCGTGAGCGCCCCGACGAGCAGGTGGCGGCTGTGATCGCGCGCATGGCCGCCGACGACGCCGCCGATCTGATCGTGGAGATCGACCAGGACCGGCGCGCTCGGATCCTCGCGCTGCTGCCGCCAACTCAGCAGCACCAGATCGAGAAGCTGCTCGGCTACAACCCCTCGACGGCGGGCGGGCTGATGAGCCCCGACTGCATCGTGCTCGCGGAGGCTCAGCCGGTGTCGGCCGCGCTCGAGCGGGTGCGCTCGAGCGAGATCGCGCCGACGACGCTCACCACCGTCTACCTGCGCGACGATGCGGGGAGCCTTTCTGGTTCCGCGGCGGTCGTGACGCTCTTGCGCAGCGACCCCCACACGCCGCTGTCGGAGATCGCAGAGCAGGAGCCGGAGTCGGTGCGCACCGACGCCGACCTGCCCGAGGTGGCGCGCACGATGACCGACTACAACCTCGTGATGCTGCCCGTCGTGGACGAGGACGAGCGCATCGTCGGCGTGGTCACCGTGGACGACGTGCTGGAGCTCACGCTCCCCGCCGGCTGGCGGCGGCGTTTCGGGCTCGCCCGCGACTAGCTAGGGTCCGCCAAGATATGTCTGAGCGCCCGGACCCGGCCGAGAACACGATGCTGGGCACTCAGGTTCCGCCACGCCCGGAGGGGGTTCCGCCCGTCCTCGACGAGGCGCACATCGGCGACATCCGCGGCGCCCTCGGCACGATCAAGCTGCACGACACCGGCGCGCGTCACGGCATGCGCGCGCGGCTCGTGGCGCTACTGGCGATCATGGGCCCCGGCCTGATAGTGATGGTCGGTGACAACGACGCGGGTGGCGTGTCGACGTATTCGCAGGCCGGTCAGAACTACGGCACGACCCTGCTGTGGACGCTGGTGCTGCTGATCCCCGTGCTGATCGTCAATCAGGAGATGGTCATCCGGCTCGGCGCGGTCACCGGCGTTGGCCACGCTCGGCTCATCAACGAGCGCTTCGGGCGCTTCTGGGGCTGGTTCTCGGTGGGCGACCTGTTCATCCTCAACTTCCTCACGATCGTCACGGAGTTCATCGGGGTGAGCCTCGCGCTCGAGTACTTCGGTGTCGGCAGGGACATCGCGGTCCCCGGCGCCGCGCTGACCTTGGTCGCGATCACCTCGACAGGGAGCTTTCGCAGCTGGGAGCGCTTCATGTATGTGTTCGTGATCGCCAACTTCCTCGTGATCCCCTTGCTCGTGTTTGCCCATCCACATCTCGGTACGGTCGCCCACCACACGTTCGTCCCCGGCATCCAGGGTGGGGCCGGCTCCACCGCGGTGCTGCTCATCATCGCGATAGTGGGCACCACGGTGGCGCCGTGGCAGCTCTTCTTCCAGCAGTCGAACATCATCGACAAGCGCATCACGCCGCGGTGGATCAACTACGAGCGTGCAGACACCGTCATCGGCGCGTTCGTGGTGGTGCTCGGCGCGGGGGCCTTGATAACCGTGACCGCATTCGCTTTCGGCGGGACCCCCTACGCGGGACACTTCAACGACGCGGGGACCGTCGCCGCCGGGCTTTCCCACACGTTGGGCTCCACCGCGGGCGCGTTCTTCGCAATCGTGCTGCTCAACGCGTCGCTGATCGGAGCCGCGGCCGTCACGCTGTCCACGTCCTACGCGTTCGGGGACGTGTTCGGGGCACGGCACTCGCTGAACCGCGGGTTGCGCGACGCGAAGGTGTTCTACGCGAGCTTCGCCCTGATGGTGGGGTTCGCCGCGGCGATCGTCTTGATCCCGGGCGCCCCGCTCGGCTTGATCACGACGTCGGTGCAGGCCCTCGCCGGCGTGCTTCTGCCGAGCGCCACCGTGTTCCTGCTGCTGCTCTGCAACGACCATGAGGTGCTCGGTCCGTGGTCGAACCCGCCATGGTTGAACGCGATCGCGAGCGTCATCATCGCCGTGCTCGTCGAGCTCTCAATGATCCTGATGGCGAGCACGATGTTCCCGCACATCGACGTCACACGCCTGTTCGAGTACCTCAGCCTTGGGACGCTCGCCGGTCTGGTCGCGGCCGGTGCGTACATGTTGCTCCGGCGGACCTCGCGGACCCATGTGTCACACGAGGAGCCCGTCGTGGATCGCAGCACGTGGACGATGCCGCCGCTCGCACTGCTCGAGCGGCCCGTGTGGTCGCCAGGGCGCAAGGCGGGGATGCTGCTGCTGCGCGGCTACCTGGTCGTGGCGATGGTCCTGTTGATCGTCAAGACGGTGCAGCTCGCGCACTGATGCGCGTTGGAGGGTCGCCCGGTGCGCCGAGTTGGGCCGGGTGGGGCCGACAGCGGCGTGGCCGCCTAATCCCCGGCAAGGCTCGTCGGCACCGCCAGCCCGCGTGGCGGCGGGTCGTCCAGCAGCAGCCGCGGAATCGTGACGGGGTGCAGGCCGCGCTTGCGCAGCCCCTCGACGATCGCCGGCAATGCCGCGATCGTCTCCGCACGATTGCCGCCGCCGTCGTGCATGAGGATGATGGCGCCCGGCTTGGCGCCTTCAAGCGCGGCCTGCACGATTGCGCCGGTGCCCGGCAGCGTGTAGTCGCGCGTGTCCACCGACCACAGCACCATCAGCAGGCGCAGGTGGTGCATCTCGCGGAAGGTGGTGGTGTTGAAGGAGCCGTACGGGGGGCGGAACAGGCGCGGCCGTGTTCCTCCGAGCACCTCGATCTGGGCCATCTGGTCGAAGAGCTGTTCGTACTGGTCGTGAGCGGAGAGCGAGGCCATCATCGGGTGGGTCTCGGTGTGATCGCCCACCACGTCACCGGAGTTGATCTCGGCGACCGTGCCGGCTGAGAAGTACTGCTCCTGCGAGCCGATCGCAAAGAACGTGGCGTGGGTGTGAAGCTTGTTGAGCGTCGCCACCAGCTGTTGCGTATAGGGGCCGGGGCCGTCGTCGAAGGTGAGCGCCACCTCGTTGCCGGTGGGTCCGCCGCTGCGCAGGAAAGGGGTGTAGGCGAGCACCGATTCGATCGCTTTCGTCTCGGCCTTGGCGGCAACCGCGGCCCGCTGGACCTCGGTCGGGGAGAGGGTGGCCACATGGCTCCTGGTCGGGGCGACGCGCGGATGACCGGAGCTTTTGTGCGAGGCGACCGCCCCGATCAGCAGCACCACGAGCACGATCAGCGCCAGCCCGGCGCCGGCGCGACGGCGGCGGAACACCTCCTCTGCGGCGTCTCTGCGCGGACCCGCGCCGCCTCCGACCGGAGCGCTCTCGTGCTCCTCGCTTGCCGGGGAGGGCTCGACCGGAGGCGTGCGATTTGCCCAGGAGCGGTCCTCCCATGTCCAGTCCCAACGGGTCATGTGCGTCTATTTTGACTATGTGATCTCGTTTTGGCTCTCAATCGGCTTGCTGTCACTCTGCCAGGGTGTCGTGGTGTGCCTGCCACGTGCATGGTCGCCGCGGTGGATGGCGCGGCTGCACAGCCCTCTGTGGGCGTTGGCGCCGGCACTCTCCGTGATCGCGTTCGTGGCGGTGGGCTTGGTTGCCGAACACGGCAGCGCACAGGTGCTCACCTATCTCGCGCTCGTCGCCGTGCCGCTGCTCGCCGCGCTTGCGCTCGGCTGGGTTGTATGGGGTACCCACCAGCCCACCCACCCGCCCACCCACACGCCCATCCGCCCACCCACCCGCCCACCGACCCGCCGGCCGATCAGCCCACCCGCCCACACGTCGAGGCCGGGGTTGGCGCTGCTCGTGGTGCCCCTGTTCGCGTTGGCCTGGGCCGATCGCGGCGGGCTCGCCGGCGAGGGCGCCGCGGTGGCGCTGTCGGCTCTCAGCTGCGTCGCGCTCGGCGCCCTGATCGCCGGTGTTACGCCGGCGCGCTGGCTGGCGCTCGGGATCGTGGCGATGGCCGTTGCGGATGCTTCGCTTGTGATCTCCGACCTGTTGCAACAGCCGAACAACGTGCTCAACGCGACCCATCCCGTGGGCGGGCTGCCGCGCCTTCAGGCCGAGGTGTTCGGCTCGGCCGCGATGGGCTACGGCGACCTGTTCGTGGCGGGAGTGCTCGGTGGGCTGCTCGCGGTGACGGGCGACCGCTCCAGGCAGTTGACGGGAGCGATCCTCGTGGCGACCCTGGCGGTGGCCTTCGACTTCCTGTTCTTCGCGGTGAACGAGCTGCCTGCGACCGTGCCTGTGGCGAGCGCGCTCGTGATCCTCGTGGGGGCGAGTCGTCGCCACCGGGTCAGCTGGGCGGGAGCTCGCCCGCCGGAGACCGCTCCCCGTTGAGTCGCGCGCCGTTCGTCGCCCCATTCTGCGCGCCGACCATCGGCTCCTCCCGCGCGCCGGGCGGGTCGGTCTCGCCCACCTCGAGGTCGAGCCTCACGGTAGGCGCTTGCGCGCTCGCCTCGATCGGCACCGGCTCAGGCATGTCGCGTCCCGAGGAGGCGCCCATCTCCGCGATCTCCCTCACCTTCGGCGCCAGGCGCGTGTCGAACGAGCGGGCGGCCTGGTTGTAGGCGTCCACGGTCGAGTTGAGCTGGCGTCCGAGCTTGGCGAGCGGGTCCACGAAGATCGCCAGGCGCCGGTGCAGCTCGCGACCGGTCTCGGCGATCTTGCGGGCGGAGTCGGCGATCTGCTCCTGGCGCCAGCCATAGTGCACGGCGCGCAGCAGCGCAATCAGCGTCGTCGGTGTGGCCATCAACACCTGCTGGTGGACGCCGTACTCGATCAGCGCGGGATCCTCGGCGAGCGCCGCCTGGTAGATGCCGTCGGAGGGCACGAACATCACAACCAGGTCGGGGGTGCCGTCGAACTGACGCTGGTAGCCCTTTGAGGCGAGCTTGGTGATGTGGTCGCGCGTCTGCCTGGCGTGGCGTGTCATCTGCACCCCGCGCTCGTCGTCGGTTTGGGCCTCCAGGTGGGCGAGATAGGCGTCGAGCGGCACCTTGGAGTCAACCACGATCACCTTGCCGCCGGGCAGCTTGACGAGCACGTCGGGTCGCAGCGCCCCGTCTTCGGAGCGAACGGTGCTCTGCTCGAGGAAGTCGCAGTACTCGATCATGCCGGCCATCTCGATCACGTTGCGCAGCTGGATCT
>PLYX01000035.1 GCA_003151895.1 Solirubrobacterales bacterium
GAGAGCCCCACCGAAGAGAGCCCCAGCGGTGCGTAGTCCCATTCGCAGCGAGTCGGAGGCCTTCCGCTTTCTCCTGCTGCTGATACTCGCCCTGCTCCCGATCGCGCTCGCCGCCGCCCTCGGCCCGACGTGGCTCGCCCTCGCGGTGCTTGCGGTCGTACTCGGCGCGCTCGCGATGCGCATCGCGCAACTGCGCATGCGCAAGCGCCGCAGCATCGAGCTGCCGCTGAAGAGCGCCCCCGCGCACCTCGGCCCAGCGGCGGAGCGGCGTGTTCTCGTCGTCGCCAACGACACGCTCAGCGAGGAGACGCTCCTCAACGAGGTCGAGAGGCTGGCCTGCGCATCGCGCATGCACGTGCTCCTACTCGCGCCGGCGCTCATCTCCCCTGGAGCCCGCTTGACAGGCGCTATCGACCGTCCCCTGGATCAGGCGCGCGTCCGCCTGGAGGCGGCCCTCGACCGCATCGGCCACGACCTCGACGTTGCGGGCGAGATCTCCGAGGCCGACCCCCTCGAGGCCATCGAGGACGCGTTCGCCACCTTCGCGGCGGATGAAGTTATCGTCTCCACTCGCCGCGAGCGGGCGGGGAGCGGGCTCGAGCCACGGCTCGCGGGACTCGTGCGCGAGCGGTTCGCCGTGCCCGTTCGTCATCTCGTCTGCGAGCCTGGCTCCAGCGCCGGCTGATCTCATTCCGCCGCCGGCCGATGTGGCACTCCGCGCCGTGAAAGGCGGCGGGCCCCCGCTGTTAGAGTTGTGTGCGTCCTATTCCGACGAAAGGGAGGTTTCGATGGCACTCGGCTTCTACTTTGCGCCGCAGTCGTTCACCGTAGAGCAGTACGACGAGGTGATCCGCCGGCTCGACGCGGCCGGCGCGGGCTCCCCTCCGGGGCGCTCGTATCACTGCGCATTCTCCGGCAGCGGCGGGCTACACGTGTTCGACGTGTGGGACTCGCAGGAGTCCTTCGACAAGTTCGGCGAGACGCTCATCCCGATCATGACCGAGCTCGGCACAGATCCCGGCGAGCCCCGGGTCGCCGAGATCCACAACGTCATCATCGGGTAACAATCGGCGGGCGTGAGAGCGTCGCGCCGGCCGGTGCGCCCGCCCACAACGACCTAACAGCGAGCACCGGGGCGCCGGCGCCGCTCAAAAAGCGCTTTCGCTCCCGACGTAGCCGACGGTCTTCGCCGACCGGGTGCTCTCGATCTACAAGGGAGCGGTGGAGCCGATGACCGGCCTGAAAGAGAACGACGCCGAGGTCATCCCATTCCCGGAGGCACGGCAAGCGGATCGCTAGCCGCACGCCGCGGCAGGGTCGGGAGTCGGAAACATTCCGCATGCCCGGCGAGGCGTGATAGACGCACTCAATTGTCTGTCCGGTAGCACGGTTCGAGCAGACAGTACAAATCAGAGGGGTTTGAGCTAGGATTGCCAGCGCTATGCCGGCCGAGAAGGAGATCCCGAAGAACATCACCCCGCAGATTGCGGTGCTCAGTCTCGTTGTCCAAGAGCCCGACACCGTGGCGGGCGTCAGCCGGCGCCTGAAAGAACAGTTCCCGGCGGCGCGATTCCCCGAGAGCTCAGCCCATAACAACATGAGGTCGCTCGCGGCGACCGGCCATATACGTCTCGTGGAGGAGGGCACGGAGCCTCCGTTTAGTTACGAGGCGACGGTCGCAGGCGACGAGCTCTCACGCAAGTGGATTTGGCGCTCAACACCACCCATGATGCGTGACCCGCTGCAGGGCAAGCTCGCGTTCGTCGGATACGAGCAGATCGCCGCGCTCATCTGGCTCGTTCGCGAGGAGGAGCGAGCGTTCGCGATCGACTACGACCAGGTGCAGAGCCGATGGCTCAAACACAAGCGATTCCGGGACGATCTTGCCGGGATCGACTGGCATGCCGAGCTACAGGCGATCAAGCTGAAGGACGAAGTTGATCTGTTTGGCGTGATGGTCATGCGCCGTAAGAAGGTGCGCAGAGAGCTCGAAGAACTCCTCTTACGTCTCAGCGAGGACTGATCTTCGTGCTGGTGGTTGAGGGGGTGTCGAAGTGTTTTTCGCGTGGCGGCGAGTGTGTCGTGGCGCTGAATGACGTGTCGTTTCAGGTTGGCTGTGGTGAGATCGTGATGGTCGTTGGGGGGAGCCTGGATGGCAAGAGCACGTTGTTGCAGGTAGCGGCCGGGGTGGAGCGCCCTGACAAGGGCACGGTGTCGCTCGGGGATAGGCGGTTGACGGGCCTCTCGGATCGTTGCCGGGCCAGGCTCTTGGGTCGCGAGATCGTGTGGATCGATCGTGATGGACCGGGGCTTGAGGTGGAGGTCTCAAGGTTCGTGGGTTGGCCGTTGACGTTGCACGGGCATGGGCGCCGCCAGGCCGAGCGGGTGGCGGCGCAGATACTCGCTCGCGTCGGGATGCGGGAGCACGCCGGCCGCAAGTGGGGCGATCTGTCGCACCGCCAGCAGGTGTCGGTCGGTCTCGCACGTGCGTTCGCGGGCAGCCCCCGCCTTGTGATCATCGACGATCTGCTGAACGGTCTCGGGGGCCGTGCGACGGAGGAGACGATCGACCTTCTGCGGGCACTGACAAAGGAGTCTGAGCATCGCAGCGGAGTGCTGCTCAGCGTCTCTGAGATGGAGGCGACGGTCTTCGCCGACCGGGTGCTCTCGATCTACAAGGGAGCGGTGGAGCCGATGACCGGCCTGAAAGAGAACGACGCCGAGGTCATCCCATTCCCACGGCAGGACGAGCGGCGGGGATCGCGCGGCGTAGGCATTCCCTAGTGCTCGAGCTCCGCGATCTCGTCAAGCACTACCAGATGGGTGGTGACGAGGTGATCCGCGCCGTCGATGGTGTGTCGATGACGGTCGCACCCGGCGAGTTCGTGGCGCTCTACGGCCCCAGCGGGTCGGGCAAGACGACGCTGCTTGAGCTGGTCGCCGGGCTCAGAGACCCCGACAGCGGCTCGGTCCTCGTGAACGGTCGTGACGTCTTTGAGATGTCGCGCAAGGAGGGCCACGAGTACCGTCTGCACCAGCTCGGGATCGTCGGACAGCCGCACAACCTGATCCCCGGGGCAAGGGCGATCCAGAACGCTTCGCTGAAGCTCCTGCTGGCCAATGTGCGCAACGCGCCGTCCGCGATCGAACCGTTGCTCGCACAGCTTGGGCTTGGGAAGCGGCTTCAGCATCGCACCGAGCAGCTCTCGATGGGCGAGCGCCAGCGGGTGCTGATCGCTCTGGCCTTGTCCACCAACCCCGGACTCGTGCTCGCCGACGAGCCGACCGGGAGCCTTGACACCCAGCGCACCCGGGAGGTGTTGGGTTTGCTGCGCGATCTCTGCCGCGAGCGGCAGATGACGCTCCTGCTCGCCACCCACGATCCGCAGGGGGCCGCGTTCGCCGATCAGGTACACGAACTGCGCGACGGGCGCCTCACGGAGTACAGGCCGGATCATTTGCCAATCCCCGTCGGACTGCCACCCCAAGGAGATTGACGGTGGCGGGGATAAGCCTTTCGGGCATCCGTTATATCTACGAAGCGCGCCTGAGGGCCAAAGCCGTGCTTGTGCAAGAGGTCTTCGCGATCCTTGGGATCGCCGTGGGCGTGGCGCTGCTGTTCGCCTCGCAGGTTTCCAGCACGAGTCTTACCCATTCTGTCGCGCAGCTCAACAGCCAGCTTGTCGGCAGCGCTCAACTTCAGCTCGACGCTCGGGGAGCCGGAGGCTTCAAGGAAGGACTGTTGGCGGAGGTCCGGCATCTGCCTGGCGTGCAGGTCGCGCTTCCAGTACTTGAGCGGCATGTGGACGTGATCGGACCGGCTGGCGAACGGTCCGTAGACCTGATCGGTGTCGACGCCCAATCGCTGCCTGCAAGCGGGCCGCTGCTACGTCGCTTCTCGGCCAAGCAGATCGCCGCCCAGCAGGTGGTCGCGCTGCCCGCTCCACTGGCACGCGAAATCGGCGTTGGTCCACTGGTGCCGGTCAAGTTGCAGATTGGCTCGCGCTTTGTGGAAGCGCTGGTCGGCACCACGCTTGGAGAAGCAGACATCGGTGACCTGATTCATAGTCCGGTCATGCTGACGCCGATCGGCTACGGGCAGCGCTTGGTCGGTGCCCGGGGCCAGATCAGTAGGATCTTCGTGCGCTTCGACCCTGCACGAGCGAAGGAAGTGCGTGCGGCGCTCGCCCGACTTGCCGGCGCATGGAACGTCAATCTTGTGCCAGGCCAGTTCGATTCCCGACTTTTTGCGGTTGCGGTAGCTCCGGAGAGCGAGAGCGAGGCGATGTTCTCTGCGATCAGCGCCCTTGTCGGCTTTATGTTCGCGCTTAACGCGATGCTTGTCACCGTCCCGTCACGCCGTAAGCTGATCGAAGACGTCCGTCCTCACGGTGCGACCCGCTGGGATACCGTCAAGATCCTGCTGTTCGACGCCGCCGCGATCGGCATGCTGGCATGCGTGCTCGGGCTAATACTTGGGGATCTCCTGTCGATCGCCGTCTTTCACACGACGCCGGGCTATCTGGCGTTTGCATTCCCAGTGGGAAACAACCGGATCGTGACTTGGCAGACGGTCGTTTTCGCGGTAATCGCTGGTATGTCAGCAGCCGTAATTGGGGTACTCTGGCCGGTCCGCCAGATTCTTGCCCGCCCCATCCAACCACCACCCGGGTCGGCTGACCATCGACAAACCTGGATCACGGCGCGGCTCATCACGGGCCTGATGTGCCTCCTCTTCACAACGCTTACCCTGCTTAGTGATTCGCGGGCTGCGGTAGCGGCGAATATTGCGCTCGTCATCGCACTGGTCTGCCTGCTGCCGTTTTTGTTTGACGGGCTCGTAGCACTGTTTAGGCACGTGTCAGACCTCCTTGACGGAGTAGCCTCGGCACTTGCGGTGACCGAGCTTCAGACGCAACAGACGCGGGTGCGCTCGCTAGCCATCGCCGCAACGGCTGCGGTGGCGGTTTTCGGCGCCGTCGAGTTCCAAGGCACGCAGACGAATCTCACGGATGGTCTTGACGCATCTGCGCACGATATCGACGCTACCGCCAGCATCTGGGTCAGTCCCGGCGGAGAATCTAACGCGTTCGCGACGACCGCCTTCAAAAACATCAACTTGCGTGTACTCACGCGCCTACCGGGCGTACGCACTGTCGGAATATATCGTGGCAGTTTCCTGGATTGGGGCGAGCGCCGCCTCTGGATTCTTGCGCCACCCGGGAGTGCCGAGCACCCAGTCCCGTCAAGCCAACTTGTGAGCGGTGACCCGGTCCTCGTGGCAGAAAGAATTCGCAAAGGAAATTGGGCGGTGCTCTCGCAGACCCTTGCGATTGAACACCACCTGAGTGTTGGCGAGGCGTTTACGCTGCCTTCACCGCGACCGATAACTCTGCGGGTGGCTGGCTTGATCACCAACCTCGGATGGGCACCGGGCGCGATGGTTCTAAGTTCAAACACGTACGCGCGGGCGTGGGCGAGCAACAGCCCGAGTGCGTACGAGATCCGGACGACAGCGGGTACGCCGGCGGTGGTCGTGCGCAATCGCGTTCGGCGCGCCCTGGCGTCAGAGCCCGGCCTCGCGGTGGAAACCGCGGCAGAACGGGAGCAGCGCCACTATGCCCTCGCGGCTCAGGGCCTCTCGCGGTTGACACAGATCAGGTTGCTTGTTCTGATCGCGGCGATACTGGCGGTGGTGGGCGCGATGGGCGCGATGATCTGGCAGCGCCGCGATCTGATCGCGTTCATCAAGTGCCACGGCTACCAAGAGAGTGTGCTGTGGCGCTGGCTACTATGCGAAGCCGCGGTCCTGCTCATGGCTGGCTGCTCGATCGGCACCGTCTTCGGCCTCTACGCGCAGTTGCTGGGAAGCCGTTTCCTGTCTACCGTGACCGGGTTTCCGGTCATCTTTGACCTCGAAGGCGTCGCTGCGATCTCGAGCTTCGCCCTGGTCACTGTCATCGCCCTTGCGGTTGTTGCGCTGCCAGGATATCTGGTAGTGCGTGTGCCGCCGAAAACAACCAGCCCAGCGTACTAGCCGTGCCGGACCGATTTCAGCGACAGCGCTTCTAACCAAGCCCAGCTCTTGCTTCGGCAGCTTTGGGCGCTTATCGCGGCCACCGCACGCGAGCTGGTGTGGGGGCTGCCTGCCGTTGCCCGCGAGGTGCATCGCTGGCGGTCCCTTGCTCGCGAGATACCCGATGCGTCGATCCGCGAGGACGCGCTGGGCGCGCTTGCCACCAAGCGTGGGCATATTGACGGTGCTGCCCTGTTCTCGATCCTCCCGGGCAAACGTAATCCAAGTCTGCTGCGGCTGCTCGTCGCTTACGAGATTATCTGGGATTTCCTGGACAACACAAACGAGCGCGGCGTTGCTGCCGGTCAGGCAAACGGACGCCAGTTGCATCTCGCCCTCGTCGACGCGCTCGATCCGGGACGCCCAATTTCGGACTACTACCGCCACCACCCTTGGCGTGACGACGGCGGCTACCTGCGCACGCTCGTCACCGTCTGTAGGGAGAACTGCGCTCGATTGCCTTCACATGGGCACGTCCGCCAGCTCGTTGTGCGCGAGGCGCTCCGAGCTCAGGTCCTCGCGATCAACCACGACCTCGATCCGCGCCGTCGAGACACAATGCTCGAAGCCTGGGCAATTTGTGAGTTTCCGAGAGGTCACGAGGCGAGTTGGTTTGAGCTAGCCGGCGCGGCCAGCGCGGGACTAACCATCTTTGCGCTACTCGTCCTTGCCAGCGAACCAGTGTGTACCGACGACGAGATCACCCGCACTCGGAATGCTTACTTCCCCTGGGCTTCGACCCTGGCGGCGATGCTCGACAGCTATGTCGACCAAGCCGAGGACGTCGCGAATGGCGACCATATTTACGTATCGCACTATCCCAGCCCAGAGCTCGCGACTCAGCACATCTGCCGGCTCGTGAGGCGTTGCCTGCGCGAGGCCGGCTCGCTGAAAGACGGCGAGAAGCACATACTGATCGTCGCAAGCATGGTCGCGATGTATCTGTCGAAGGACAGCGCGCTGACCCCCGCCATGCGCGAAGCAACGACACGCATACTCGATGCCGGCGGATCGCTCACTCGCGTCCTACACCCAATCCTAAGACTGTGGCGAACCGTCTACGGTTTGCGCTCAAGGTAAGGCCATACAGGGTTCGCGGGCGAAAGATTCCGTTCGCGGGCGAAAGATTTCCTTCGCCCGCGAATGTTTCCCTTTTTGGAGAACACGCGATTCAAGGCATACGAACTGCTGGCTGGAAGAATTGGCCAGGCGATGGCGCATGAGGAGCAGTGTCCGGCTGTGGTGATCTCAGTGGAGTCTGAGCGGCAGGTGCGGTCATTGGCTGAGGAGATTCTTGGTGGGGAGCGTGATTATCCGGTGGTGTGTTTGACGGCGAGGCCGGGTGAGCGGGCGCCTGGACTCTCGGGTGAGCGGGTGCGGGGGATCGTGGGGTCGGGCATCCCCGTGTATTTCATTGCTGCTCATCGTTTGACGCGTCGTTTGGGCGAGTTGCTACCGGAGCGTTTGGGGGTGTGGGGAGGCGCGAGCCGGGTGTGGTGGCCTGGGGTGAGCGGGAGCAGCGATCCCGAAGAGCACCTGCTGGTCTATGACGCGCACGGGGTTTACGGGGATTACGCGTACGAGCTGCTCGCGGGAGAGTTCCGGGTGGCTGAGCAGCCTGAGCTTTCGGTCGAGCAGCGTTTGGTGCTCGCCGAGCGGGCGCGTGCTCATGCGGAGACGCGACGCCGCGACGTCGAACGCCGCATGGTCGAGCTGAGGCGCCTGGCGCAAGGACAGGACCGCCGCAGCGGGCAGGGCGAGACATCGGTGGTCGAGGAGCGTGCTTGTGAGCCGCGATCCTCGCGCATGTCCCCGGTGCGCCCGGAGCACGAGCTTGATTTCGAGCAGCGGTTGCATGTGATGATCACGGGTGAGTGGGTGTGCGCGTTGACCGCGACGGATCGGCTTGAGTATCCGCTTGGCCGGTACGTGTTCGGCCACCAGTTCGCCGGTATGGTCGAGGGTCGTCGTGACGTGCCGGTGGAGCGTGTGGCGCGGGTGTGCGCGTTGCTCGCGTGTGGTCGCACACCCAGGGCCGGGCCGTTGCGAACCGGCGGGAGGGCGCACAATCCCCACCTGGTGCGTTCCGACGGGGCGAGAGCATGGCGTTGCAATCTGAAGACGACCTCCAATGGTCCGCGACTGCACTACTGGGTGCTCGTCGACGGCACGATCGAGTTCGCCTCGATCAACGTTCACGACGACTTCTCGATCCCCGGAGGGTGAGAATGAGCAAGACCGATCCAGCACACTCCCCGCGCATCGTGCCGTGAGCGCTGAGAAACCCCGCGAGCCCGGCAAACAGGAAGGCGACGACGACACACCGGCGCGCGGGAAACGCGACGACCTCAAACCGCGTGTTAGGCCCCTCCCGGACCACAGGCTCTCGCGGTCGCTGCAATACGGAATGTCAATGCTTGAATGCTTCTCGGCCGAGCGGCCGACCCTCGGGATCGCCGACATGGCCGACATGCTCAACCTAACCCGCTCCACGACCCACCGTTACGCGCTGACGCTTTTGGTCAAGGGTTTGCTGGAGCAGAACAGCAGCCGCAAGTATCGACTCGCCGCGGGAACAGCCGACGTCGGTCTGTCGATCCTCGCGCTGACCGCGGCGCGTGCCGGCTCACGCCCGGTGCTCGACGAGTTGCGCGACCAGACGGGTCACACGGCCAGCTTCGGCGTGTTGGATGGTGCGCGGGCGACCTATGCGCAACGAGCGCACGGTCACGGTCGCGGCCAGTATGAAGCCGACGGGGATCTCCGGGCCGGCGCGCACGTTCCCCTGCACTGCACCGCCCTCGGGAAGGCGATGCTCGCAAGCCAACCCGAGGAGCGACAACGCGAACTGATCGCCGAGATGACCCTCACCCGTGAGGGTCCAAACACGATCACCACCAAGCACGCGCTCCTACAGCAGCTCGCAAAGATCAAGGCTGCGCGCATCGCCGTCAGCGACGAAGAGCACGCCGCCGGTGTCCGCTCGATCGCGGTTTCCCTAAGCGACCCGGCCACACGGCGGACCCTCGCGGTAGAGGTCACGGTGCCCGCCGCTCGGTACACCCCCGGAGAGTTGGCACGTCGCATCGGCCCAAACGTGCGGGCAGCAGCGCGCGGCATATCCGCGCACCTGGAGACCAGCAAATAGCCGCAGACGGAATAGCCGCATGGGGACTATTGGGCGCGGAGCGTCCTGAGTACGTACCAGAGGTCGAAGAGGTCGCGTCCCTTGCGCCGCTGATACTTCAGCGCGGGTGACTCGCGGACGGAGCCCGACCGCGGCGAGCTTCTCTGGTGTGGAGAGGTCGGCGACTTCCACGTCGACTTGCCAGGTCCACAGCTCGCGGGGCATCTGCGCGAGCGGCGGGATCATGCGCTCGGCGAGGTGGCGGTACCACTCGGCCCAGGCGGTCTCCTCGGTGTCGGCGAGGTAGAGCGCGTCCACGATGTCGCCGCGTTGCCAGCGGTTGTCGGGTGGTGGCTCGCGCTCGGGTAGTGGTGGCGAGCCTGGGTAGGTGTGCTTGATCCAGCGGCCGTGCACGGCGACCGTTGGGACGCTGAGCGTCACGTCAGCTTGCGCCTGGGTCCTCGAGGCCGGAGATGAGCCGCGCAACTGCTCGGTAGTCGCCTGCGGCGATGCGCTCGATCGGCTTGTCGTCGTCGAGTGCGGGTATGGGCTTGTTCAGCCAGACGGGGATGTAGGTGGGGCGGATCACTCGCGCGAGGCGCTCGACGAGCGATGAGAGCTCGACGAGGCGCTCCGCGCGTACTCCGCTTGGGGCGCTGCGGCGTGCGAGCCATTCGCGCACCGTGCTCGGTGCTGCTCCGGTCGCACGTGCTATCTCACGGTCGGAGAGATGGCCGCTGTCGTGGACGTGGATTGCCTCTTCAGCGTATGCGAGTGTCATGCTGGCATCCTAGCATTCCGGCGCGATTCCGACAAGATATCGATGGAGAAGAGGTCCGGATCGATGCGAGCGACGCTGGCCAGTGCTGTGATCTAACTCGACGGTCTCAGAGCCGTACGACGTTCTCGACGAGCGTTCCGCGTGTGATGCCGCGTAGGTCTACGACGAGGCGTGCGCGTTTGAGGACTGTGTCGTGGTCGACGCCGGGGTGGGCGGTGACGATCAGTGCGAGGTCTGCGTCTTGCAATGCCTCCTCCAGTGGGATGCTCGAGAGGCCGTGGTCGGGGAGTGTGGGGACGTGCGGGTCGTGGTAGCGCAACTCCGCGCCGAGCGCGGACAGCAGCGTGAGGATCTTCAGTGCGGGGGACTCGCGGACGTCGCCTACACCTGGCTTGTAGCTGACGCCGAGGATCGCGATGCGCGAGCCCTTGACGGGTCAGTAGCCGAGCCGCTGGCGCCAGCGCTTGATGCCGCCGTGGGCGCTGGCATGGTCGTAGAGGGACTTCTTTCCCGCAGCCCGCCACTCCTCGGCTTTCGGCCAGCGGTCTCGGCCCGCTAGGAACTTGCGCAGTTCGGTTTGGATGCGCTCGTCGGTCCACCGAGTTGAGCGGGGGGCGCCGTCGGCGTGTCTGGCAAATACGTAGTCGCTTGTGGGCCCCCGGCGGTTGATGCGCAGGACGCCCGCCTGAACCATCTCCGCGAGGTCCTCCTTGGCAGCGCTCAAGCCGATATCGGCGATCTGCTGGTACTCGGCTCGCGTGAAACGCGACCGGCGCGCCATCACGAGCTCGGTAAGGGCCTGCTCCTGACGCACGTTCAGCTCCGTGCCGGCTCGCACGTGCGCGGAGATGCGGGTAAGGGTCTCCACGCGCTCGGCGATCCGCTCGTACTCATTTGCCAGGCCGTCGAGGAAGTACTCAAGCCACGGGCCGAGATCCTTGTCGTGGCGCCTGACCGTGCGCAGAGCGGCGAGGTAGGCGTCCTTGTTGCGCGCATAGTGGCGCTCCAGCGAGAACACACGCCGCTCCATAAAGTCCTCGCGCAGCAGGATCATCCCGGTGAGCAGCCTCGCCATCCGTCCGTTGCCGTCCGCGAACGGGTGGATCCATGTCACGGCCCAGTGCGCGACCCCGGCGAGCACTGGCACCGGGTAGGTTTCGCGCTGCCGCCGGTTCTTCGAGAGCCACTCGCACAGCCAGTCCATGTAGCCGGGCACCAGCTCGGCCGGCTCGCCCTCGTGGAAGACCTTGCCGCTGATCCTGTCCGCGACCACAGCGACGCCGTCACGCCAGGCGCCCTCGTGACGCCGCTCAAAGCCAGGCTTACTGCCGCCGAGTCCCTGGGTCAGCGTGCGATGGACGAGCAGCAGGACATCCGACGTGTAGCTCAGAGCCCGTTCCGCGTGAAGTTCATCGATGAGTCTGAGCGCGCGTACATAGTTGACCAGCTCGATCTTGGCGCGGGCGTCCGGGGTGAGCTCTCCGCCAACCGCTCGCTGTGCATCGATCAGGGGAAGGTCGTTGTTCTCAAGCTTGTTGCTGTAGTGCACCGATTCGGCCTCGGCGATCCGGCGCATCTCGGCCTCCTGAGCGGGAAGGATCGCCGCCGACTCGACCTTGCTGCGAGCCACGCTGATCCGCGTCAAGCGATTAGACGCAAGCGCCGAGTACGTCGCGAAGCGGATCACAAGCTCCATGAAGGTGACTATACCGCTGTTTGGTCTTGGACGGCCAGGGTTTCCCGGAGACGAACGCCCGATAAACAAGGCTTTCAGCAACGATCAGCCGGGTTTTCCGATGATGATCGGCCGGCCGGTGGTGGAGGTCGTCTGCCAGCTTCCCCGAATCCTTACCGGCCGGCGCCTTCCGTGGAGGAAGATCGGATTGCTGCTGGACATTCAGACCGGCCGGCCGGCTTTTCCGAGCATGTTTGGGGAGCTCATCGCCACAAAGAGGATCTGTGCGTCGGAGTTGCCGATCGTGGCGGCGATGTCGGGGCTGGTCGGTGAAGTAGCCGTCGCGGTATCCAAGCGTATCCACAGGGTGACGCCCAGGTGGCATCGCTCGATGCCGGCATGAAGCCGCGCCGGTCACCAACGGTTCGGGTGCCCGACGCCGAGCGCTTATGAGAGCCAGGAGCGCTTCGATATGGCGTGTCGTAGGGAGTGTGTGGTGAGAGGGATGTGTTTTTGGGTCGCATCCGCGCGGGCCGGTGGGGACTGGCGGCCGTGGGCGCGGAGCGTCCCTGCCCCGCGTCCGGGGCATGTGCCGGTACCGGCGCCGGCCACGCTCGCGGCGCATCCCGGTACGATCGGCTTGCGGCGTCGGCCCCGGTGTCGCGCACGCAGCCCACGCGCGAAGGGGCTTGACGCACTCGGCGACGTGAAGGCCGCGTCCGATTTCAAGGGACTGCACTGCTCACTGCTGGAGCGGTGGCTGGGGTATGAAGCGGAGCCGGTGATCCCCGGCGAATGTCCTGGCATTCCCAGAAAGCAGCTGGTAGACTGCTTTCCATCCCCCCAGTTGCTTCGGTGGCTGGGTGCGAGGCCCGCGAGAGCGGGCCTCAGCGATTTAATGGGTGGTCTACCACGAGGGGGGCTTGCGGATGACGCCGTGGGCATCTCTCAGGACCGGCGGGAACTGACTGGCGGTGATCGGGCCGCGGCGTAGCTGCTTGAAGAAGGTCGGCTGCAGGTCGAGGCTTCGCCTCTCGGGGGGATGCGGGTTGAGCACGCCCACCCTGATGCCCAACTCCGTCTTGGCGATTTCGATAGGCGCCTTCAGGTCAGCGTCGTTGGAGACGACGATCGCTGTCTCGCAGTCTCCTCGAAACGCGTCGAGCAGAAGATGGGAGGCGAGATTGACGTCTGAGCCCTTCTCCTCTGTGCGGAGTACATGCGCGACCTTCGGCCCGCTGGCCGGCGGTTTTGCCAGCGGGAGCCTGACCGCGCGGGTCTTGTACTGGCCGTAATGGATCGAGAGGCTTGGGAGGGTCTGCAGGGCACGGAGGTATGCCTGCTGATGAGCGGGCTGACGCAGGTCGGGCGGACGGGCCTCGACGATAGCGGTGAAGTAGCGGATGCGGTTGATCTCATTTGTGGGGAAGACGAGCCGGAACAGCGCGTCCAGGTCGAGCCAGCGGTCGCGCGTTCCCTTCAGGCTGCCGTAGTAGAGGTTGAAGGCGTCTATGTAGAAGTTTGTCTGCACAGTGAGGCGAGCCTATCGGTCGCGGCGGTCGCGCGGTTGTCGGCGAGTCCCGTGATACACGACGCGAACGCCAGGCATGTGGGATGGGTATGGCGAGACCGCACCGCCGGCGACCCGAAGGCGTTCGCCCCGTTCGGCGCGGCCCGGTGAGACGACGCTCCTGTGGACCGCGCGGGGTACGTCAGGGACCGCGGTGGAAGGTGAGCCGGGGGCACTGTCCGTGGTCGCCTACAACCGTACGACGTTCCCAACCAGCGTTCCGCGTGTGATGCCGCGCAGGTCCACGACGAGGCGTGCGCGTTTGAGGACCGTGTCGTGGTCGACACCAGGGTGGGCGGTGACGATTACTGCGAGGTCTGCGTGTTGCAATGCCTCCTCCAACGGGATGCTCGACAGGCCGTGGTCGGGGAGCGTGGGGACGTACGGGTCGTGGTAGCGCAACTCCGCGCCGAGCGCGGAGAGTAGTGTGAGGATCTTCAGGGCTGGGGACTCGCGGACGTCGCCGACGCCTGGCTTGTAGCTGACGCCGAGGATCGCGATGCGTGAGCCCTTGACGGGTCGTCCGGCGTCGTTGAGTGCGCGCTCGACCTTTGCTACGCAGTGGTAGGGCATCTGCTGGTTGATCTTCCCGCGAGCTCGATGAACTCTGTGGTCATGTCGAACTCGCGTGCGCGCCAGCTCAGATAGAACGGGTCCACGGGCAGGCAGTGTCCGCCCATGCCCGGTCCGGGCTGCAAGCGCATGAACCCGTAGGGCTTGGTTGCTGCGGCGTCGAGGACCCCCCAGATGTCGATGCCCATGCGGTCGGTGAGCGCTGGCGCGTGGGGATCGGCTGATAGCGCTAGTGCACGCTGTCGGCTGTAGAGCTGTGCCGGCCGAGACGCCTGACGATGGCGCTCATCAGCCAGCTGCGCTTTTCTGGGAGGGCGAAGCCGGGAGGTGGAGTTGTGGACATATGGGCAGGGGGCCGTGGGACTGGACGGGTCTGACTTGAGTCTTGGGCGTTGGGATTGTTGGTCGCCATGGCTTCGAGCTTAGCCGACGATGCTGAGGGTCCACAAGACGATCTCGGCAGTGAGCAGCAGACCGCTCACGGTGAGCCAGCCGGACAGCCGAGCGATCTCGTCTCGATTGAAGTCGACGTGGCGCTCAATCCAAGCGCCCGCGGCCCGGTATGCGTCTGAGATGTCGACTGTCTGGCGACGATCGCTATCGGCGAGCAGCGTCTGTCCGTCGAACGCGAATACGAGCTCATGCGCCATCAGAACCCACATGGCGCTGCCGAGACAGAGCACGAACGAGATGAGCCCCAGAGCGCCCCAGGCGTTAAGCGCGCTGCGTCCCGCCTCCGCGCCGAGCAGCGACCCTGCGATCG
>PLYX01000248.1 GCA_003151895.1 Solirubrobacterales bacterium
GGTGTTCACCGGCTCGGGCGGCTACAGCTCGCCGCAGGCATTCGTCGACGGCCTGATCCCCGCCATGTGGGTGGGGGTGGCCGTGCTCGGCGCGGGCGCTCTCGTGGCGCTGCTGCTGCCGTTCCGCACGCCGCGCGCCGCCGCCGCGCTGGCTGCCGAGCAGGAGCGGGCCGTGGCCGAGCCGCCGCTTGCGGTGCTCGTGGGAGACACCGCATGAGCGTCGAGTCGTCGAGCGCAGAGCCGGCGGGCGCGCGCCGGCGCGTCCCCGCCGCCGAGCGTCGCGAGGCGCTGATCTCCGCCGCCGTTCACGAGTTCGCAAGCAGCGGGCTCCACGGCACGCCGGTCGACCGCATCGCGCGTCGCGTGGGTGTCGCCCAGCCGTACGTGTTCAGCCTGTTCGCGGGCAAGCGCGAGCTGTTCATCGCCGCGGTCGACCACTGCTTCGACCGCTTCGTTGAGACGTTCACGCTGGCAGCTGCGGCGTTCCGGGCCGGGCAAGCCCCCGAGGACTGCGAGGACGTGCTGATGGCGATGGGCGGCGCCTACAAGGAGCTGCTCTCCACCGACCGCGACTACCTGATGCTCCAGCACCAGGCCTACGCCGCCTGCGACGACGAGCTCGTGCGCGCGCGGGTGCGCCGCCGTTACGCCGAGCTGGTGGCGTTCGTGGGGGAGCTCTCAGGCGCCGATCCCGAGCGTCTCGACGACTTCTTCCGCCACGGCATGGCCCTCAACGTCGCCGCCGCCATGGGCGTCGCCGAGCTGTCCGCGGGCTGCTCGTGGGTTCAGGCCGAGCTTGCGGGCCTTGCGCTCGCGGATGCGAGTTCGGCGCCCGCCGGGTCTGCTGGGGAGTAGACCACGGGGCACGTCCTGGGTTGTCCCGCGCGCAAAGCCCAGGTTGCGTCTCCAGGTCCAGCGGGTAGGATCACGCTGTGGCGATGTCCGAACCGACAGAGGCACCCGTCGAGCACCATCGCAGCCGGCGCGAGATGGCTCGCACCGGAAGCTTGGTTTTGCTCGCAGTGCTCATGACGCTGTTCGCGGTGCTCAACGTCAAAAAGGTCGAGGTCAACTGGATCTTCGGCAAGAGCAATACGCCGCTGATCATCGTGATCGTGGTCTCGTTGCTCGTGGGCATATTGTTCACGCACTTCGCCGAGATGCGCTACCGGCGCAAGCGCTAGACGCGGTCTTCGGTCACGATCCGCGCAGCCTCCTCAGCTCCGAGGAACGGCGCCAGCACCACATAGGCGAGGTAGCCCGAGAGCTCCGGCAGGGCGTCCGTGCCGCCGTTGGTTGTCTGGCAGTAGATCGTGTGCCAGATGGCCCCTTCGATGCCCTCCTGCGCGAGACCCGTCAACGGCGGGTTGGGGGCGCCGGCGGTCAGCCTGGCAGCCACCTCGCAGGCGAGCTCCGCGCCCAGATCCACCGCGCGCCGGCCCATCGCGAACACGCCGGTTGCGATCGTCTGGGCGTAGGCGGGCCGTGCCGCGAAGTAGCGCATCAGAGCATCCAGCGAACGGCGTACCGCGGCGGGCCATTCCGGGGAGGTGAGCCCGGGGTCGGACACGATCTCCCTCACCTCCTCGCCGAGCTTCTCGATTGCGGCCAGGAAGCATGCCTCCATGTCGTCAAACAGGCCGAAGAACATGTCGATCGACACGCCCGCCTCGTCGGCGATCCGCATCGGCGTGAGGTTGCCATAGCCTTCCAGCGCCGCCAGCTCAAGCGCGCTGCGCAGCACGCGGGCGCAATCGTCCTCGCTGCCGAGGCGGGCCTCGCTGGGCACCGCGCGCAACTGGACTCCGAGCGGGCTCGGGTCGGCCGTCCTGAACACGAGCGTCCAGCTCAGCATGTTCCCCACCAGCCCGAGCATCTCGTCCGTGCGCTCCTCGAGCAGGCGCACGAACGTCGCACGGCGCAAGCCCCCCACGATCGCTCTCGCCACCGGCTCGGGCAGCGGGGCGGCGTCCGGCGCGCGTTCGAAGCTCGCCGCGAAGCGCTCCTCGAACACCGTGAGCGTCTCGGTCAGCCGCTCCCACCCCGCCGGGCCCGCCGACGGCGCGTCCACCAGCATCAGGCGCGCGCCCTTCGGGTTGCTCTGGACCACCTCGGCGAACGTGGTCAGGGCCGCGCCCAGGCGCTGCTCGAGCGTGCCTTCCGCGGAGCGGTAGGTGGCCGCGATGTGGTCCATCGCCTGGCTGGCGATCAGGTCGAGCGTCCCCAGGAAGCATTCCTCCTTGTTGGCGAACCGCTCGTAGAAAGAGCGCCTGGAAACGCCCGCGAGGGTCACCACCTGCTTGACGCTCGTGCGCCCATAGCCGTTGGCAGCCACCGCCTCGATCATCGCCCCGTACATACGCCGGCGCTGGTTCTCCGCCACCTCGTCGGGCCCCATCCGGTGGGGGCCCTTCGGCAGGCGCTTGTAGAGCGGCGCCGTCGTTTTCCCGGCGAACGCCTTGGTCCCGTTATGCCCAGCGCTCGTCGCCTGTTCAGGCCCGGACGCGCCACCCCGCCCAGCGCTCGTCGCTCGCGCGCGCGGGGATCGTCGAGGCGCGAGAGCACCGCCGCCGAGGTTGTTCCCACCCTCCTTCAACGTGTTCTATCTCCTCGAATGCTTACAGGCCCCCGACTATCAAGGAGTCTTGAAAACAATACTATTCCATGTCAGAGATTTATTGTCTACGAGCATGTAGGTGCTCAGGCTACGACACGTAGCGGTTGCGCGCCGGCACCTCGAACGCGATCAGGCTCGGGCACGATCCACGCGGCGAGGCGGTCGCCGGCGCTCCGTCGCCCAGACTGGCTCACTTCGTTCACGTCTCGCCGGGTCATGGCGGCTTAAGTTGACAGCCTGACGGGCGGCGCAGGGCCCAGCCCATGCGTTCCAGGCTGGGGTGCCCGACACGGCTGGCCGTATCCCGTGGATTTCCCCGCTTGCTCGTTCTCACCAAGCGGGCTACCGTGGATTCACGGCATGGGATCTGCAAAGCGCTTCACCGAGGAGCAGGCCCGCGAGGTGGGCGAGGCGATCGGCATCGACTGGTCAAGCGTCCCATTCGACGCCGGGCAGTTTCGTGACGGCATCGAAGTCGAGCTCGAGCACGGCTCGCGCGACCCGGCAACCGACGTCACCGGGGATGATCCGTTCATCACTGGGAAGATCGCGCTGGCCCACCTCAACGAGTTCCCCGACTACTACGTGCGGCTGGAGCGCATGGAGAAGGAGGCCAAGCGGGATTGGGGGGAGCGGTAGATCGTTCGCATCGCCGCCGTAACAACCAAGCCCACCAACGAAACGGGCTCCTAAAGAGCAGATAGGTCTTCACGTTTGGAGAATCGCTTGTAGCGGTGGGCGATTTTGAGGTGGCCTCGCGGCGCGGGCACACCTTAGGCGCGTTTTGAGCACACTTGGGCCGATCAGCTGCGCCGCTGTTCGGCTTCCAGGTGGGAGATGCCTATCGCCTCTAGTGCCGTGACGAGCTCGCGGAGGCGGCGGTCGTTCTCGATCCAGTCCTGGTAGTCGGCGGCCTGGGCGCCGTTGAGGTATTTGCCAACGGTCTTTCTTGCGAGCTTGCGGGTCCACTGCCAGTAGGGGCCGTGCAGACGCGGCGGGTCTGCGTGGCAGGCGCAGCCCGCTTTTCCGCAGCGCATCTGGCGCTGGGTGATCGTTCCGGGCAGCACCTTGCCGCTGCGGGCGATCCTGGCGAGCTCCGTTGCGATCGCTCGTGCCTTCTCGCGCTCGGCCTGCTCGAGCCTCATTGGCGCAGTCTGGCAGTGGTGCCGGTCATTCCGTCCGTAGCCTACCGTATAAGTACGGTGTGCTCCAGGGGGCCGGTCCCGTCGCAGAGCCGGGCGCGCTGATCGCCGCCTACCGCCCCTGCTCGGTCAGCGAGGCGGCGGGCAGCTTCGCGCGCGAGTTGGTGGCTGGGGCTGGCCCGCAGAGCGCGACCAGAGCGAAGGCGCTGCTGTTCGCCGCCGGCCGTCTGGCGGCTTTCGGGCAGTCGGTGGGGCTCGAGCTCTCATCCGAGGCGTTGCTGTCTGAGGCGAGCATTGAGCGTTTCATCGCCTGCGGCACGCAGGCGCTCTCGCCGGCGAGCCGCAGGACGCTCAGGACGAACCTCAGGGCGCTGGCTCGCGCACTGCAGCGCCACCCCGAGCCGCGCCCGGCAGCGCTGCCCAGAGAGCGCGCCAAGCCCCCATACAGCCCCGCCGAGATCGAGGGGTATCTGCGCCTGGCGGGGAGCCAGTCAACGGTGGCGCGAAGGATGCGCGCCTCAGCGCTGATCTGCCTGGGTGCCGGGGCGGGGATCGTCGCAGGGGAGCTTCGCCAGATCCGCGGCAGCGACGTGCTGGAGCGCTCGGGCGGGGTGCTTGTGCAGGTCAGAGCGCCCGCGCGGCCCAGGGCGCGCGGGGTGCCGGTGCTTGCCCGCTTCGGCGAGCCGCTGATCGCCGCCGCCGCCTTCGCGGGGCAGGGCCTGATCATCGGCGGGCGCGATCCTCACCGGCGCAACATCAGTGACGCGCTTTGCCGTGCGCTCTGCGCCGACCCATCGCTGCCGCGGCTCCAGGCAGGGCGGCTGAGATCGACCTGGCTTTCTGAGGCTGCGCAGACGATCGGCCTTCAAGCGTTCATGGCCGCCGCGGGCGTCACCTGCAGCCAGCGCCTCGGGGATGTCGCCTCTTGCCTGCCCGCCGCCACAGAGCAGGAGATGGTCGCGCTTTTGGGAGGATCACCGTGAGCGCCGTCGGCGATCTATGCCGTCTGCAGGAGATAATCGACGCCTCGGGCGTTTCGCCCCAGATCGAGAGCAGGCTGCCGATCGGCGTCAGACCGCGCCAACTTGCGGTGAGAACGCTGCTCATCGGCATCCTGGCAACGCTGGCCGACAAGCGGCCCGCACACCTGGCAAGGATCCATGAGGCGCTGATCTGCCTGCCCGAGGCCGATAAGTGGCGCCTTGGCGTGACCTGCTCCTGGAAGAGCGGCCCGCATGAGCTCACCTACCGCCAGACCGAGCGCACCTTTCACCTTCTCGTGAAGGCGCTCTCCAAGGATCGCCCCGACGGGAAGCCCTGCCAGACCCTCAGCGATCTGATGGACGCGCTGATCGAGGGCAGCGTCAAGGTGCTGGGCGGGGGGAGGGCCCCCCAGTCAAGCTCCTATGCGATCGACTGGAGCGACTATGAGAGCTTCGCCCGCCCGCCGCGCAAAAGACGCGGCAAGGCCCAAGGCCCCGACGCTCAGCCTGCCCAGAACGCCGCGAGCGCACCCCGCCCCACCGAAGCCCAGGACGCCGCCCAGCAGGCAGATGGACCCCAGCAAGACGAGGCGGGCAACGGCACCGAGCAGGAGACAGAAAAGGAGCGCTGCGCCGACCCCGAGGCGGCGTGGGGGCACCGCAAAACCAACCATCCCGGCACAAGCGAGACGTTCTTCGGCTACTACCTGCAGGCAGTGACGATCGTCCGCGAGGAGAACGGCGGCGATGTTCCAGAACTCGTGCGCAGGGTCACGCTCGCCTCCCCCAAGCACGACCCACCCGCGATGATCGTCCCCGTCATCCAGCGCATGCACGAGGACGGCATCGAGATCGCAGACCTGCTCGGCGACAGCGGCTACTCATACCGCGCCCCCGAGACCTTCGCCATGCCAGCCCGCGCCCTCGGCGCAAGCCTCGTGATCGACCTGCACCCGGGCGACCGCGGAATGAAGGGCACCCATGAGGGCGCGACCTGCTGCAACGGCAACCTCTACTGCCCGGCCACGCCGAAGGCCCTCTTTGCGCTTGGCCCGGCCAGCCCCGCCGCCACAGAGAAAGAGCTTGCCGCCCACGACCAAAAGACAGCAGAGCTCTCCCGCTACAAGCTCTCACCGCTCACCGCCGCCGATCAAGACGGGTATCGGCGCCTGGCCTGCCCGGCCGTCAAGGGCAAGCTCCGCTGCCCGCTGCGAGCATCCTCGATGAGCCTCTCCCATGAGCGCCCTACGATCACCGACCCGCCAGAGCACCCGCCGCTCTGCTGCTCTCAACAGACGATCACCGTGGCGCCCACCGTGAACGCCAAGACCGCCCAGAAGCACGATTACCCCTCCAAAGCGCACCGCGCCTCCTACGCGCGGCGCACCGCCTCAGAGCGCAGCTTCTCGCAAGTATGCGACCCCGCCAGCATCGACATCAAACGCGGGTGGTGCCGCCTCATGGGACTCACCGGCCCCACGCTCTTGCTCACCTGCGCGTTCATCATCGCCAACATCCGCACAGCCGACGCCTTCACAGCCCGCCAAGCCGAGAACCAGCGGCGCGCGGCCTGCGGGCTACCGCCCAGACGCCGACGCAGACGCCGACGCAGCCTCCACGACCTCACCAGCCACGCCAACGCGCCGCCGACGATCGCGGCCTGAGCCTCACACACATCCAAGCAGACCCTCCCCGCGACGCCGACCAGACCTCAGCGCCCCGCGGCGCCTCAAAAACCCGTCCGGGCGGCCTGTGATCCTCCCTCAAGATTCCAGGCGGCCCGCCGGCGCCCCCCATCAACGCCCCCGATGCACGAAGGCCCGCCGCAACACATGCCGGCAGGCCCAAACGTGAACAACACAGGCGTTCAAACGTGAAGACCTCAGAGAGCCGACGTCGGGAATCGAACCCGAGACCTCCGCCTTACCATGGCGGCGCTCTACCAGCTGAGCTACGTCGGCCTGACGCTGGCATCCTACCGCCGCCGCGCCGGGGGAGGAGGCTGGCTCAGTACCCCTGGGATGACCTGGGCGTCCGTCTGTGTCGGGCGCGTTTCGTCCGCCATGGGCGCCGGTCGGCCCGAGCTGTGGCGTCCGGAGCATCCTCTCGAATGTACGGTCGTGCCTGACCGTGATGAACTCATCAAACGCCTGGCGGCGGCGCTCGCCGTCTCGGACGCTCGCCGGTCTGGTGATCCGCAGACGCGGGTCCGTCTCGACCACTACCTGCCGTCCGTCGGTGGCCCTGGGAGCGCTGTGCGCTGGCGTCTGTATACACCGCGGCACAGGCTGATCGGTGTCCCGGGCCCTGAGCCGGCTCGGTCGGCGTGGCACCACGCCGACGCCGCGAAGGGGCGCCGGCTGCTTGCGGTCGACGTACGCAACTCCAACCGCGTAGCGGCATTCCTATCCTGGCACTTCGAGGACCCCGACATCAAGCCGCCGCGAGCGAAAGCCGGACGCCGCCGTCCACATCTGATCACGTCCGTGTGCGTTCGCGAGGACGTCGAGGGCCGACTCCGCGGGGAATACATGACCGCCGCTCTCCTGCTGACGCTCGTCGTTTCGGCGATCGACACGGTGACCGTCGCGCACGGCCGCGTCGGCGTGCTCGAGGACTCGGGGACCATCCTCACGCCCGGGGAGCTCGACGCGTTCGGGTTCACGCCCGGTGTTGGCGAGCCCAACGGCGGCTGGGCCGACCGGGGATACCGCGAACGGCGCCACCCCGTCTAGTCATTTGAGATGGCGGCGGTAGATCGCCTCCGCGCGATCGGCCCACTCCCCCGGCAGCTCGCTGCGCAACTCAGCAAGGAAGGCGTCGCTCTCCTCGGGCTCCGGCGCGGGCAGAGCGGCAAGGAATTGCTCTGCTTCTGTGGTGACCCATCCCGCAAGCTCCGGAGCGCGCTGCTCGGCCAGTTCGACCAAGCCCCCCGCGACCTCCTCGACGGCGTTGCGCCGGGCATGAGTCGCGATCAGCAGCACGTCCGGGATCTGCAGGTAGCGCTCACGCCGGCCCCACTCGACCGGCGTTATCCCCAGATCGCGCACGGCACGAGTGATGAACGAAGGATGCACGTCGATGAGTACGGCGGCCTTGCGGAAGCTCGGGAGCACTCGCTGCAGATCCGCGCGGGGAATCGTCGGTGAGGTTGCCATAGAGCGACGGTAGCAGCTGGCTGCAATGATTGCAACCATCGCATCGGTAGCAATCGACCATGGGCAAGCCGAACTAAGACCAAGGCCATGGTCAATCTTGGGGTGGTGCTCATGGCGCCGCCATGCCTGACCCGTTGCCTGGTGGCGGAGCTGCACGACTATGCGCGAGCTGGCGGCAATCGCTCGCGCCCAAGCTTAAACGCGGAGGGCGGTGCGTCCCGCATGGCATTGGGACCGACGCGCGCGCTACCGTCACGGCCATGGCAGTCGCCGAAACTACGCTCCCGGATCTGCTCTCCGAGGCGCTGCGGCGACCCCGCGGCGCTCGTTTCCACCGGGTAGCTCTTCAGGTCAATCCGTTCGACTACCTCGGGCGGCATAGCAAGGCGACCGCGTACGCGACCGAGGCGGAGTACAACGATGCCGTAGTCACAGCGTGTCTCGAGCACGAGGTCGAGGTGATCGCGATAACCGACCATTTCCGTGTCTCCAGCTCCGAAGGTCTCGCCGCTGTTGCTCGGGCTGCCGGCATAGCAGTCTTTCCCGGCTTCGAGGCTGTATCGAAGGAGGGCGTCCATCTCCTGTGCTTGTTCGATCCGACCAGGCCGCACAAGGAGATCGAGCGGATCATCGGCGAGTGCGGCGTGCTCGACGACCGTACGGAGTCGCCGGTCGGGAAGCTCGACGTCGAGGAGCTCTTGGCGAAGGCGAAGGACTGGGACGCGGTGTTCGTGGCGGCGCACGCGACGTCGCCGCAGGGCGGTCTGTTGCGCAAGCTCTACGACATCGAGGGCGGCTACGGCTTCCTGATCGAGGCGGCCGGGGCGTTCCCAGCGTTCACCTCGCCCGCGTTCCCCTGGCGATCGGGCGAGCAGCACAAGTGTCTGATGAGCACGCTCCGTTGGATGGCGCCGTTTATCACCGTCGCCCGCGATCACGGCTCGGCCGAGGTCGTGCTCGACGACCTCGGCCGTCCGGTCGTTCGCTGGGGCCTCGACGACGAAGTGGACGCGGACGCGCGCCTGGCCGTGCGTGCGCACGTGGAGCTGGCGCGACTGCACCACGCCGGCGGCGCGGCCGAGATCGTGACCGCGCACGCCCACGAGCAGCGCTGGCGCCGCGGCGAGCCCTTCGAGGACTTCCTCGCCGGACTCGAACAAGCCAGCTACGCGCCCAACGACGTGGCCTGCTTCACCGCCCTTGACGTCGTGCAGCTCGCCGCGGCCGTCGGCGACGGAGGTCGCGGGATCGGCGCCCATCCGGCAGGAGCCCATCTGGTGCGCGCACCGCCGGCGCAATCCTTGGCTGAGAACGTGTCTGTAAAAGATCGGCCAAAACCGCGTTAAGCGCACGATCCCCGCTCGTAGGATCTCCCGCAACGGCTCGCGATAGGCGGCCACGCCCCACAGGGCGTGCCCGAAACCGACAAACATGGTCGCGTGGCTGGGCGAGAGCAGGCGGCGTCCTAATCTCACCCCCGGTCAGCCCGAGGTGCAGCGAGGCGAGCACTTGCGCTTCGCCCGGGCGCAAGCGAGCGTGTGCCGATCCTCCGCCGATACGCCCGTAGGTCGTCCAAAGCGATGGCGCCGGGCCAGGTTCCCCACACACTCGCTTGGCTGCAGAAAGCAGCGGTCAAGGGCGTCCGGGCGCGTACCTTCAGCGCGGTGCTAGCGGTCCACGAGAGAGCGGAGGTCCGGCCGACTTGCGGGATGCTCCCCGTCTTGCACGTTCGCCTGCGTACTACCTGAACCAGAGCTTCTACGGTAACGTCACGGTCCCGGCTTCTGCCTCGCTGGCCGCTCACACCGCCGCTACCGAGCACTCGCGCCTACCAGCATGTCGAAATCGCGGTGAACCCCGGCTAAAGTAGCGCGCTCCGCTCGTCGATTGGGGATTATGCGGAGAATCGCGAACGTCGAGATAGACATGCTTGTGCGACGGGCGCCGTCCACCGGGGAGTTCAAGGACCACCGTGTCGAGGCCGACCAGCGATTGGCGGCGGCGGTCGGATCCTCGCAGGATGCCATTCTCAGCGCGGATCGCGAGGGGGTGATCACCGCTTGGAGTCGGGGGGCTGAGCGAATGTTTGGATATACGGAGCCTGAAGCGATCGGTCAGC
>PLYX01000068.1 GCA_003151895.1 Solirubrobacterales bacterium
CGGAGCGGTCAGCTCGCCGTGCAGCCCGCTGGAGGGCTCGAAGCGCACATCCATCAAGCTCTACCCTACGAGC
The DNA here is from genome assembly GCA_003151895.1 of Solirubrobacterales bacterium. Taxonomy (GTDB): domain Bacteria; phylum Actinomycetota; class Thermoleophilia; order Solirubrobacterales; family Solirubrobacteraceae; genus Palsa-744. The sequence continues at coordinate 74 of PLYX01000068.1, forward strand.
CTGGGGCCAGGCCGGCCCGCCGCAGCTTCTCGCGCTCGGCGCGCGCCTGCTCGTTCCACGCGGCGAGCGCGCCGGAGTCGCCTTCCGCGAGCGCCACGCGCACCTCGCCGAGCCGTTCGATCGCGTCATCGATCGCGTCGGTCAGCACGTCGCGGTTTGAAAGGTATATATCNNCGGTCCATATCGCCGTGTTGGCGCCCGCGACGCGCGTGGCGTCGCGAAAGCTGGGGCCGGCGCCGAGCGCGCCGCTCTCCGCCGCGATGCCGTCGAGCTCGACCGCACACGCGGCCCGGGCGACGAGCACATTCGCGAACACGTGCGGGAGATGCGAGATGTTCGCCATCAGGCGATCGTGGGCGTCGGGGTCGATCGCTACAGGCCGCGCGCCGATGCGCTCGATCAGCCCGCGCAGGCGCTCGACCGCCCACGGCGCCGCATCGATCGGGGGCGGTGGGGTCGCGTCGGCGGGCGAGGAGGCGCCGGCGGCCGGCCATGCCGCTCCGGCAACGGGCGTGAGGTACCACGTGGCGCCGTCGAAGANNCGCACTCGGCGCCCGCCGCGTCGAGAGCCTGGCGCGCGCTCTGCGCCGCGGCTCCGACGGGGGTGGCCACGAACACGACGTCCGCGCCGCGCACGGCGTCGGCGATTTCGAACGCCGGTTCGTCGATAGCGCCGAGCTTGACGGCGCCCGACAGCGCGCTCGCCTCAGAGTCGTATCCGACGACCTGCGCTCCCACGCGACGGCGGGCGGCCAGGCCGATGGAGCCCCCGANNGGGTTCGGGTGCACCTCGACGATGATCCCATCCGCCCCGGCGGCAGCCGCCGCGAGCGACATCGGGCCGACGAGCGAGCGCCGCCCGGCGGCGTGGCTCGGGTCGACGACGACCGGCAGGTGCGAAAGCTCTTTCAGCACCGGCACCGCCTGCAGGTCGAGCGTCACGCGGTAGGACGTCTCGAACGTGCGGATGCCGCGCTCGCACAGCATCACGTTCGGGTTGCCTTCCTTCAGGATGTACTCGGCCGCCATCAACAGGTCATCCAGCGTCGCCGACAGGCCGCGCTTGAGCAGCGCGGGACGGCCGGAGCGGCCGATCTCTGCCAGCAGCGGGAAGTTCTGCATGTTGCGCGCGCCGACCTGGATCACGTCGGCCACCTCGAGCACCGGCTCCAGCTCGCGCGCGTCCATCAGCTCGGTCACGATCGGCAGGCCCGTGCGCTCCTTCGCCTCGGCGAGCAGGCGCAAACCCTCCTGGCCAAGTCCTTGGAAGGCGTAGGGTGACGTGCGCGGCTTGTAGGCGCCGCCGCGCAGCATCGCCGCGCCGGCGTCCTTGACGACGTCGGCCGTCTCCAGGAGCTGCTCACGCGATTCCACGGTGCATGGTCCGGCGATCAGCGCGAAGTGCTCGCCCCCGATCTTGCGCCCCGCGATGTCGAGCACGGTGCGCTCGCCGTGGCGTATCTGCGCGGAGGCGAGCTTGTAGGGCTTGAGGATCGGCATGACGCGATCGACGCCCGGCTGGCCCTCCAACCCCAGGCTTTCGAGGCTGACGTCCTGCTCGACGTCGCCGATCGCTCCGATCACCGTCAGACGGGCTCCCTTGATCGGGTGGGCGAGCGCGCCGGCGCCCTGGATCTTCTCGATGACCGCGTCGATCTCCTGATCGGTGGCGGTCTCCTTCATGACGATCATCATCGGTTTATCCTTTCAGGTACGGGTTGGTCGCTGTCGCGGGCCTCAGAGAGCTTCGGCGAGCGCGTCGAGGAAGATTGCGTTCTCCTCTGTTGTACCGTAGGTCACACGCAGCGCCCCTGGCCTGCCGAGCGCGCCACCGCCGCGCACGAGCACGCCGCGCTCGGCGAGGCCGCGCATGACGTCCGCCTCGCGCGTGGCCGCCTGCTCGGGGTCGTGCCCGCCGAGGCCGAACCAGCAGAAGTTGGCCTGCGACTCCGCCGGCTCGATCCCCAGGGCGCGCAGGCGCTCGTCGACCGAGATGCGCTCGGCGATCGTGCGCGTCACACGGTCTGTCACCGCGTCCTGGTGTGCAAGCGCCTCAACGGCCGCGGTCTGTGCGAGCGCGTTGCAGAAGAACGGCTGGCGAACCTGGTCGACCGCGCGCGGCAGATCCTCCGAACCACACAGGGCGAAGCCCACGCGCAGGCCGCAGAGCCCGTACACCTTCGAGAAGGTGCGCAGCAGCACCAGGTTGGGATGATGTGCGAGCAGGTCGATCGAGGCGTCGGGGTCCTCGAGCAGATTGAACTCGCAGTAGGCCTCGTCGACGATCACGCACACGTGGCGCGGGACCTCGGCGACGAAGTCCGCGACGCTCGCGAGCGCCACGGCGGTGCTCGTGGGGTTGTTCGGGTTGCACACGATCACCAGGCGCGTGGCGGCGGTGATCTCGCGCAGCATCCCCCGCAGGTCGTGACGCTCGCACGCGTCGAGCGGGACGGTGACCGCGCGCGCGCCCGACGCCGCGCTCAGGTGCGGGTAGACAGAGAACGACGGCCACGCGTACACGAGCTCGGCGCCCGGCTCCAGCAATGCCTCGCCTGCCGCGAGCAGGATGTCGCACGAGCCGTTGCCGATCGCGATCCGCGACGCGGGCACGCCATAGCGCTCGGAGAGACGCTCGCGCAGCAGCGAGTTGGTCGGGTCCGGGTAGCGGTTGAGGGTTGCAAGCGCCCCCTGGATCGCCTCGATCACCGCGGGCAGCGGCGGCCATGGCGACTCGTTGGAGGCGAGCCGTACCTTCGGCGCACGCTGCGCATAGCCGCCCGCGGCCGGGTATGTCGGGATGCGCGCGATTCGCTGCGAGAACTCGAGGGCCATCATCGATACCTATTGTGGCGAACTGCCGAACGGCGTAACGGCTCGGCTCAGCGCGTCAGCGCCGCGCATGCCGCGCTGTGCTCCCGCCGCTCGTCAGCGTCAGCGAGCGCACGATCTGCCAGGCGCCGCCTTCCTGGCCTTCGACCGTGACGACCAGCTTGCAGGCGAGCGCATGGCCCTTGCGAAGCAGCACGCGACCCTTGGCGTTCAGCGAGAGCAACAGTTCCCCAAGCGACCCCGGCAGGAATCTCACGAACACTGCCCCCTTGGGCGCGCCTTGGTGTCGAGCGACGCCCACCGGCACGAGCCTCGTGAGCCGGCGTCTGTGCGAGACGCTTGTGATCCTGGCGTACAGCTGCAAAGTAACCCCACACGCCGGTGGGCATTCGGCGCGCCCGAGCACGAAGGGGCCAACGCCCGAGAGCTTCCTGCCGTTGGCCGGCAGGCCGAGCATCGCGGCCAGCTGCGTGGCGGTGAGATGCGCCGGCGGTGAGGCCGGTTCCTTGATTGTGATCGGGAGCGGTGCCGGCGCAGGAGGCGGCGGCACGGGCGCGGCGCCCACGTTGAATGCCTCCACGGTCGCCTGCGCGTTGCCGTACGCGTCATAGGCGGTAAGCGCCACTTCGTAGACGCCGGGCTTGGCGTATGTGTGCGAGCTGGTGGGGCTCGACGTGCCCACCTGTTCGCCTTCGAAGTCCCACACCCAGTAGACAGCCGGATCGCCGGACGCCCCGGAGGCGGAGCCGTTGAACGTCACGGGGACGGTGGCCGCCGCGCCCGCCGACACGCTGAAGCTCGCCCCGATCGCGCGCTGCACGCAGCCGCCTTCGAACAGGCCGGCTTCGTTGCTCCACACGCGCTGGGTGAAGTAGTGGTCGCCGTTTATGAGCTGGTTGTAGGCGCTTGCCGCTCCTTCCAGCGGATTGACCACTCCCAGCGGTTCGCCGTAGGTGCCCAGGACGGTGCTCTCCGGCGGCAGGCACTTGTCGGCGATCTCCTGCCCGATCACGTCGGTCCACGCGTTGGGCTCGCATTCGCTCGCGTATTCCGCTTTGGCCGCACACTGGCTGCCGATCGGGTCCGTGATCGTCTCGTTGACCTCGTGGCTCGCGTCGTCGATCGCGGCGTCCGTGCCGTTGTCGGTGGATGAGTTGGGGTGCACGCCGAAGTCGCAACCGGGCACTTCGCCGACGAACGGCAGGTCCGCATAGAGCGTCTGCTGGCCCACCGTCACCCCGTCGCCGCCGAAGTCGCCGTGGTAGGCGCAGTATTGCTTGTAGGCACACTGGCCTGAGGATTTTTCGAAGCAGCCGCCGACGCCGTGGGGTGTCAGCACCACATAGACGTCGTGCAGGCCCTTTTCGCTCGTTTTGGCGACGGTTTTGACCTCTTTTTGGATGTCCGAGTCAAGCAGGCACGGACCTTTCGAGTACTTGGTTTCGTCGATGCAGTTCGTTCCGTTCACCGGGAACGCGTCGTGCCTCACTTCTGCGTCGACCACACTGAACGAGAGCTTGTATTCACCCGGTCCCGTTGTATCGCCGTACTGCGGATCGACGGCAAACACGTTCGTCTGCGCGCCGCTGTCATGTGCGACATCTTCGAAGTACCGCTCGACCGTTTCCACATAGTGTTCTGGGAACGCTTCGACACCCCCCTGCCAGAAGATCAGGTGCACGGTCGGGTCGCGCAGCACCGGCCCACCCCGGTAGCAGACATCGTGCGTCGCCAGGAAAAGTTCTTCACTTTCGCACGGCGCGAAGAGTTCCTTGTTCGGTTCGGCGGCGCCCTTGAGCCCCTTGAAAGGCCGGGCACGCACAGCGGCGAAAGCACTCGTCACGAGCTTTTCGTGCGCCATCACGGCGGTGCTCGAGCCGAGCACAGGCATGACGCCGCGGATCGCCGGGAAGCCGGGCAGCCTGCCCACGTGCGGATGCGGCTCGGCGCCCTGCGCCATCCCCGCCGTGAGCGCAAGCGCCACCGATACGCAGAGGAGCGCCGCTGCTCTACTGCGCCGCAAGAAGATCCGCCCGCAAGCTCGCCGCATCGCGCAGGTAGACGTGTCTTGCCTCGTGCCCCTCATCCGCGTAATAGTGAATCAGAACCCGAATGACCCGGGGTAAGGAGCCCGGCACCGGGATCTCACGGGCGCACAGCAGCGGGACGCGCTCGAACCCGAGCGCGCGGGCCGCGACCGCCGGGAACTCTGCCGTGAGGTCGTCGGTGACCGTGAAGATGCAGCTCACGACGCGCTCGGGCCCGAGCGCATTGCGCTCCATGATCTCCCCCATCAGCTCGGTCGTGGCGCTCAGGATCTCGTGTGCGTCGTCGTGAGACACCGAGATCGCGCCCCGCAGGGCATAGAGGCGTTGCGGCATCGCGGCGATTCTTTCAGAGCGCGCCCCCGGACCCGCCGCCCGGGGCCCCCGGCTCAGGATCCACGGCGCTTTCGCTCCGTGGCGGCACTCCCCGAGAGGCCGCGCAGGCGCTCCACCTCGGCGTCGCTCAGGCGGCGGTGCGCCCCCGGCGCCAGCACGCCCAGTCTGAGCGGCCCGAACGTGACCCGTTGCAACGCCTCCACGGGATGACCCACCGCCTCGCACATGCGCCGCACCTGACGGTTGCGGCCCTCGTGGATCGTGAGTTCGATCTCCGCTTTGCGCACTCGCACCACGCGCGCCGGCGCGGTCATCCCGTCCCGCAGGCGCACCCCCTCGCGCAGACGGCCCAACGCCTGCTCGCCGACCGGCCCACCGCCCACGCGCACGCGGTAGGTCTTTCCCACCTCGAAGCTCGGATGGGTCAAGCGGTGCGCGAGCGCGCCGTCGTTCGTCAGCAGGATCAGCCCGCTCGTGTCGGCGTCCAGGCGCCCGACCGGATAGAGGCGCCGCGGCTCATCGGGCACGAGCGAGACGACCGTCGGGCGGCCGTGCGTGTCCTGCGCGGTGCTCACCACGCCGAGCGGCTTGTTCACGGCGTAGACGACGTGTCGCTCAGGCCCGTCGAGCCTGCGCCCGTCAGCCGCCACCCCGCTGCGCTCATCCACGTCCAGCGCGGGGTCGAGCACGACATCGCCGGCGACGGTGACCCGCCCATCTCGGATCATGGCCTCTGCCGCACGGCGCGAAGCGACGCCCGCGTGGGCCAAATACTTGGCTAGACGCATCGACTGCAACCATAGGGGCCATGGATCTCGATCTCCTCGATCACACGCTCGCCTCGGGCGGCCAGCCCCCATTCCGCGCGCGCCAGGTGTGGGAGTGGGTGGCGAAGGGCGCCGGCGGCTACGAGCAGATGACGAACCTGCCCGCCCCGCTGCGTGAGTGGCTGGGCGAGGCCGTGCCATTCTCGAGCCTCAAGCTGCAGGACGAGCGCACGGCGAGCGACGGGACGGTCAAGGCGTTGTTTGCCACCGGCGACGGACGACCGATCGAGGCCGTGCTGATGCGATATCGAGACTCTCGCCGCTCGATCTGCGTCTCCTCGCAGTCGGGCTGTCCCTTGACGTGCAAGTTCTGCGCCACCGGCCAGATGAAGTTCGCACGCAACCTCACCGCGTCG
>PLYX01000137.1 GCA_003151895.1 Solirubrobacterales bacterium
AAGGAAGACACGACACACTGCCCACCTCGATGGTTTCCCGTCGCGGGTGCGGGTGCTGCGGGCGCGTCACGCATGGGAGGGGCAGCAGCTTGAGCTGATGGGGTGGATGCGCCGCGGCGGTCGGCTGGAGCTGGTCCTGGTGTTGCCGGACGGTAGCCACTTGATGGTGCCGGCCGGGTGGACGGACCTGGAGGGCGCGGCCGCGCCGCAGGACGCCGGGACTCTCGGCTCGCTCGATGATCTGCTGGCAACCAGGCGGGTGCTCGACGGGATCCTCGGGCGTGCCGTCCTGGCGGAGCGCGATGATCGTGGTTCAGGGAACACAGCAAATGACCGTGCAGTTGCGTCTGGATCTCGCCGAGAGCCCGGCGCCCGCCGAGGCGCTGTGGGAGCTGCTCGGCGAGGAGTCCCGCCAGACAGCCGAGGCGCTGCTGGCCGTGTTGATCGCGCGCAGCGTCGCCGGCGAGGAGGAGACGCCGACCGATGAGTGAAAACCACAAGCTCACCGCCTCGCATCTGCGCCGGCAGGCGTTCGTGTACTTGCGGCAGTCCTCGCAGGCGCAGCTGGAGCGCAACGTCGAGTCCACGCAGCGGCAGTACGCGCTGGTTGAGCGCGCGATCGAGCTGGGGTTCGCGCGCGAGCAGGTGGTCGTGATTGACGAGGATCTCGGGATCTCCGGGTCCGGGATCGCGGAGCGCACGGGGTTCGCCAAGCTGGCGGCGGAGGTCGCGCTCGGGCACGCGGGGCTGGTGCTCGGTTTGGAGGTGTCCCGGCTGGCGCGCAACAACGCAGACTGGTACCGGCTGCTTGATCTGTGCGGTGTGACCGACACGGTGATCGGTGACGCCGACGGGATCTATCACCCCGGCTCGTTCAATGACCGGCTGCTGCTCGGGTTGAAGGGCACGATGAGCGAGGCGGAGCTGCACGTGCTCCGCGCCCGGCTTGAGGGCGGGATCCGGAACAAGGCCGCGCGGGGGGAGCTGCGCAAGGCGCTGCCGGTCGGGCTTGTGTGGGGCGAGGAGGAGGGCGAGATCCTGCTCGACTCCGACGAGGCAGTGCGCGGCGCGATCGGAACGATCTTCGACCGGTTCGCCGAGCTCGGGTCGGTGCGGCAGGTGTGGCTGTGGATGCGCCGCGAGGGGGTGCAGTTCCCGCTGCGACGCTGGCCGAACGAGCTGCAGTGGGTGACCCCGACCTACCATCAGATCCACAGCGTGCTCGAGAGCCCGGTCTATGCCGGCGCGTACGCGTTCGGCAAGACCCGCCGGGAGCGGTATGTCGACGAGCACGGCAACACCCGTCAGCGGATGCGTCGGCTCCCCCAAGCAGAATGGAGCGTCTTGATCTGGGAGCACCACCCCGGCTTCATCGACAAGGCCACCTACGAGGCAAACCGCGAGCGGATCGCCGGTAACACACGTCCCCGCGCGCACGAGCCCGGCGGCGCGGTCCGCGAGGGCAGCGCTCTGCTCCAAGGGATCGCGGTATGCGGACGGTGCGGACGCAAGCTCAAGGTGCATTACCAAGGACGCCGCGGGCACAAGAGCCCGGCCTATCACTGCCCGACCAGCATCCTGGTCGAGAACCGCGGCAGCTGGTGCGTCAGGGTCGGCGGAGGCCAGATCGACCAAGCCGTCGCCAGCGCGCTGCTCGCGGCGCTCACCCCGGCCGGCGTGAAGGCCGCGCTGCAGGCAGCCGAGGCGCTCGAGCAAGACCACGACGCAGCACTGAAGCAGTGGCGGCTGCAGGTCGAGCGCGCCAAATACCAAGCCGACCGGGCCGAGCGCCGCTACCGGCAAGTCGAGCCCGAGCACCGGCTCGTTGCCCGCGGCCTGGAGCGCGAGTGGGAGAACGCGCTGCAGGAGCTGACCAAAGCCGAGGCCGAGCTGGCGCTGCGCGAGCAGCAACGACCACGGACACTCACCAACGAGGAGCGCGAGCGGCTGTTGACGCTCGGCGCTGACCTCGGCCGCGTGTGGTCCGCGGCGACGACCACCGATCGCGACCGCAAGCAGCTCATCCGCTGCCTGATCGAGGACGTCACGATCGACGTCGCGCGCGAGGAGCGCCGCGCGACCATCACGATCCGCTGGCGGGGCGGCGCGATCACCGAGCTTGCCGTCACTCTCCCCAAGCCGCAGCCAGCGATCCGCACCGACGAGGACACGATCGCACTGATCAAGCGGCTCGCCGCCCACTACGACGACGGCAGGATCGCCGGGATCCTCAACCGCCAGGGTCGCCGCTCCGCCAGAGGCGAGCGGTTCACCGCGATCATCGTCGGAGGGCTGCGACGGTACCGCAACATCCCCGCATACAAACCACCGGCCGAGCCGCCCGACGGGCAGCTGCTCCCCGTCGGCAAGGCCGCCGACGAGCTCGGCGTCGCCGCCTCCACGATCTTCCGCTGGCTCCAGGCCGGGTTCATCCGCGGTGAACAGGACACCCCCGGCGCACCGTGGCGGATCCGTGTCAACGACGAGCTTCGCTCGCTGTTCGTCGAGGACGCCCCCGCCGGCTACGTCCCGATCGTCGACGCGATGCGTATCCTTGGCGTCTCCCGCCAGACCGTGTTGCAGCGTGTCAAGCGCGGCGAGCTGCAAGCCATCCACGTACGCAACGGACGCCGAAAAGGCCCACGAATACTGATCCCAACGCCCGACAACACCCTCTTCGACACCACCCCCATGAACGCCCAGGCAGTGTGACGATGGCTCCAAGCACGCCTTGATGTCGGCGTCGAGCACCCAATTCCCGCCCCGGTTGGCCTCGACCCGGATGGCCTCGATGGCCATATGAGCCGAGCGCTTCGGGCGAAACCCAAAGCTGGACGCCAAGAAGTCCGCCTCGAACACTGGCTCGAGCACGATCCTCGCGGCGGCCATCACCACCCGGTCGCGGACTGTCGGGATGCCGAGCGGCCGGGTCTGTCCCGGCTTGCCCGGCTTGGGGATATGCACCCGCCGCAGCGGCTGTGGCCGGTATTTCCCGGCTAAAAGCTCCGCGGCGAGCTCTTCGAGGAACACCCGCACGCCAGCGTCCCCGGACTCCTCGATGGCCCCGATACTGACGCCATCGACTCCCGGGGCGCCCTTGTTAGCGCGCACGTCGAGCCACGCCTGCCACATCACATCGCTGCGGGCGACCTTGTCAAACAAAGCGTGAAAACGACGCTCGGGATCTTGCTTGGCACTGCGATAAAGCACGCGTTGGAGGGCTCGAACGCGGCCCGGGCCAACAACAGCCCGTCTGACGGGGCTAGCCGAACTTCCGGCACTCATCAGCGCTCCTCCCTTCCATACCCGTGCACGAGATGAAGTAGGGGTCCTTCGCTCTGGCCGGGTTGTGTTGTCCCGACCGTCATCACTACTACGACCCCCTCGGACTCCCTCTCGGCTGCCGACCCCTTCACGGTGCTGCCGCTTATAGGCCGGCGCTGCTCTCGCCCCCCGCAGGGACGAGGCCGAGGAGGGTCTCCCCAGTTCCCAGGACAACCATCTGACCGTTCCACGCCCCTTACGCCGAGAGGTTCCTCCGCACCCGCTCCAGGCTCCCAGGTGCGTTCCATGGCCTTCGCCCTGTTCGAGCAGGCTCGGCTCCTCTTTGCCGTCAAAGACGGTGAACATTCACGACGCCGCAGGCTTCGCTTTATGCTGCGGACCGGCCAGTCGCTCCACCCCGCTTCGCACCCCGCCTCTCGGCGACGCACGGGGGCCTCACTACCAGGGACCCTGGCATCTCCCCGGACCGGACTCTCACCGGCAGGCTGTCCTGAGCTTGTTGATCGGTTACGCCTCATGATTGATCTCGACACGCCCGATCGACTGGGCGCACCCGAAC
>PLYX01000101.1 GCA_003151895.1 Solirubrobacterales bacterium
CCAGCAGTAGCGGTAGTCCCAGTTGCGCGACCCCCGTGGCGTCTCTGGAAGCGAGGTGGTGGGCGCGGCCACGAGCGCACCGGTGGGCATGAAGGTGAGGCCCTTCAACGTGAGCGCCGAGCGCTGCAGGTGCGAGCGCCACGGGTGGTCGGGGTAGTTGCCTTCGGCGAGCCATGTGCGCCAGAAGTGGCTGGTGCGGTCGATGTAGGCCTCTGCCTGCTCCGCGGTACGCGGCCCGCGCAACTCCTCGGTCCAGGAGATCGCGCAGAAGCGCTTCTCGCCCTCGGTCATGGTGTGGCGCGAGTGGGCACGGTTGCCCTCGATGCCCATGCGGGTGTCGCTGAACAGGCGAAACGCGGTCACCCCGTCGGTCGCGTCGAGCCCGTGCCCCTGGTCATCTTCGACATGACTCCACCGGGCTGCGGTGGCGCCGTAGTCGAGCATCGGCTCGCACACCATCTCCACCTGCACCTGGCCCTGGATGCATTCGACGAGCCGCACGAGCAGATGGTCGGCGTCGAAGTCGGTGGCTGGGCGCGTGTGGCTGGTGTTGCGGTCCTTGTCGTGCCAGTCGCTGATCGTGAGCGCATCCACCACACGCAACCATCCCTGCGGAGTCATCCAAGTCGTCTCGATCACGTTGGTGCCGGGGAGGTAGCGCCGGCCGACGGGCACGTACATGCCGTACGGGCCCACCCTGAAGCTGCCGGCGCCGCGGTCGAGCATCGCGGCGAACACCGACGCGGAGTCGAAGTGCGGCAGGCACATCCACTCGATCGCTCCGTCGGAGGCGAGCAGCGCGCCTGTGTGGCAGTCCGACAGGAAGCCGTAGTCGGCGATCGGAGGGAACGGCGAGTCGGGCGGCGGGGATGGGGACTCCAACCCGGAGGACTGCACCCCGGGCGCCTTCGGCGCCTTTGGCGCGGCTCCCGTCTTCGACGGAGGAGCGCTCATCGACCAAGCACGAGCTTCGATGGGGGAGCGCTCATTGCGCAAGCACGAGCCATGACGGAGGAGCGCTCATCGCGCAAACGGTAGCGGGAGCCGCCCCTCTTCGGCGAGCTTGTCGAGATGGGCGGCGAGCGTCACCGCCGCGAGCGGGCGCAGATGCTCGGGCACGTCCGACCAGGCGGCGTCCAGCAGCTCCTCGGTGGAGCGGCGACCTTCGGCGATCGCCGCCACCAGCCGGCGCTCGCGATCGAGGCGGTGCTCGATGTACTCGGTGAGACGCTCTCGCGGCGTCCAGACCGGCGGGCCGTGACCGGGACAGAGAACGTAGAGCTCGCGCTCTCGCAGCCGCGCGAGCGCGTCGAGATAGCCCGCGAGGGCGCCCGGGTCGGGGGCGATGAACACGCTGCCCTCGCCGAGCACGGCATCACCCGTGAAGCAGACGTCATCGACGATCAGAGCGAAGTGGTCGGGGGCGTGACCGGGCGTGTAAAACGCCTCGAACGGGCCAAAGCGGGCGCCATCGCTCAACTCGACGTCGGCCGGACCGCGCCCGGCGGCCAGCGGCGCCCGGCCGTCCGTGGGCGGCGCGGGGAGGCGCCCCGCCGCCAGCGGAGCCGGAAAGCGCTCGCGCAGCGCGGCCACCGACTCTGAGTGGTCGATGTGGTCGTGGGTGAGCGCGATGCCTCCGAGACCTCCTCGCTCCATGAGCGCGCCCTCAAGAGCTTCCTGGTGCTCGGCGAGCGACGGGCCCGGGTCGACCACCCAAGCCGGATCGCGCCCCACCACCCAGCTGTTGGTTCCCGACATCGTGAGCGGACCGGGATTGTTGGCGCGCAGACGCTGTACGTCGCTGCACTGCAAGCGCTCGGCGTCCGAGCTCGTGGGGCTCATCGGGGCGACGTTACCTGAGGAGCGCTGGGGAGCAGGCGTTGCCGTCGAGTGGGCTTGCCGTCGAGCGGGCTTGCCGTCGAGCGGGCGTTGCCGTCGAGTGGGTGTGACCGCTACTTGCGAGTGCTGCATTTGTTACAGGGAGTAGGCACCACCAAGGAGAGATGACAATGCTCAGATCGAAGAATGCCAACCCGAGCGACTCGCCGAGCCGCGCCGATGGACCGCAAGGGCAGGACCGTCAACCCACCCGCGGACACAGCCGCCCGCGCACGCTTCGCACCGGCCCGCGCACGCTCCGCGCCGGATCGATCTTGGCTTGTCTGGCGCTTGCGGCCGTGGGATTGCCGGCGGTGGCGGTTGGCGCGCCGAAGGTGTCGGTCAAGGCGAAGGTGTTGCCGGTGCCGATCAACCCGGCCTCCTCGAAAAGCCGGACGTACCCGAAAACGGGCAACATACTTGGAGCGGGGGCTTCGGTGGAAACGCAGTTCACAATCAGCGGCACCGAATACGGCGGGTTTCCGTCACCGCTGACCGGAGTGGTGGTGTACCTGCCCGCCGGCACGAAGCTGCACCCGCAGGGATTCGCGACCTGCTCGAACGCGATCCTCGAAAGCCACGAAGTGCAGAAGTGCCCCAAGAGGTCGGTCGCCAGCCCGAAGGGGGAAGTGCTCGGGGTGGTCAGCTTCGGCAGCTCGCGCGTACAGGAGAAAGCGAGCGTCCAGGCATTCTTCGCCTCGGGGGGCAAACTGGCGTTCTTCACCGAAGGCACCGAACCGGCGTCGATTGAAATCCTGTCCACGGGAAGCTTCTCCGGGGCCTCCAACCCGTTCGCTCAGAAGCTGACGGCGGTGGTGCCGCTCGTCTCGACGGTGCCTGAAGCCCCATACGCCTCGGTGCTGTCGATCAGGATCAGGGTTGGCGCCGCGTTCATGCAGGGCAAAAGACTGATCTCCTACGGAACGGTGCCAAAGAAGTGCCCGAAAGGCGGCTTCCCAGCCAAGACTGAACTGAAATTCCTGAGCGGGGAAACGTCGACGGCCAGCATCAAGGTTCCCTGTCCGAAGAAATAGACAGGGGAGGACGAGCGCGAAGTCACTCGCCGCCGGTCGGGTCTTTGGGGGGCCGGCCGGCGGCGAGCGGGGGCATCAGCTCCTCCATGGATGTGACGACATTGGATGGCGCGCGGCGCGAGACACATCAGAACGAACCGCGTGGCGTATTGTCCTTGACGTCCATCAAGAGGAGACCACCATGCCCGATTCAACCATCACACCCACTCGCCTCGTCGGCGTTGAGGATCTAGGTGACGGGCAAGTCACCGTCGTTGAGACGCAGCACGGCACGCTCGCCGTCGGCTTGAGTGGCGGTGAGCCGTTCGCGGTTTCCAACCGCTGCCGCCATCTGTTCGCGTCGCTCGGGCAGGGACGTGTTGCCGAGGATGGCTGTCTTGAGTGCCCGTGGCACGCGGCTCGCTATGACGTGCGCACTGGAGCGATGACGCGCGGCCCTCAGGGCGCGTTCAAGCCCTTGGCGGGTCTTGTGAAGAGCACAACCGGCGCCCGGGCGCTCAAGACGTTCCCGGTGGTGTTGCGCGACGGCGCGATCTGGTTGGAAGGCTAGCGAATGGTCGCAGCATGAGCCCGGGCATCCTCTCTGTGAAGCGCCTCCCTCAGCGCGCCGAGGCTCAGATGCTTCCGCGAACAATCCCGCAGGAGCCAGGGCTCATTGTGGTCGACGCGACCTGGGGCGCCATCACCCCGATTGAGCTCGCCCCGGGCGTGCGCACGGTCGGCGAGCTCGAGGTAATCGAGCACATCCGTGCGGGCCTACCGTTGATCGACACGCGACGCGGGAGCTTCTACCGCGAGGGCACGATCCCCGGTGCACGGAACATCCCCCACCAACGGATGGCGGCGGATTCGATCGACAGCATCAACCGGGGCACGGTCACGGTCTTCTTCTGCAATGGCCCCCAGTGCGCCGCGACGCCCGAGGCCATCCACACGTTGCTCGAGGAAGGCCATCCCGCCGATTCGATCCTCTTCTACCGTGGCGGCATCCACGACTGGGTGACGCTCGGGCTGCCGCTCGAAATGCCGGCGTCGCATGACTGACACGGTGGCACAAGGGATCATGCACCGCAAGCATTGACTCAGTTCCGTATTATATGCAGTATAATGATGGTTAGCTACTATAATAATCAGTCTATGACTTATAAAGCTCCTGCATACTCCGCCGCTCGCCATAAGCCGGCGCCCCCTCTGCCCGTCGCGCGGGCCGTTCGTGAGATCGCCGACGATGTCGTCGTCTGGCGCAAGCTGCGCGGGCTGACACAGGCGCAGCTCGCCGACCGCGCCGGCGTGTCCCTGAACACGCTTCGCAAGCTGGAGGGCGCCGATGCCGGCATCAAGCTCGAGAACGTGCTGCTGATCCTCCGCGCGCTCGGCGTGCTCGATAGCGTCTCGCGCGCGCTCGACCCCTACGAGAGCGACGTCGGGCGGCTGCGCTCCGACGAACAGCTGCCCCAGCGCGTACGACCGAAGAGCCTGACCGGATCCGATGGCTGAGTCCAGCGTCGAGGTCGTCGTGCAGATCGATGGTGAGGACATTCTCGCGGGGAGGTTGTGGTCACACCGCCGTCGCGGAGCCGAGTCCGCCACGTTCGCGTATGACGCCGACTACCTGGCCCACCCCGATGCCTACGCGCTCGACCCGGCTCTCAAATTGGACGGTGCGCCGCAACAGACAGCCGTCGGTCGCGCGATCTTCGGAGCCTTCTCCGACTGCGCCCCCGACCGCTGGGGGCGCAGGCTGCTTGGTCGCGCCGAGCGCCGGCGCGTGCGTCGAGAAGGTGGAGCCGAGCGCAGCTTCGGAGAGATCGACTACCTGCTCGGCGTCCGCGACGACCTGCGCCAGGGTGCGCTGCGCTTTCGCGACCCCGACAGC
The DNA here is from genome assembly GCA_003151895.1 of Solirubrobacterales bacterium. GTDB lineage: Bacteria > Actinomycetota > Thermoleophilia > Solirubrobacterales > Solirubrobacteraceae > Palsa-744. Next base: position 4,789 of record PLYX01000101.1, read on the forward strand.
GACACCTACCGTGCCGATGAGCAATCCGGGATTCCGCACCTCGTCGCGCTTCCCAAGCTTCTCGGCGCCGCCGAGCGACTCGAGCGCGACGAAGCGAACGACGACGAGCTGAAAATGTTGCTGCGCGGCGGGAGCTCGCTCGGCGGTGCGCGCCCCAAGGCCCACGTTCTCGACCAGAACGGCCGTGTGGCAATCGCCAAGTTCCCCAGCGCTGCCGGCGACGAATGGGACGTGATCCGCTGGGAGGGCGTTGCACTCCAACTCGCCCGCACCGCCGGTATCAGCGTCCCCGAATCGACACTGCACACCATCGACGGCAAGGCCGTACTCATCGTCGACCGCTTCGACCGCGCCGCCGATGTGCGCATCGGCTACGTGAGTGCAATGACCATGCTCGAAGCCGGCGACGGCGACACCGGCAGCTATCTCGACATCGCGGACGTCATCAAGCTCCATTCCCACGAAACGGGCTGCGACCTTCGGCAACTGTGGCGGCGCATCGCGTTCTCGATCCTCATCTCCAACACCGACGACCATCTGCGCAACCACGGCTTCCTTCGCACCAGCAGCTCCGGCTGGACGCTGTCGCCGGCATTCGACATAAACCCCGACCCACGCCCAGGTCCCAAGCGCCTCAGCACCGCCGTCGACTACTCCGACACCGCCGCCTCGATCCACAGACTCATCGATGTCGCCGACGATTTCCGCCTTAAGCCGAGCGATGCCCCTCAGATCCTCGACGAGGTCAGCAGCGCCGTCGCCGGCTGGCGGAGTGCCGCCGAGCGCGTCGGGCTCAGTCATGCCGCCGCCGATCAGATGGCGCCGGCCTTCGAGCACGACCAGGCCGAGCGAGCACAGGAGCTCGTCGACGAATGGCGCCCATGCCTCGCCCATGACCGATAGATTCACACCATGCCTCGCGAGGTGCCGATTCGGGACGAGACGATCAGACTCGGCCAGCTGCTGAAGCTGGTGGGAGCGATAGATAGCGGCAGTGAAGCGAAGACCTTCCTTGCGGTCGAGCCCGTATGGGTCAACGAGCAACGCGAGATCCGTCGTGGGCGCCAGTTGCGCGCGGGCGACACGATACGGGTAGGCGAGCAGCGACTGCGAGTGACCGCTCGAGCTTGTCCAACTCGTGATAATCCCGAGTCCCGGGGATAGCGGCCGGGCAAACCGGGCAAACGGCCCATAAGCGCCGGGCGCCCATCGAGAGAGGAGCAAAGACATGAGGACACGCGCGCTTGGAGGCCAGGGACTGCTGGTATCGGCCGAGGGACTTGGCTGCATGGGCATGTCGGAGTNNACGATCCATCGCGCACTCGAGCTCGGCGTGACGCTCCTGGACACGGCCGACATGTATGGACCCTTTACCAACGAGAAGCTGGTTGGCCGTGCGATCGCCGACCGCCGCGACCGTGTCGTGCTGGCCACGAAGTTCGGCAACGAGCGTCGTGAGGATGGAAGCTGGGTTGGGATCAACGGAAAGCCCGAGTACGTGCGCGGCGCCTGCGAGGCGTCGCTGTCGCGCCTGGGAGTCGACCACATCGATCTCTACTACCAGCACCGCGTGGACAAGAGCGTGCCGATCGAGGACACCGTCGGAGCGATGGCCGAGCTGGTGAGCGAGGGCAAGGTGCGCTATCTCGGCCTGTCGGAGGCATCACCGCAGACGATCGCGCGAGCGCACGCGGTTCACCCGATATCCGCCCTGCAAACCGAGTACTCCCTGTGGTCGCGAGACCCGGAGGAGCAGATCCTCCCCACTGTGCGCAAACTGGGCATCGGCTTTGTCGCCTACAGCCCACTGGGAAGGGGCTTCCTCTCCGGTCGCTACAAGAAGCCCGAGGATCTGCCCGAGGACGACTTCCGGCGCCACCATCCCCGCTTCCAGGGCGAGAACTTCAAGCGCAATCTCGAGCTGGTGGAGCGCGTCGAGGAGATCGCGCGGGAGAAGGAGGTCACGGCGGGACAGTTGGCGCTCGCGTGGGTCCTGAGCCGCGGCGAGGACGTCGTGCCGATTCCCGGGACCAAGCGACGGTCATATCTGGAGGAGAACGTGGCGGCCGCCGACATCCAGCTTTCAGCGGAGGATCTGGCCCGTATCGACGAGGCAGCTCCCGCGGGCGCCACGGCCGGTGACCGCTACGCGAACATGTCGACGATTGACAGCTGATCCCTCGCAACGGCGACCGACCGTCGCGCAGCGCGGGAGAGCCGGCTCGCCGCAGGCGCGAAGCGTGAAGTTCATCGGGGGGGATTGGCGGTGGTGGGCGCTTGACGCGCGAGCAGGGCGCCCCAGCCGTCGCTTTCGCCTGGGATGATTGGCTGAGGTGGATCGGCGACCAGGACGTGGGCCTCTCCGCTGCGGATTGCGAACGCGATCGCCTCGCCGACCAGCTCGGGCGGGTCGGGGGTGATGCCCCGCCCCCCGCTGACGAGCTTTCCGGCCCGCAGCCGCTGGTGGAACTCGGTGGCCGTGACCGACGGGTATACGACCGACACCGTCACGCCGGAGCCGGCCTGCTCGAGCCGGGCTACCTGGGAGAGCATGTTGAGCGCCGCCTTGGTGGCGGCGTAGCCGCCGAGCCCCGGGAAGACCCGCAGCGACGTGGCCGAGCTCACGTTGACGATGGCTCCACCCGACCGCGCTCGCATCACGGGGAGCACCGCCTGCATCCCCATCAGCGGCGCGACCACGTTGAGCTCGAAGACGGCTCGCAGGTCGTCCGGTTTCAGCTCCTCGAGTGGAACGTGTAGGCCCTGGCCGGCGTTGTTGACGAGGATGTCGACCCTGCCGAAGGTCTCGACGGTTTGGGTGACCAGCCGTTCGATCTGTCCGGCGATGGTGACATCGGTCGTCACGGCCAGCGAGCCCAGCAGCTCAGCTGCCAGCGCCTCAAGACGCTCGGTCCGCCGAGCAGCGAGCACGACCTTCGCTCCCAGCCCGCTCAACAGACGCGCCGCAGACGCGCCGATCCCAGAAGATGCCCCGGTGATGATGCAAACCGCACCGTCGATGTCTATTGTGAGCTCCTTTCCAGACCTGACTCGAAGTTCAATCTTCCGGGGGCAGGACCACGACCTTGCCGGCGGCGCGGTTCTCTTCCATGTAGCGATGGGCGTCGGCGATCTCGCTCATCGGAAAGACCCGGTCGAGGTTGACCCGGTAGCGGCCGTCCTGCACCGCCTGGACGATCTGCTGGAAGACTCCGCCGTAGCTGTCGCGGTTGATCACGCCGCTGCCGAAATGCCGCGGCTGCACGTCAAGACGCTCCGCCTCGGCTTCGGCGGCCTTGGTGTTCCAGTCCCCCTCGAGGTAGCCGGTGATGCACGTGCGTCCTCCGGGTGCCAGGGCGTTCAACGCCTCGATCATCGCCCCGGGTCCGACCAGCTCGCACAGTCCGTCCACCCCGCCGGGCAGGAGCTCTCGAACGAGGGGTGCCGGGTCCCCGTCGACAACGATCGGGTAGTCGGCGCCGGCGGCCTGTAGCGCCGCGCGCTTGGCCTCCTGGCGGGTGGTCGCGAGGACCACGAGGCCGCGGTCCTTGGCGATCGTGATCGCCGCCATCCCAACCGACGAGCTTCCGCCATGCACCAGCAGCAGCTGGCCCTCGCGCAGACCCAGCTCATCGAGCGTTCCCCATGCCGTGCCGAAGCTCTCAGGGATCGCGCCCAACTCTGGCCAGCCCAGCGTGCTATCCACCGGGATCACCTGGCTGGCGGGCAGCAGCGCGTACTGCTCGTAGCCGCCGTCATAGTCGCGACCCATACCTCCCATCGCGGCAAGTATCCGCTGCCCCGGCCGCAGATCCGAGCCGGACGCCTCGACAACCTCGCCCACGCACTCGATGCCGAGCACGCGAGGGAAACGGACGGCGTCGCCCGAGCCGCCGGCGCGCGTGATCAGCTCGGAGCGGTTTAGGCCGAACGCCCGCACGCGGACCAAGACCCACCCGGGCCGTGCATCGGGGATCGGACGCTCCTCGACTCGCAGCGCCTCCGGCCCGCCGGGCTCATGGACGACCACCGCCAGCATCACCGAGGTAGTTTCCCACAATGTTGCCGGGCAAATCCGCCCGGCAATGTCAGGTGACCAGAGGGCCACGCCGCCCCCCTGCCGCAGCCGGCAGTATGCGCCGTGTCCTCATGATTCCTCCTGTCAAGTCTTTCTGGGGTGCGGCACAGACTCATCGTGGTAACGGCCATTCGAGCGATCGTCCCGCGGCGGAAGGCGTGGCTGCCATCCGGTAGAACCAGAGTCCGGCTGCGATATCCGGCTGCGCCGTACAGACAGCACGGTCCGTAATCGACCGCTCTCGGAATGGGTAGCCGAGTCCGATGTGCACAGCCCCTGGGTCGTCTACCCTCCAGCTTCATGGCTATTGATCGCGCGAACCGAGGGCCAATCAGCATGGATTCATGGCCAATCAGCATGGATTCGTCGATGATCCATGGGAACCGCCCGGATGTCGCCGCCGCGACACACCGTCGCACGCAGGCGCGAGGCTGGACACATCGTCGCACGCAGGCGCGAGACTGGAAACGCGCCCGCGAACAGGTCGCAGCAGTCACATGCGATGAGGCGGCGGTCGAGGCCGACATCGTGCGCAGGCTGTACGGCGACCCAGCCTGTCGCCGGCTTGCCCATGACACGCGTAGGCACGTCTCGTCGTGAGCACGGCCGCTACGATGCAGGCGTTTCAGCTGGTCGCCTGGCAGCAGCCGCCCGAGCTGCGCGAGGTGCCTATGCCCGAGCCCGGCCCGGGTGAGGTGCTGATCAAGGTCGCCGGCGCGGGGGCCTGTCATTCGGACCTGCACCTGATGGACTGGCCGGCAGGGCAGATGCCATTCGACCCGCCGTTCACGCTCGGCCACGAGAACGCCGGTTGGGTGGAGCGCGTCGGCGCGGGCGTCGACACCGTCCAAGTGAGCGAAGCCGTCGCCGTCTATGGCCCCTGGGGCTGTGGGCATTGCCGTGCCTGCCGGCGCTCGAGCGAGAACTACTGCGAGCGCCAGGCCGAGATCGGGGTGATGGGCGGCGGGCTCGGCCTGAACGGCGGCATGGCCGAGTACCTGCTCGTGCCCTCGGCCCGCCTGCTCGTGCCGCTCGGCGGCCTCGACCCCCGCGACGCCGCACCCTTGAGCGACGCGGCGCTCACCCCCTACCACGCGATCAAGCGCTCGCTGCACAAGCTCACACCAGGGTCCACAGCGGTCGTGATCGGCGTCGGCGGGCTCGGGCACATGGCGGTGCAGATCCTCAGCGCGATCTCGGGGGCGCAGATCGTCGCGGTGGACACCTCGCCCGAGAAGCTCGCGCTGGCGACCGACATCGGCGCCCACGTCACCGTCGAGGCCGGCGCGAGCGCCGCCGAGCTGGTACGCGAGGCCACCGAGGGGCGCGGGGCCGAGCTCGTGCTCGACGTCGTCGGCAGCGACGAGACGATCGCGCTCGCCGCCCAATGCGGCCGCTCCGAGGGCGACGTGACGATCGTCGGCCTCGCCGGCGGCACGTTCCCGATGTCGTTTTTCTCGCAACCGTACGAGTGCTCGATCTCGACGACCTACTGGGGCAGCGCGATCGAGCTGATCGAGGTGCTCGAGCTCGCTCGAGCCGGCAAGATCCGCGCGCACGTTCAGCGCTTCCCGCTCGCGCAGGCCGCCGAGGTCTACGAACGCCTGCGCGACGGGCAGATCGACGGGCGTGCCGTGATATGCCCGCACGAGTAGCTGACGACCGCCACCAAAGGCGCTTCGATCACACCAGAGACTTCGACACCCTGGAGCGAACGGGTGGGGATGGTTGATCAGTAGTACTCACGGAGTTCCGCGCGCAGCTTGCACCGATGCGCGATCGAGCTTCGACGCAATAGCTTTGCGGTGTGGTGAGCCGACCTGAGACATTCGAGGGCAGTTATCTCACTCCACGCCTTGAAAACGCCCGCGTGGCGGACGCGATGCGCCACGGCATCCTCAGCTGCTCGGCAGAAGCTTCGCTGCGAGACGCCGCCCGAACCATGTCGCTCCACCATGTGCACACGATCGTGGTGACCGATCCAAACGACGGGTCGATGTGCGGCATCCTCTCAGACAGCGCACTGCTCAGCGCACTGCTCGACGCCGACGGTGGGCAGCGCCCACTCAGCGAGGTGGCCGACCGCGACCTCAACACGATCTCGAGCAGCGAACCGCTCGCTGCCGCCGCCGAGCTCATGCGCGACCGCGGGATCGCTCACCTCGTCGTCCGCGACGCACAGAGCGGCAAGCCCACGGGGATGCTCTCCACCCTGGACGTGGCCGGCATCCTCGCTTGGGGCGAGGCCTGACGCGCCCTGCACTCGAGCACAGGAGCCCAAGATGACCGAAACCGAGCCGAGCATCATCGAGCACAGCGTCGAAAAGGCGCACATTTGGTTGAAGGAGATCGCCGATGAGCTTGGCGTGGAGGATCGCCAGTACGCCTACCGCGCGCTGCGTGCGGTGCTGCACACGTTGCGCGACCGGCTGACCGTCGACGTGGCGGCCAAGCTCGCCGCTCAGCTGCCGACCCTGATCCGCGGGATCTATTATGAGGATTGGGATCCCAGCCGCACTCCCCTGCCCATCCACCACGTGGAGGCGTTTCTCGATCATGTCGTCAGCGAGGGACGCATGGCCGGAGACACCGAGGCGTCGGTCGCTGTGACGGCGGTAGCGCGCGTACTGCGGGCGCACGTCTCCCCCGGTGAGATCGATGATGTCCTGGCCGTCCTGCCGGACAAGTTCAGGGTTCTGATCGAGGCCTGACCTCGCGCGCTGAGGCAACCGTTCAGCGCGGTGCACATCGGTGGGATCAGGTATGCGACGGACACCCGATTCGTGGCGATTTCGGACACCCGGCTCGTGGCGGTTTAAGAGAAACGCAAGGTCCGTCTCGCCCACGGCTCAAGCCGACTGGAAGCGCCGCGGCGATCCCGCCCTCCTGCGGGCGCTTACCGCGCCCTCGATGTATCCCGGACACCCGCGGGTCGTCGTGCACGAGACCCACGCCTCTTGGGTGTTCGTGGCGGGCGATCGCGCGTACAAGGTCAAGAAGCCGGTTGCACTGGGCTTCTTGGACTACAGCACGCTGGAGCGCCGTCACCGTGCCTGCCGCGAGGAGGTTCGGGTCAACCAAGAGCTCGCATCCGGTCTGTACCTCGGCGTACGGGCAATCGTAAAAACCCGTCGAGGATTTCGTCTGGCGCCCGATGGCGCCCGCGGCGCGGTGGAGTACGCCGTGGAGATGCGCAGTTTCCGTGAGGAGGACACTTTCGCGGGCATGATCGCGGCGGGCTCGCTCACCGGAGCGCGCGTGGTCGCGGTGGCCCACCTGCTTGCGGACTTCCACCGCTCCGCGGCCATGGTGACCGACTGGGGTCCGGATCGGGTGCTCGCCGGCTGGCGAGGGAATCTGGAGGAGCTGCGGCGGATGAGCAATCCGGCCGGGTGGCGCCTGGATGTGGCGGCCGGGTTCGGCGAGAGTTTCGTGAAGGCGCACGCGCCGGAGCTGCGGCGGCGCGCGCTGCTGGGACTCGCCCGCGACGGCCATGGCGACCTGCGCTGCGAGCACGTGCTGGCCAGGCCGACGCTCTGTGTGGTCGACCGCATCGAGTTCGACCCGCAACTGCGCCGCACCGACGTCGCCTGCGACCTGGCGTTCCTGGCGATGGATTTCGAGGCGCACGGGCAGCGCTGGGCGGCCCGCGAGCTCTTCGATGCCTTCCGCCGGGCGGGCATGAGCCCCGGCGGCGAGGCGCTGCGCTCCTACTACGCCGCCCACTGGGCGCTCGTTCGCGTCAAGGTCGCGCTGATCGCCGCGACCGAGCACAGCGGGGAGGTACGCGCCGAGCAGCTGCAATGGGCGCAGCACCTATGGTCGCTGAGCGAGCGGCTGTGCTGGCGCGCAAGAGGGCCCCTGGCAGTTGTGATCTGCGGACCGGCCGCCAGCGGCAAGTCGGTATTGGCCGCGGAGCTCTCACGGCGCTCGGAGATGCCGGTCTTCTCCTCCGACGCCGTGCGCAAGCGCTTGGCTCACCTTGCCCCCTCTCAACCGGCACGCCACGAGCACTACAGCGCTCGCTTCACACGCACGACCTACGAGCAGCTTGGCCGCGACGCGCTGCTCGCGCTGCGCCGCAACCACGGCGTAATCGTGGATGCGACCTGCCGCTCACGCAATGATCGGGCACTGCTATTCGAGAGGCTGCGACGGGTCGGCGTGACGCGCCTGGTCGTCCGCTGCGAGGTCCCGCTCGAACTGGCCGTCGAACGCGCGGCGCGGCGTCTGCACGATCCACAGCGCGTGTCCGACGCTACGCCGCAAGTCGCCGAAGATCAGTTCCATGCGTTTGAGGAGCTCGACGAACTGCCCGAGGACAGCGTGCTCAGGCTCGACACGAGTCAAACCCTTGACGCGCAGATAGCCGAGATAGCGCGCGCGGTGGATCGGCGTGCCCGCGGGTTCCCGGCGGTAGGGGCGGCTTGGCCATGGGCCGGGGGTTGAGGATGAGGTCTCGGTAGCGCACGGGGTCGTGGTCGGCGGCGAGCTCGAGCACGCGGTAGAACACGAGTCCTCGGCTCGAAGGTCGCCAGACGGCGAGGGGCTCCGGCGGGCCGCCTATCCTTTCAAGCGATGGTCACGCAGCCCTCCGACGTCCTCGCCCCCGCCTCGCTCTCACACGCCGAGCGCCGTGTCGTGGAGCGCCTCGTCGGCCTCTTGCGCGACGAGCTAAGCTCCGATCTGCACGCGATCTGGCTGTACGGCTCGCGCGCCCGCGGGGAGGCGCCGCACCCCGAGTCCGACATCGACCTGATGGTGATCGCCGACGGGGGCAGCAAACGCTACGGGATGAAGTCGATCGAACTGCTCAACGAGCTCGCCCTCGNNACCGAGTTCATGGACCAGGCGCGCGACCGCGCGGTGCTGGCACGAGAGGCGATCGTCGCCGGCGCCGCGGACTACATCGCCGCCGTCGAGCGCATGCTGGAGACCCAAGGTCAAGACCCACCGGCCGAGGGCGAGCCTCCGCGGGCCGGCGCCGGCTAGGATGACCGACGAGAGCGCCGCCGGCGTCCTCACACGAAGTTGCAGAGAGGGCGCGGACTGCCCATACACGTAGGTGTCACTCCGCGGGGGATGCTCGACTGCATGATCGCCGCCGTCGCTTGGCGACGAGGTGCGACACTGCTCGCCCACGACGCGGACATGGACCGCGTGGCACGGGTCGTCGAGATCGAGCTCGACGACGCATCTCCAGACCGGGCCTCGCGGCCATCGAGACCAGGCTGAAGCCGCACTTTGTCACGGGCCGCCGAGCCCTCTTCCAGCGCGCCGCCCAGCATCGAGGATCGCACTGGCGAGCGGCCTACGCTTGAAAGTCTTGTGGACGCCCGCCGCGAGACGCCGCTAGGATTCGATGCGCGAGACGGTCTTTACC
>PLYX01000257.1 GCA_003151895.1 Solirubrobacterales bacterium
ACACGATCGTGATCTGCGACGAGGCCCACACCGCTCTCGGCGAGAAGACCAGCGGCGCGATCCGCGCGTGGACGGGCCCGATCTTTATCGGCATGACCGCCACCGGCGCGCTCATCGCCCGGCACGTCACCGACCTGTTCCCGACGCAGACGTCGCGCTTCGACCTCGCCCAGGCCGCGCGCCGAGGCGTGATCTCGCCATTGCGCTGCGTGCGCATCTCCCCAGGCGTCGGCGTGCGCACGATCGCCAACGTGCCGCTGCGCCGCGGCGAGGTGGACACCGAGTTCGACCAGGAGCAGCTCGCCGAGCTGCTCGACCAGCAGCCGTTCAACATGGCCGCCGCCAGCCTCTACAAGACGCGCTTCAACGGCGTCCCCGGCGTCGTCTACGCCGCCGGCGTGCGCCACGCCTACAACCTCGCCGAGGCGTTCCGCGCCGAAGGCATCAAGGCGATGGGCGTCTCCGGCGAGACCCCCAAGCGCGAGCTCGCGGAGGTGCTCGCGCGCTACGAGCGCGGGGACATCGACGTGCTGATCAACGCCCAGCTGCTCGCCGAGGGCTGGAACAGCCCGAGGGCCACCGTTTGCCTGCACCTGGCGCCGACCGCCTCCAAGCGCGTCTACCAGCAGCGCGTGGGCCGCGTGACGCGCCGCCACCCCGGCAAGGAGGCGGGCCTCGTCGTCGACTTCGTGCACCCCGCCACCAAGAACGACGATCCCGTGGTGACGCTCCACTCATTGCTCGACCGCGACGTGTATCGCGGCGGGGCGATCGTGGTCGGCCCCGTCCGCCGCGGCCGCGGCCGGCGCATGCGCGTGGAGCGACGCGTGCTGCCGGTATGCGCGGAGGAGGAGCGGCGCTTCGAAGTGTTCGAGCGTGAGCTGTGGCGGATCGCCGTCGAGCATCTCGACTACGGCGAGCAGCACGTGTGGGCTGCGCTGGCAGGCGCCCGCGTCACCCCCAACGGTTGGCGCCGCGCCCGCGCGATGCTCCACTTCGATCGCACCGGCGAGTTCAAGGCCCGCTTCCTGATCACCGCCGTGCAACGCAACAAGAGCTCGCAGCTGCGCTTGAAGGCGCTCTCGGAGATCGCGGCGCTGCGTGACCCCGACGCATTCGACACGGCGATCGACATCGCCGGCTCGTGGCCGCGCGACGAGCGTCGGGAGGCAGCCAAGATCATGTTGCGCGCGCTGGTGGAGCGGCGCATCGGCCGCCGCGACCAGGCCAACGCTTGGATCTGGCGGCTGGCGGAGTACACGCGCGAAGTCCACGAGGAGTACGCCGTCCAGCGCTGGCCGGAGACCAAGCGGCTGCTCGGCCTGCTCGTCAACTCCTCCGGCGGGGCCCATGCGCGCAACGCACGCCGGCTCGTGCACGCCGCGCGCAAGCAGGACCGCCGTCTCGCCGCCGCGCTGCTCGCCGCCGCGCTCGCCCACACGCCCGAGGCGGAGGAGGTGCTGCGCGGCGCTCGTACCCGCATGGCCCGCAAGCCGCCGGCGCTCGCGCGCGAGCTGTTGCGCAACTTCCCCAAGCGTCGCGCCCGCGGCGCGCGCAAGCGGCGCAAGGGACAGAGGGCCGGCGAGGGCGGCGGGGCGTCCCGTCAAGCCAGGGCCGCTCGAGTCGCCAGGGCCAAGGCCCCGAACACGGTCAACGGCGCGGTGGCGGCCTCGGAAGTCCCGTCCGACGCGGTGCTCGCCGAGGCGCTTTCCAGCGCGCACCTGGCGCAAGGCGGCCATGGCGGCGGCGAGCTCGACGCGGGCTCCGAGGGGAAGCTCCAGCGCAACGTCGAGGACGCGCTCGACCGCGCCGATCAGCCGACCGACGCGAGGTGAACCTCACCGGCGCTGAGCGCCGTTGTGGTTCCGTCGTCGAGCCGCACGAGCAGGCGACCCTCTCCGTCGATCCCCTCGGCTCGACCGTGCCCCTGGCGTGTGCCCTTCGGGTGAGCCCAGGAGACGTCGCGGCCGAGTAGGGCATCGCGCGCTCGCCACGCGTCGAGCACGCTGTCCGCGGGCTCCGCGAGGCGACGTTCCAGTGCTTCGAGGAGCCGGTCCATGATCGGCTCGATCGCGCTAGACGGTAGTTCTAGGCTCGCCGCACGCTTGCGCACGTCCGCGGGCAGATCGTCGATTCGCACGGCCACGTTGACGCCGATCCCGAGCACCGCCCAGTCCTCCTGCCTGTGCCCTTCAGGGTATGGGCGTCCCTCGACGAGGATGCCCGCGAGCTTCGCGAGGGGGGGTGGACTCCCGCCGCCAGCCTGCGCACCGATGGGCGCCTCCACCACCACGTCGTTCGGCCACTTCACGCGCGCGCGCTCGCCCACGGCGTCGCACACCGCCACGCCCGCGATCAGCGAGAGAAGCAGCGGCGGATCACGCAATATGAGCGAGCAGAGCAGCGCGCTTCCCGTCGGGGCCGCCCAGCCGCGGCCCTGCCGTCCGCGGCCGGCGGTCTGCTCGGCGGCGGTTACGAGCGTGCCGTGCGGCGCACCCGCGATGGCAAGCGCTCGCGCGCGCTTGTTCGTGGAATCGGTTCGCCGCAGGTGCAAGCGCGGGCTGCCGAGAGCCGCCGCGGCAACGTCTGCGCGCTCATCCATCGTGCTCCGCGGCATCCGCCAGCAGCGCGTCCACCAGTCCGTCGACGTCGTGGCGCTGCGCCTGCACGTGGGGCTCGAGGCCGTGCTCCCTGAGCGTCGCGCTCGTCACCGGCCCGATCGACACGATCCGCGTCGTCGAGGACAGCGGCGTGTCCGAGCCGGTCGAGCCGGCGTTCCGCTCCCCGCCGGCGCGAGCGGCCTGCAGGAAGAAGCGCACCGTCGAGGAAGAGGTGAACGTTATGTAGTCGGCCGCGCGCGCCTGCTCCAGCGCGCTGCTGGAGAGCGGCTCGGCGACCGTCTCATACAGCGCGAGCACGTCCACCTCCGCCCCCCGCGCGCGCAGCGCGTCCGGGAGCACGTCGCGTGCCTCGCTCGCTCGCGCCACGAGCGCCCGGCGCACGTCGACGTCGACCAGCGCGTCCACGAGCGACTCGGCCACGAAGCGCTCTCCCACCACGTCCGCGACGATCCCGTGCTCGGCCAGCGCCCGCGCCGTCCCCGGGCCGATCGCCGCGATGCGCGTGTTTGCGAGCGAGCGAGCGTCGCCGGGTGGGTGGGTCCCATCATCCAGCCGCTCGAACAGGAACCCCACGCCGTTGGGGCTCGTGAGACAGATCAGGTCATACCGCGCGGGGTTGAGCGGCGGGAGGGTGGGATCCGAGATCGCCTGCGTGCGGATGCTTGGCGCCTGCACCACCGTCGCGCCGAGCTCCCCCAGCCGTCGTGCGAGCTCGCTGGTCTGAGCGCGCGCTCGTGTCACCGCCACCGTGCGTCCCGCGAGCGGACCCGTAGCCAGCCAACTTAGCTCGCTTGTCAGGCCGGCCACTGCTCCGACGATCGCGATGGCCGGCGCCTTCACACGCTCGCGGCGTGCCGCCTCCGCGATCGTGGCGAGCGTCGCGCCGATAGTGCGCTGGTCAGGCAGCGTGCCGCGTTCCACCAGCGCCGCCGGCTCGGACGCGGGACGCCCCGCGTCGATCAGCGAGGAGGCGATCCGCTCGAGCTGGCGCACGCCCATGTAGAACACGAGCGTGCCCGGGAACGCGGCGAGCGCTTGCCAGTCGCGTTGTGACTCGTGTGCCTCCGCGTCCTCGCTCGCCCACCTCTCGCCGTCGCGTGCTCCCGTTCGCCTTTCACCGTCGTCCTCGCCCTCCCGTTCCTCGCCGTCGGACGCGCCCGCCTGCGTGTGGCCGGTGACGAGCGCCACAGCGGTCGACAGTCCCCGGTGGGTGACCGGGATGCCGGCATACGCGGCCGCCGCCACGCCCGCGGTCACGCCGGGCACGACCTCGAACGGGATGCCGGCCTCGCGCAGCGCCAGCGCCTCCTCTCCGCCGCGGCCGAACACGAACGGGTCGCCGCCCTTCAGCCGCACCACCTCGCGCCCGGCGCGCGCCCGCTCGATCATCAGCGCCTGCGTCTGCTCCTGGGGCACCGAGTGGCCGCCGCCCTGCTTGCCGACGAACAGCAGCTCCGCGTCCGCACGCGCGCCGTCGAGCGCCTGCGCGGGGATCAGCCGGTCGTACAGGATCGTGTCGGCGCGCGCGATCAGCTCAAGGGCGCGCGCCGTGAGCAGGCCGGGGTCGCCTGGCCCGGCGCCGACGAGGTGCACGCGCCCGGGTCGCCGCCGTGTGCCCTCTGGGTATGTGCCCTCTGGGTATGTGCCCTCTGGGTATGTGCCCTCTGGGTGCTCAGGCGCCTTCAACGGCCATTTCCTCCGCGCGCCGCAGCAAATCACGAGCGCCGACCGCCTCCAGCCGCTCCGCCACACGGCGTCCGAGCTCATCGGGGTCATAGAAGTCGCCGAGCAGCTCGTCGCCGAGCCACTCCGATCCGTCCGGCAGCCCCACCCAGGCGCGCAGGCGCAGACAGCCGCGGCCCGCCGGCGCCGCGTGCGCGCCGAGCGGCGTGTTGCAGCTTGCCCCGAGCTCATGCGCCACAGCGCGCTCGGCCCTCAAGCAGGCGGAGGTGTCCTTGTCGAGGATCGCCTCGACGGCCGCGCTCACGGGCGCATCCGCCACGCGCGCCTGAAGCGCGAGCGTGCCCTGTCCGGGAGCCGGCACGAAGCGAGCCGCGTTGAGCGTGCAGCCGACGTCGCGCTCGCGACCGAGCCTCCAGAGCCCGGCGCTCGCAAGCACGATCGCGTTGAGTTGGGGTCCCCCACCCCCTCCACGCTCGCCACCCCCGCTCCCGTCGCCGCTCTTGGTGACCTCGTTTGCGAGCCTGCGCAGGCGCGTGTCCACGTTGCCGCGCAAGCTCACCACCTCCAGGTCCGCGCGCGCCGCGCGCAGCTGGGCGGCGCGCCGCACGCTGCTCGTCCCGACGCACGCGCCCTCGGGCAGTTCCTCGAGCGAGCGCGCCCCGATCAGCGCGTCCTCCACAGCCGCTCGCGCCGGCGCGCCGAGCAGCTCCAAGCCATCCGTGAGCTCGCCGGGGACGTCCTTGGCAGAGTGAACCGCCAGGTCCACCTGGCCCGCCAGCAGCGCCTGCTCGAGCTCGGCCACCCAGCGCGACTTGTCGCCGCCCCGCGACCGCCTGCTTGCGCCATTGCCCTTGCCGTTTGGGTGGTCGTGCATCTGCCTGTCGCCGCTCGTGCGCACCACCACGATCTCGGCCCCGCCGAGCCATCCCGCCACAAGCCGCGCCTGGGCAAGCGCCAGCGCGCTGCCACGCGTCCCGATCCTCATCCTGTCCTACGGGCCGGCCGGGGAGTTTTCCCCGGCGGGATGGGATGGGGTCATTGGCCCTTGCGTGCGCTCTCGATCGAGCGCACCTCGGCGAGCTTGGAGTCGGTGTCCGCGGCGGCCGCGTCGTTGTGCGCCTCACCGGCGCCGTCTTCGCCGAGGCCGAACAGCTCGCGCACGAGCTGCAAGCTCGCGTGGGCTCCTGCCTGCCCCCCGCCATGGGGGGTGCCCTTCAGGGTGCGCTCTTGGGAGAAGCTGCGCAGGCGGATCGTCGGCTCGTGCAGCAAACGGTTGAGCACCGCCCGCGCGACCGCCTCCACACGCATGAGATCGCGCTCGGACGCCGCCTCCCAGCGCCCCGCGTTCTCGGCGAGGATCTGCTCCACGATCTCGTTGCCGTGCTCGCGCAAGGCGGTCACGGTGGGCAGCGTCTCGAGCTGGCCCAGCCAGCGTGCGAAGCGGCGGATCTCCTCCTCGANNGGCACCGCGATGTCGATCAACAGCAGCGGGCGCCCGGTGCGCTGCTCCATCACGACCTCGAGCTCCTCGCTGCCCACGATCGGGTGCGGCGAGGAGGTCGAGGAGACCACGATGTCCGCCTCCAGCAGCTGGTCGGGCAGCCCGTCGAGCCCCACCACCGAGCCGCCGAAGCGCTGCGCGAGGCTGAGCGCGCGGTCGGCGCGACGGTTGGCCACAAAGATCGTGCCCACCCCCTGGTGGGCGAGCGCCTGCGCGGTCAGCTCGCTCGTTTCGCCCGCCCCGAGGATCACGACGTGCCGGTCGGAAAGGCCGCCGAGCACGTCCTGCGCAAGGTCGACCGCAACCGAGGGAACGCTCACGCGAGACGACCCGATGCCGGTCTCCGAGCGCACTCGCTTGCCGGTCGTGAGCGCGGCCGCGAACAGCCGGTTGGAGAGCGGGCCTGTCACGCCGGCGCGCATCGCCGCCTCGTGGGCGCGCTTGACCTGGCCCTGGATCTCCGCCTCGCCGACGATCATCGATTCAAGGCCCGAGGTCACCCGGTAGAGCTGGCGCGCCGCCTCGCAGTTGCGCGGCGAGTAGATCTCCTGCGCCAGCTCCGTAGGACGGATGGAGGCGCGGCGGGCGAGCATCCCGAGCACGTCGGTCTCCGCCTGCACGGGGTCCCCCACTACGAGATAGATCTCCGTGCGGTTGCAGGTCGAGATCACCACCGCCTCGTGCACCTCGTGGCTCTGGGTGATTTGCCTGGCGAACTCGACCGCTTGCGACTCCGTGAACGCCAGCCGCTCGCGCAACGCGACCGGCGCCGTCTTGTGCGACATGCCGAGCGCCAGCAGCTCGCTCATACCGTCTCACGCTCCCGCGGGCGGCCGAGTGTCTCCTCGTCCTGGCGGGGCTCCCGGCGCAGCTCGCGCACGGCGCGCTCGACGCGACTCAGGCGGATCGCCATGATCGCCACGTAGATCAGCACGATCGCGAAGAACGCGATGTAGGCGGCCGCCACATACCCGTCGTTCGAGTTTTCCGGCAGGGCTGTTGCGAGCGGCATCATTGGAAGCCGAGGATCCTGGAGCGCGCTTTGAGCAGCATGCGCGTGCGCTTGGCGGTCAGCTCGTAGGAGCAGAGCGTCGCGAACAGCAGCGCCATCGCCGCGAGCGACACTCCGAACGTGAACGCCATCGAGGGCGGCAGGTTCGACGCGCTGCCGAGCACGCGCGGGTGCACGTAGGAGGCGGACAGGCGCACCGCGATGAAGTTGAGCGGCACGAACGCGCCGGCGGTGATCGCGAACACCGAGGCGTAGCGAGCCTGGCGCTCGGGGTCCTCGATCG
>PLYX01000106.1 GCA_003151895.1 Solirubrobacterales bacterium
GCTCGAGGTCCATCGAGTCGAGCACGCGGTCGGCCACCTCCTGGCCGACACGGAAAGCGCCAGACTGCCACAGCATGGCGTCCACCAGCGTCGTCTTGCCATGGTCGACGTGGGCGACGATCGCGACGTTGCGTATGTCTTCCCTGGGAACGAGCACGGGCGGACAGGCTAGAGACTCACCGCTTGTGAGAGCGATCCAAGGTCGAGATGCCTATATGTAGTTTTTGTGATTTTTGCGATAGTATATACTAGATGTAGTCACTATGGCAAAATTTTGAAAAAGAGTTAACACTCCGCGCAGCACAGCTCCACTACTTGCGCGCGGTCAGCGCCCGGCCCGCCATCCCCACGCCGAAGCGCAAGAACGCCCGGGGAATCCGCTCCGCGCGTGCGACGACCTCTTCCAACGCGGCAGCGAAGCGCCGGATCTCCTGCTCCTCGACGACGAGCGCCGGCAGCGCCTTCACGACGTTCATGCGATGCCCCGCGACCTGGCAGAGGATGCGGTGGTCGTGGAACAGGGGTCCGACGATCAGCTGGGAGAAGATGCCCGGCTGAGCGCGCTCGGCGGCGTTCCAGATGGAGCGGCGCGCGCCGCCCTCCGGCGGCGGCCCGAATTCGATCGCCCACATGAGCCCCAAACCGCGCACGTCGGAGACAACCTCGTAGCGCTCGACGAGCGGCGTCGTCAATTCGAGCAGCAGCGCGCCGAGGCGCTCGGCACGCGCCACGAGCCCCTCGGTGTCGAGCACGCGCAGCGTCGCCAGGGCGGCGGCGGCGGCGAGATCATTGCCGCCGAACGTGGAACCGTGGCGTACGGCGCGCTCCATCCCGTCGAACACGCCATCGAAGGCGGCGCGCGAGACCAGCACCGCGCCGACGGGCACAAGCCCGCCGGAGAGCGCCTTCGACAGGCAAATCAGGTCTGGTTCGAGGCCCCAATGCTCCAGCGCCAGGAACCGCCCTGTGCGTCCGATGCCCGTCTGGACCTCGTCGCATACGAACAACGCGCCCGCGTCGCGGCAGAGCCGCTGGGCGGCCGCCAGGTACCCGTCGGGGGGCAGGTTGACGCCCTTGCCCTGCACCGGCTCCACGACGAACGCCGCCACCTCCCCACGCGCCGCCACATCCCCACGCGCCGCCACATCCCCACGCGCGAGCGCGCGCTCCAGCGCGTCCGCGTCGCCGAACGGGACCGCCTCGCAGCCCGGAACCAGCGGTCCGAAGCCCTCGCGGAAGATGGCATCCCCGTTGAGCGAGAGCGAGCCGAGCGTGAGGCCGTGGAAGGCGTGCTCGGCGTACAGGATCCGCGAGCGACCGGTGGACGCCCGCGCGATCTTGATCGCCGCCTCGACCGCCTCGGTGCCGCTGTTGACGGGCACCATCGCGGCTACCGAGCCGGGGGCGCGCGCGAGCAGCTGCTCGGCGAGCACGCCGCTCAAGAGCGTCACCCCGAGCTGCGGCAGGTTGGCGGTGTTCGCGGCCATCGTGTCCCGCACGGCGGCGATCGCCTCGGGATGGTTGCGGCCGATCGCGAACACGCCGTAGCCGCTGAGCAGGTCGAGGTAGCGGTTGCCCTCGGAGTCGATCAGGTGGGCGCCCTCGCCTGCGACCCACGTCCTGTCCAACCCAAGGGTACGCACGATCCGCCCCAGCTGCGGGTTGAGATAGGCGTCGTTGAGCGCCATCTCCTCGCCGGTGCGGTGCGCAAGGATCTCGCGCACCGGCGGTGGGCTACTGGTCATACGGCTAAGCGTACGACCAGTAGCGGCCTTGGAGGCATCAACAGGTTCACCCTATACACAACTTAGTCAACTAGTTAGTCAACTACTGTTACCCACGAACGAAGCACCTGCCATCCCGGATCTAGTCAACTGCTTAGTCAACTGCTGCTACCCCACAAACAGCCATGCACCTGCAACCCGCTTTGTTTCAACCGACCCGCGCGCGGGAGCGACGCGAGTTGCGGTTGCGCGAGGAGCGCCCTTGTGTGCGCCGCGCGGCCTGCGGCGGGCGCGTGGCCTGCGGCGGGCGCGTGGCGTCGCTCGGAAAGCCTCCGAGCTCGAGCTCGCGGTGCAGGCCGAGCTCGCCGACCATGCCCGCGAACTCGCGGGCCTGCTCGTGCAGCACGAACGTGACGCCGATCCCGTCGGCGCCCGCGCGGGCGGTGCGCCCGACGCGGTGGACGTAATCGTCGCGGGTGGCGGGCATGTCGTAGTTGATCACGTGCGTGATACCCGCCACGTCGATGCCGCGCGCGGCGACGTCGGTGGCGACGAGCGTGTTGACGTGGCCTGCCTCGAAGCGGGCGAGCGCCTTCTCGCGCTGGGCCTGGGACTTGTCGCCGTGCATCGCGACGGCATGCACACTGCTCGCAGCCAGGCGCTTGACGAGACGGTCGGCTCCGCGCTTGGTGCGCACGAACACGAGCGTCAGACCGCGCTCTGCCTGCGAGAGCTCGGCGACCAGCCGGTCGACCTTGCCCGCGTGTGAGACGGACACGAAGCGGTGCTCGACCGCTCCCTTGCGCTCGGCGGAGTGGGCGTGCTCGTGGCGGCGCGGGTTGGTGGTGTAGGCGGCTGCCACGCGTCCGACCTCGCCCTGGAGCGTGGCGGAGAACAGCAGCGTCTGGCGCTCCCTGGAGGTCATCTTCACGATCTTGTCGACAACCGGGCGAAAGCCCATGTCGAGCATTCTGTCGGCCTCGTCGAGGACGAGCAGGCGAACCTGCTTCAGCGACACGTCGCGGCGGTCGATCAGGTCGAGCAGGCGTCCGGGCGTGGCCACGAGGATGTGGGCGCGCGAGGCGATGCGGGCCTGCTTGACGATCCCGGCGCCGCCGTAGACGGCGGCGATCGACAGCGCACGGACATGGGCGAGCGCGCGCAGGTCCTCGACGATCTGCAGCGCCAGCTCGCGTGTGGGCGCCAGAACGAGCGCGGAGGGCCGCGGGTCGCTGTCCTTCAGGCGTTCGACGAGCGGCACGCCGAAGGCAAGCGTCTTGCCCGAGCCGGTGGGCGACTGGGCGAGCACGTCGTGACCGGCGAGCACGTCGGGGATGACCATGCCCTGCACGGCGAATGGCGAGTTGATGCCGCGCTGGGCAAGCTCGCGTGAGACGACCTCGGACACGCCGAGGTCGGCGAAAGAATCGGACTTCATGTTGTTGTGGTGCTCCTTTATCGCGACCCTGTGGTCGCTACGAGAATGGAGATTCGACTGGCCCCATCCGCGCCCCTACAGAGCACCAACAAAGACAAGAACCTCGCGGACGACATTTGTCGTCCGTGCCTGCACCGTAGCAGCCTCAGGCAGCGAAGCTCTTGGTGGCGCGGCGCTCGGGAGCAACACGCACGACATCCCATGCCAGGCCAAGGCGCTCCATGCCGCGGATCACAAGCGCAGAGATGTCGAGCTGGCGCAGACCGAAACCGTGGAACGCAGACGTGGGAAAAGCGTGGTGGTTGTTATGCCACGCCTCGCCAAGCGAGAAGGGCGCGAGCCAGGCAAGGTTGCGCGAGTGGTCGCCGGTGTCATAGGTGTGACGGCCGAAGAAGTGGCAGAGCGAGTTGATCGAGTAGGTGACGTGGTGCAGCACGAGCATTCGCACGGCGCCACCCCACAAGAGGCCGGTGAGGCCGGCGGTGAGGGTGCCCCCGATCAGATAGCCGAGGCCGAAGGCGGCGGCCAACCCGCCGATCGCCCACACGAAGAACGTCTTGTCTACAAACGAGACGACCGGGTCTGCGATCAGGTCGGGGGCGTAGCGTTCGCGATGGCCCCGCGCCGTGTGGATGAACAGCCAGCCGACGTGTGCGTGGGCCAAGCCGCGCAGGATGCCGCGCAGGCCGGTGCCGTGGTCGACGTGCGGGCTGTGGGGGTCGCCCTCGCGATCGGAGAAGGCGTGGTGCTTGCGGTGGTCTGCGACCCACGAGATGACGGGACCCTCGACCGCGGCCGAGCCGAGCACGGCGAAGACGAATCGAACGGCGGGGTATGTCTTGAACGATCGGTGGGTAAAGAGGCGATGGAAGCCGACTGTGATGCCGAGCCCGGTGAGGAGGTACATGATCGCGAACACGAGCACGTCGTAGCCGTGAAGCAAGCCGTCCCACAGCTGCCAGCCGGCGAAGCCGAGTGCGACGATGGGGCCAACGGTGATGAGCCCCGTGAGAAAGCGGTCGAGGTTCTCGTACGCGACGGGCTGGACGTCCTCGGGCGTGGGACCGTCGGCTGCGGGACTCTGGACCTGGGCGTCGTCAGAATCCGGCCGGGGGGCTGCGGGGCGCTGGATAGAATGGGTGCTCATCGGTGTGCTCGCCGTTGGACGGTAGCAGGCCGGGACGACGTGAAGAGACACTGCGCAACCTGCCAATACCCTTTTAACACAATGCAAAACACGGGCTGGAGAGCCAATGCCCCTCGCGAAGACTGACCCGTTGCGTCGCGAGCTCGCGACGGCGCTCCCCGAGCGCCACTTCACGGTGCGCTTCTGGGACGGCACGGTGCTGCCGTCCACCAATGAGAACGGGCGGGATGGGCAGGGGCCAAGTCAAGGCCCGACTTTCACCGTGCGCTCCCCCAAGGCGGTGGCCCACGTGGTGCGTGCTCCGGGCGAGCTCGGGCTGGGCAGGGCGTACGTGGCGGGCGAGCTTGAGGTGGACGATCTAGACCGCGTGATCGAGCTGATCGACACCTTCCAGGAGCCCAATCTCGACAGGGCGGCACGGGCGCGTCTTGCGATCGCGGCGGTGAGGGCGTGCGGGCTGACGATCCCGCCGCGAGCGCCGAAGGGTGAGCTGAGGCCGCGGGGACGCACCCACAGCAAGGAGCGCGACGCGAGGGCGGTGCGCCACCACTACGACGTGTCGAACGAGTTCTTCGAGCTGTTTCTCGACGAGTCGATGACCTATAGCTGCGCGATCTTCTCGCGCGGTGCCACGACGCTGGAGGAGGCGCAGTACGCGAAGCTCGACCTCGTGTGCGAGAAGCTCGCGCTCAAAGAGGGCGAGCGCGTGCTCGACATGGGCTGCGGGTGGGGAGCGTTCGCGATCCACGCGGCGAAGAACCATGGGGTGCGGCTGGTTGGGATCACGCTCTCCCTTCCCCAGGCGCAACTCGCACGCCGCCGGGTGGCCGAAGCCGGGTTGAGCGACAGAGTGGAGATACGGGTGGCCGACTACAGGGACCTGTCCGGCGAGCGGTTCGACGCGATCGCGAGCATCGGCATGGTGGAGCACGTCGGCGAGAGTCACATCGACGTGTACGCGAGGAAACTGGCGGAACTGCTCGCCCCGGACGGGAGGCTGCTCAACCACGGCATCGCCCGCCTCACTCATGGGATCGACGAGCCGGGAGCGTTTACGCAGCGCTACGTGTTCCCCGACGCCGCCCCGCTTCATCTCTCGCGAGTGCAGCTCGCGCTCGAGCGCGCGGGCTTCGTGACAGAGCACGTCGAGGGGTTCGCCCAGGACTACTACGACACGCTCAGCGAGTGGATCGCCCGCCTGGACTCAAACCGCGAGCGGGCCGAGCAACTTGCGGGCAGCGAGCGGCTGCGGGTGTGGCGGCTCTACCTGCGCTCGGCCCGGAACATCTTCAAGGTGCAGTTCGTGTCGATCTACCAGACGCTGGCGCGGCTGCGGCAGGCATAGTCAGACCGGAAGCGGCGACCTCGGAGCGGTTGCGACCCGCGGCCTTCGCGGCGTAGAGCGCGCGGTCGGCGCCGAGCATCGCGCCGCGCCGGTCGATGCCGAGCGACGCGATGCCGATGCTCACCGTCACCTCGCCGCCGGTCATCTCCAGCACGGCGGCGCGGACCTGCTCGGCGACCAGGCCGGCCTCGGCCTGCGTGCACACCGGCAGCAGGACGGTGAACTCGTCGCCGCCGATGCGCGCGACCAAGTCACCGGCGCGAACCGCTCCGCGGATCGCCTGCCCGAGCCGGCGCAGCAGCGCGTCCCCGGCCTCGTGGCCCTGAGCGTCGTTGAACACCTTGAACTCGTCTACGTCGATCACGAGCAGCGCGTTACATTGCTCGGGGCGCCGGCTCAGCGCGATCATGTGGTCGTCGAACGCGCGGCGGTTCGGCAGCGCGGTCAGCGGGTCGCGGTAGGCCAGGTAGCGATACTCGGCGGCCCGCCGTGCGTAGCGTCGAGCGACCTCACTCGTGTCGTCGATCGCGGCGGCGAGGCGCTCGTCCTCCCGGGTGCTCGTGGACCCCGGCGGGGCCGGATGCGTGTCGGCGCGACTGGAGCGCTGCGCCATTGTCGGCGGCAGCTCTTGGGGCGGGCCGTGCAGCAGCAGCTCGACCGAGTCGAGCACGGCGGCGGCGTCGGGCACCCACGGATAGGGCGCGTCACGCCACGCCGGCGGAACGCCGTTGCCGCCGAACATGATCCGGCACATTGGGTGAGCGTCATGGATCGCGACGATCGCCGCGGCGAGATGGGGTGCGTCGCGATCCTGCGTGGAGGTCAGTCCCGTCACGACCGGCGCATGGTCGACGACGAACGCTCCCAGCGCGCCTGCTGGAACATCCGCCCCGAGGTAGAGCACATCGAAGCCCGCGCCCTCCAGCACGTCGGCGACCATCCGCAGCCCCAGCACCTGCGCCTGTCCCTCGACGGCGGCGAGCACGACGCGCTCGCGCGAGCGCGGCGGCGCGATCTGCAACTGCTCCTGGAGAGGCAGCAGCGCCCGATAGCTGAGGACCGTCGCCACGTGCTCGTCGGCGATCGTCAGCTCTCCCTGCTCCCACAGCTCCCCGATCTGCTCCATCGCGGCCGCGATCACTCGGACCTGGATCGTCGTCGGAGCAACACCGGCGACGAGCGCCTCCGCGACGAGCGCCTCCGCCGCCGGCGCGTCGGCAGCGCACAGCGCCGCGCGATAGCGCTCGGTAAGCGCGACGAGCCGGCGATCGCTCGCCCGCCGCGACTGCTCGCTCACCGGCCCGGACCCGCGGCGATGGGACGCCGCCGCTCCCCGTCTGGCGCCCAAGCCACGCATACGACGACACGGCGGTGCGATGCGGCACCTGCTCCCGACTCCATAAGCGGCCTCCAAGCACTCGACCTGGCCCGTCAAGCTTATCGATACACCGGAAGTCCGGGTCAGGGGACGAACATCGCCGGTGCCGCAGACGCCGACCGGCGAAGGCCGGCCTCAGCTTGCGGCGACGGGCGCGGCCGAGGGATTTGTCTCGGCCCAACGCACGATCGCGCCAGAGCCGGTGATGACGCTGCCGTCGTCGAGCACGAGGATCGGCACGGCACGCTGCCCACTCAGCCGCTCCACCTCCACACGGTCGCGGGCGCGCGCGGGCCAGGTCCAGAACTTCATGGCGCCGCCCTTGACGGTCTTGCGCTCATAGCTGTGACCAGCGTCGTCGAGCGCCTTGGCTGCCCTTCCGCACGGATGGGCTATCGGCGCAGGCAGGCCGCCGAACGATGTGCCGCTTGGACAGACGTAGAGGACCACCGGGTCATCATACGCGGGGCCGCAAGATCGCTGGGTGCTCACGCCGAGGGCTCAGCGATCCACAGCGTGCGGATACCGAGCAGCTCGCCGAGACGCTCGAAGTGGCGGTCGTAGTGCAGAACGTCCAGCCCGGACAACTGTGCCGCCACGGCGACTGTCAGATCGGTGAGCGGCAGGCGGTGAGCGCCGTGTGAGCCACCGGCCGCGAGCTCGCGCATCGCCGACAGCACGCCCCGCTGGACGGTGCGATCGACCGCGATCTCCCGCAGGCCCTCGAGCGTGCGGTCGACCGCCGCGATCCCCTCCGGACCGCGCGCGTCGACGATCAGCTCATAGCGCACCGGCCAGCACCACGCGACCTCACCACGCCCAACGGATGCGAGCAGCGGCTCACGCGCCTTTGGGATCCGGCGCGCGAGCATCCATGCCGAGGTGTCGGCCAGCACCATACCCTGGCCGTCCCACAGCTCGACGCTCACACGGTGCTCGCCGGCCTGTTGAGGCGGTCGATCGCATCCAGGTCGAGGTCGAACCCGCCGCTGTCCATCACGGCGAGCAGCGCCTCGGCCGCCGCGCGGCGGCCACGGCCGGCCTGCAGCTCGACCTGCGCACCCTCGACCGCGAGCCGCCGCACCAACGTGGCATCGGCCTCCCGGGTACCAGTGGCGGCGCGCACACGCTCAAGCGCGTGCCCGAGCTCCGGGTCGGCCGTCACGGCGATTCGTGGGTGCTTGCTCGGCATCGCAACTACAGTGTAGCTCGCTGGGGTTACTCCAACAAGAGCGGTCCTGCTCACCGAGCTCCCGACCGCCGAAGATCCCTCCCCGGCTACTCGGCCAGCGCTCTTTGTTCCGCCGCCTGCGCCAATGTCGCGTACGCGGGCGCGAAGAAGCTCCACGAGGTTCCGTCCCCCTGCCTCGACCGGGGCGGGCGCCGATGATCAGCCCATGGAGATCGAGGACGTCCGTCAGCGTGAGACAGACCGGCTCGATCTCGCCGGGCCGATCTTCCTCCATGCCCCTACCGCTGCGGAGCGTCGGGGTTGTGATCGGCGAGGATCTTCAGCGCCTCGCCGTGTTCGGCGACAACACGCTCGCCGATGTCGCGGATGCGCTCGCGGACCTTATTGGTGGACATGATCCGCAACTCGCCACCCGGAAGCTCCTCCACCAAGACCGAGGAGCCCGGAGCATAGCCCTGGGCCTCGAACTCACGCGGGATCGAGATCACGTTGCTGTTGCCGACACGGCGAACCTTCACGACCTTCATACACCTAGTATATACATGGATAGCCGGATAAGCAAGATTCCCGCTATCGAACCCGCGACCTTCGGGTTATGAGATCGCCGAAGGGGGGTCAGCTAGGGCCAGATGGCCCGTGTTTGCTGGGGTTAGCTCGGGCTCGGTGGGGTCTGATTTGCTCAAAACGGAACCTTGAATGGAACCTTGGGGACCGCCGCTGTCGCGACGAGAGAGCACCGGCAATGCTCCAGCACGGTATTGGAGCATTGCGTCGATCTGCGATCGAAGCTGATTGGTCTCGCACACCGTGTGCGAGACCCCTGGCTTCTGCGACAAGCGCCAACCGCCGCCTCGGCATCAGGTCAAGGACTGCTCGACAGCGTAGAGGAAGTAGAACGGCTGCATCCGAATGTCGTTGTTGGCGGTCCTGCGATCGCGCAGGGCTTGGAGCAGCGGCGCCGTGCCTGAGAGACCCGCACCGATCCCTGCGACAGCACCGGCGTGTCCAAGGAGTCCTGCGGCAACAATGGCCAGTCCCGGATAGCTCGCATTCGTCGCTCCGGTGATGCCGTTGGCCAGCGTAAGCAGCGAGCGGTTGTCTTTGACCGATGCGTCTATCGCCTCGACTGCCGGAAGAACGCTCTCGATCCAGGCATCGTGGACCTCGTCCTCGAAGTCCACTTCCCATGCTGCACTCGTGAAGGACTTTGAGATCGTCACCATGGCGGCGCGAAATTGCGTTAGAGATGAGGCCAACTCAGTACGGATATCCAGCACTTCGTCAACCGTGGCGTTCGGGAAGGTCGGCAATCTTCCCATCAGAGCGGACGCCGTCATTGCCTGAGCGCTGCGGCCTGCTGGTCCCTTCGCTGGCGAGAACAGACCCTCTCGGATCGCAGCTTGAGTCAGGTCTGCGATCCGTTCATCAAAGATGAGGTACTCACGTCCTGACGACAGATGCACCGACAGCTTGTGTACGAACGTCTCGACGACCCGATCGGTGTGCGGATCATCGTGCCGCCCGCCAGTCTCGGCAAGCTTGGCCGAGACGATGCAAGACACGAGAAGGTCCATAGCATCACCTGGATCGGCATTCTCGATCTGCACTATCCCCTTTGCTCGGGCGGCAGCGAGGTGATCGATGCCAGCCTCGTGCCCGAGCCCGCGCACTATCTCGGACAGCTGCTGCTGAATCGGCTGGAGATGCTGAAGCAGACCTGCTCGGAGAAGCCGCTCTGCGCCGGATCCACCCTTGGCGGTGGTGCGAAGGAACTCGTCGACCTGTTCCACTCCCTGCTGGAAGGCGGCGAGCTCGTCGGGGGGAAGTAGGACCGGGGCGACTCGACGTATAAGCTCGATCTGCTGGCGGGGGGAGAAATGCTGAAGCGCCTCAACCCGTAGAAGCATCGTCGTGACCGGGCTGATTAGTGTGACCTTGTCCCCGTACAGCAGGGCCGCCTTCACGAGCTCCAATTCCGGTGCGACTGTGACCGCCGTCCCGGGGTTGGCAGCAACGACCATACGGAGGGACCCGCTCGGCCCAGACGTGCCACGGAAGGGCGGACGGGTATGTGCCTTCTTGCGCTTCCTCGGTTTACGACTCACGGCAAGGGAGACTCCAAGCAAATCTTGTTTGACCAAACATACGTTCGTAGTCTATCGCCGGGGTTGGCGGGACCCTAACCGAGTAGGGGACCTCTCTCACACCGTGTGAGAGACCCTCCACAATGCTGCTACAAACCGTCTTCTCAGCGGCAGCGTTCATGGCCTCGCGCTCGCGTGACACGGCTCACTCCTCTTGCTGGGCAACGGTCCCGGCTCGCGTGACCGCACTTTCGACCACCAAGTCCGTCAGGGCATCGGGAACCTCGTAGAGAGCGCATACCAGGCGCTCGACAACCTCCACCAGCTCCCGCCCGACCGCAAGCAGATCGTCGATCTCTCCCTGCTGACGTGCGATCTCCTCGCCGAATGCACTGAGGCTGGCGGGCATCCGCGCGGAGAGCAGATCGTCGGGCATCAGCCGCCCGGCGCCGAGCAGGTCCTGCAGGAGCGCGACACGGTCGTGTGGACCGTCCACACGCGCTGTGACCCGACGTGAATGCGTGAAGACCAGTGCGCCGTCCTCCAGATGGGGATGGCCAAGCGTCCCGTCGGTCGTGATATCCACCGCGAGCTCGGGGTCGAGGCGCACAGACCGCACGCCCGTCGCGGGCAGCTCGGCAAGCACGGCCGCACGATCGACCTCGACTCCGTGCGTTCGCCACGGATTCTTCACTGCGCGCCGCAACTCCGGCGCCACCGAGCGGAGTGGTAGGAGCGCCCGCCGGTTGGCTGCAACGGCGCGCACGAGATGCTCGATCGCCGCGGCAGCGTCTGCGTCGCCAGCCTGCGATCCGACCGCCGAAAGCAATGCCCGGGCCTCCGCGCTCACCGTCTGGAGATCAGCTGTTGCGGCCGCGTGGGCGAGCGTGTCGACGTGGTCGCTGGGCACCCATCCGTCCGACGCGGAGACGTGACGATAGGGCATCTCATTCATTGGCTTGGGCTCGTAGTTGCGCCTCACATGCCACGGCGTCTTGCCACGCACCGCGTACCAGAGGTCAAGCAGCTCGCTGTTCAACAGGCCGCATAGGTACGCCACCGAGAGGCCGTCCGCCTTCGGCGTAGCGATCGTCGTCTTGTTGGACGGCTGCCATCCGCCTCGCTCGTCCAGAGCGAAGCGTCCGCGGTCCGTTCGATAGAGCGCGATCACCTTCGGCCCCGTGAGTGCCTCACGGTCACGCGGCCAGGCCGTTTCCCACCATTTGCGGCGCGAGTTTCGCGCAAACTCGGCCCGCGTGCGCAAGACCTCCCGCCAGGGCTCCAGTGCCTCGATGATCTCGGCCGGCGGATTGTCCTCTCGGCGCAGCCACACGACGTTCGCGTAGTCGGCCTCGTCGACCGCTCCGTATAGCAGCGCTCGCGACTCAGGCGAGTGTGCGAGGAACTGCGGGTAGTCGCGCCACGGTTTCTCGAGCTCGGTCCCCGGTGGGAGCTCAAGGATGTGGTCACCCGTGTGGTGGCCGCGGTTCGTGAGCTCGGAACGGGTGCGCTCAGTCAGTCGGCGCTGTACGCGGGACGAGTAGGCATCGGCGCCCGTCTCAATCCCTCTGATCACTGTCCACCGCTCGCCTAGTCGCTCCACGGGGCTCGCCGAATCGTCGAGCTGCAATTGCAAGTGCGCAACAACCTGGGCGGCAACGTCACGCGGAGCATGCTTGATGGGCCATGGGCGAGTGGAGCGCAGCTCTTGCTGCACTACATCGTGGACGAGGATTCCTTTTGAGCGACCCGCGCGCCCGGCCGCGCGTATTGCCATGGTCGCCAGCAGCGCCTCTCGTGGTGGAACTCTCGCAGCCGGATCGCCGGTGATTGCCACAGCAGCCTCGCCCTCATGCTCCAAGAGCACGACGCGCATCCGATGTTTCTTGGGCGCGGGCTCCTTCGTCGCCAGCAGAATCGCGCTCTCGACTGTCGGCGGCGTCATCCCGGTGCGCGTGTCGCGCTCTTGCTGCTCGGTCGCGAACAGGCGCATGCTTCCAAAGAGGTAGAGCTCGTCGAGCCGCAGGCTCGTGGCGATCCGCTCACGAAGCCAGTCCGCGTTGCCGGCATTCATCCAGCCGGCGGGCGTGATGACGCACAGCCGTCCTCCCGGTGCGACCTTCTCGGCCGCCATTGCGAGGAAGTAGTAGAGGTAGTCGCTCTTGCCGTGGTAGTCGTCGTGCCATCCGGGCAGCGCGCGCAGGCGGTCGAAGAGCACCTTGTTCCCGGACTCGAACACATAGGGCGGGTTGCCGATGACGAGGTCGAACGCCTCATTCGTTTGGATCTCCGCGAAGCGCGGCTCCTTGGCCGCATCGAGCGGCACGATCCCGTAGCGCTCGTCGGAGGCGAGCAGCGCGGCGTCGGCACGCTGCGCTGGGTCGAGCTCACTGAAGCTCTCGTCGGGGCCACGCCGGGCGCCGAGCGAGTCAGTGTGTACGACGCCAAGCGTGAACGTGCCAGGCTCCTCCCCCACCTCGCGCAGCCGTCCGAGCAGACGCGAGACCTGTAGCAGCAGGTTGACCTCGGTGAGGTAGTAGGGAAAAGGGCTGATCTCGCAGCCGTGGAAGCCGCGCACGATCGTGCGCAGGCCCTCGCGCAGATCACGTGGGTCGCTGAGATCAAGACCACCGTCATCGATCACACGACGGGCAGCCTCTACTAGGAAGCCCCCCGAGCCGGTGGCGAAGTCGAAGATGGCCCGCTCGTGGCGCTGGTCGCCCTCGATCCGGAAGACTCCCTCGGGCCCGGCGAACCCGGCGCGGTCGAGCATGAACCGGACCACCGCGCGCGGTGTGTAGAACTGGCCGAGTCGGTCACGGTCGATCTCATCGACGTAGGACTCGTACAGTCCGCCAAGCACGTCCGCTCCCAGGCGCGCGAGAGGAAACGGCACGAGCGCGTAGAGCACGTCGGCCAGGGCCTCATCACGTGGCCGGAACCAGTCGTAATTGTTGTCCTCACCGAACAGCCAGCGATAACGCGCACGGCCGCGCTGGAAGGCCTCATCGAGCACGCGCTGAAGATTGCGGCCCATTCGCTCGTACACATGCTCGAAGCCGCCGTCGTAGAGGCAGTCCTCGACGAAGCCGGCGTCCTCCCAGGAGCGGTAGAGGAGGATGCGGGTCAGGGCGAGCTGGGAGACGCGCATCAGGTATTGCGAGAAAGCCCGGCGGGCAATCCCATCTGCGTCTCGATAGCCGGCGACCGTAGCCGGCAGGGCCGTAACGTCGACGCCCGGCTCGATCTCCCGGGCAAGCGTCTCGAGCTCCAGGCGCAGCCGCTGCTCGTGGTCGGGGTTGAGGTCGAGATCAGCCAAGAGCCGATCGTGCTGGGCGGCTGCGTCCTCGGCGAGCTGTCTCGACAGCGAGCGCAGCTGGCTGACCAGGAACTCCACGTCGATCTGGAGCGCCTCGCCCACGCCGGCCCGCTCGCGCCAAGGCTCGGCCTCCGCGACAAGCGCGATCTTCTCCTTGAGCCCCATCGGGCGATAGCCGAACAGGCCGCAGAAGCGTTCGAACCGATCGACCTCATCGATATCGAGCGCCTCGCCGTGAGCCACCTGCCGAAGCCGCCGTACATCGAACGAAAGGCTGGGATCGTGACCGCTCGCACCGCGCCGGTAGACCCTCAGCTCGCGAAGGTTGAACAGCACCCCGTAGTCGAGGTGGCGCTGATCGATGTATGCGCGGATCTGACGCTCGTGCGCCCCGAGATCCTGGGTAGAGCTCTTGGCGTCGAGCACGAACCGATGCGCCACGAGGTCGATGGGCGTGAAGTCGGGCTTCAGGCCGCTGCGGCCCAGCTGCGGGAAGTAGGCGTCTGGAGGGAACCCGAGCACGCGCTCGATGAGGGCTGCCAGAATGGGCTCCGTCAACAGCTGCTCGTCCTCGCGGGTTCTCGCGCGGTCGAGGTATTCCCCGAGGTGCCGCGCCTCGTTGAGCTCCCGGTAGCGCCCGGTCTGCTCGTCGAGAAGCGCCGCGAGAGCGTGGAGCCCCGGCGAGATCGAGGTGGCGGACATCAGAATCCCGCAACGAGCGGGACGGCAGCACCCAGAGCGAGAGAAGCATCCGAAGCGCGGGCTACTGTTCGGCACGTGGACACGCTCATCACCACCGAGGATCTAGCACCCGAGGAGCTTGAGGCACTCCGCGCCGCTGGCGCGTGGTACGCCAAGTACCACGCCGTGCGCATCGCCG
>PLYX01000090.1 GCA_003151895.1 Solirubrobacterales bacterium
TCGCCGCCATTGGTTGCGATCCTAGCGGCGGGACACGTCGCGGTGGAGTCCCCAGCGGCCGGCCGCGTCCTTTGGCCGGCGGGTCGGGACATCTCAACCGACGTATGGGCGTCGCTGTCGAGGGGGAAAGCCGGCCACCGAGTGGTGGCGACCGTGCGAGCACCAGCGCCGGCGCGGACGGACGCGGACGAGCCAGTGAAAGTCGTGACGGCAGTGTGAGCGACGATATGGCCAGCGGGGATGGAGCGCGCGAACCATCAGCTTCCGCTCGCAGGCGAGTCTTCTCATGTCAATCCAACCTCCGTGTCGGCTTGGCGATGGGCCAAATCGTCCAACTGAAGTGCTCCCCACGCACCGGAACGCACAACTAATAGTATGGCCCTTACAGAAATGTGCCCATCAGAGGGATGGGGATACGCACCCTCCTGGCATCCCTCTTGGTTGTTGATTACGGCTCGACAAGATACTAGAACTTGATTTCCAAGCGAATTCAAGACGCTGATGTCGCCCACGTCAGTGACCTCCCGGTGAGTTGGAGACATCCGGTGAAGAAAACAAATAAATCATTCTTTACGCAGCTTGTCAAGAGCTAAAGTATAGGCATGGCTGAAAGGACGACCCGAGCACTCAAAGCCCGCGAGCGGGGTCTGCCACGCGGACCGCAGGCGCTCCCGCCCGAGGAGGTGGCGGCAGACCAGCGCGAGCGCCTGTACGAGGCGACCATCCACGCCATCAACGAGCGCGGGTTCGTGGCCACCACGATCTCCGACCTGGTGGCGCGCGCGGGAGTGTCGCGGCGCAGCTTCTACGAGCACTTCGAGAACAAGGAGGAGTGCCTGCTCGCCACCTATGACGCGCTGATCGCACGCCTGACGGCGCGAATAGTCGAGGCGTATAACCCGAAGGACGAGTGGATCGACCAGATCGAGGCGATCGTGCGCGCCCTGTTCGAAGCCTCGAGCGACCGCCCCGACGCCGCGCGCCTGGTGTGCGTGGAGATGGGCGCCGCGGGACCGGTGGGGATCGAACGGTGGGCACGCGACGCCGACCTGCTCGCCCGGTTCATCACCAGCGTGTTCGAGCAGGCGCCCGGCGACGGAGCGGTCCCCGCGCCGGTGGCGAGGGCGATCGTCGGGGCGCTGAGGACGATCCTCTACTCGCGCGTGCGGCGCGAGCGTTCGGCCAGATCGCTGAAAGCCGAGCTGCAGAAGCTGACGCCCGACATCGTGGCGTGGATCGCCGCGTTCTACCCGACGCCCCCGGAGATCCCCGAGCGGCCACGGCCACGGCGCCACGGCCACCTGCAGGGAGGACGGGCGCCGGGCACGCTGTCGCCCTCGCCGCGATGGGCGCCCCGGGGCCTGCCGCGCGGAGAGCACAACCTGCCGAGGGGGTTCGTGGCGCACAACCAGCGCGAACGGATCTTCGACGCGGTGGCGAACCTGACCGCCGCAAAGGGCTATCCGGCGCTCAACCTCGAGGAGATCGTGGCGGAAGCGGCGATCTCGCTGCAAACCTTCTACGAGCACTTCGAGAACAAGGAGGAGGCGTTCCTGGCGACGTTCGAGATGGGACACGCCAAGGCGACGGCGGCGATCAACAGGTCACTCAACCTGCGACTCAGCTGGGCCCAGAACGTGCGGCTCGGCGCGACCGCGCTACTCGAGTTCCTCGCCTCAGAGCCATCGATCGCGAGACTGGCATGCGTGGACATACTGATCGCCTATCCCCATGTCAGCGGGCGCGTGAACGAGGCCAACTTCTCCTACATCGAGCTGCTCGACATCGGACCGGCGGACAGCTACCCGAACATGCCACCACCGGTGATGCGCGAGGCGGCCGTGGGCGGCATATTCGAGCTGCTGCACGACTACGTCCTGCGCGGGCGCACGCAACGCGTCACGGAACTCGTTGACTACGTGATGTACATAGCGATCACGCCGTTCGCAGGCGGCGAGATCGCGGGGCGGGCCGTCGCGGAGACCTAAGAGCCCCAAGCCCGGCGGCGCTCACACGAGAGACCCGACCGGTGAAGTGCGCCCGGCGGGAATCGAACCNNGAAGCTCACGATGCTACTACGGTCGGCGCGATCGGCTTCCCGGGCCTCGGTCATGGGCTACTACGACGACCACGTTCGCTTTCCCATGCCTCGGTCATGGCGAGCCTCTGCACGATGGTGGGATGGTCGGCCTCGAGCACGTAGGACCAGTCCGGTGGATTCGGATCGCTCAGGCTGGTGGTCGCCAGGCGGCGCAGGAGCCCCCGCGCCGCCGCCGGATCGTGAGTGGCGTTCAAGGCGACCCAGTCCGCCTCGGCCTCCACGCGACGCGAGAGGACGTTGCGCAACGGCGCCAGCACGAGTGTCAGCGCCACGAGCACGAGCAGCGCGACCGGCACCGCCTCCGGACGCGCCATGCCGCCACGTCGCCGCGTCGCGAGCGCGATCAGCGCGGTGGTCGGAACCAGGAACAGCGCGAGCCAACCAACTCCCTTGAGAATGTGCTCGCGCGAGACGTGGCCGAGCTCGTGGGCGATCACGGCGCGCACCTCCGCCCGGCTGAAGCCATCGTGGAGCAGCGTGTCCCACAGGATCACCCTCCTGGTTGGGCCGAAGCCGACGGACTCGGCGTTGGGGGCGGTCGTGAAGCGTGAGACTTCCTGCACTTCGACCTTCGTGCCCGGCACCTCCTCGATGCGCGCGAGCGCCTGAGCTTCGGCCACCAGCGTGCGATTGCTCAGGGGGTGGACAGAGGAGATCAAGTAGATGCTGAGGAACGCCGACAGCAGCGCCAGCCCCGCAAAAGCGGGGACGGCGGCCGCCCACCACCACCGGCCCAGCAGGCGCGCGAGGCCCATCGCGATCAGCAGCGCGAACGAGACGAAAACGAACTTGCCGCCGAGCGCGGAGAAGCTTTCGCCGATCCAGGCGACGTAGCCCTGATGGGAGACGTCGTGCCTGCGCTCCCACCACACCGCCGCCAGCCCGAACGGCAGCTCGGCGATCCACACGATCGCGAAGGCGAGCATGCCGAGCAGCATCCCGGTGCCGATCGGCCCGGCGGCCGACTCGCGCATGAGGCGGTGCCCGCGCAGCGCATAGACACACAGGACGGCGAGCAACGTCAGCTCCGCCAGGAGCGCGTCTATGTCCAGGAACCGCTCGTATGACGCGCTGCGCGCCAGGAACGCCCGGCTGAAGAAGTGGGTCGGATCCAGGTGGGCGAGCCGCAGACTGGACGGCACGCTGGTGGGCAGCAGCCAGCGCGAGGCAGCCAGCCACATACCCACACCAATCAGGACCGTCGCGGCAAGCGCCAGCAGCGAGCGCCGAGGCCGAGCGCGCGCCTGATCACCGAGCGTGGCGGTCACCCCCACCCAGGTTTTCACACGGGGGCGGAGACCGGACTCTGGGCGACCTCACCGACGTCCGGGCGGATCGCGGTGGGTCCGCTGTAGGGGTAGGAGTCGGTGAGCAAGAGCAGGTAGCCGTTTGTCTGGACGGCATAGCGCAGGGCGAGCGCGCCCGCGTTGCGCATCCCGAGCGGCATGCGCCCGTTCGCGAGCGAGGCGAACCAGCCGAGCAGCGCTACGACGCCGAGAAGACCTCCATAGGCGGTATCGAGCAGCAGCGCCGGCAGGGCGAGCAGCAGGCGGAAGAAGACCTTCCAGCGGTTCTGTGGCCGGGGACCCTCGATCAGCGGTTCGACGGGATAGCTGCCCGCCTTGCCGGTGAAGCCCGGGAACGGGTTCGCGATCAGAAACATGTACGCGTAGACGTGGTTCTGGTAGCGCACATAGGCCGCAAGGAAGCGGTGCAGTCCGTCGGGGGAGACACCCCTGAAGAGCGTCGCGAACCAGTTGACGATCGCGACGAGATAGGCGAGGATCGCCCACAGGGTGAGCCAGATCAGGTGGGGGAGGACGAGCAGCAGGCGGAAGAACACCGTCAGGCGACTGCGACGTAGGTCGTCGCCGACCTCGAGCCCGATGGGGTCGGCACGGACCGGCAACTCGCCGATCGCAAGCTGCGGGTCGCTGCTGGGGTAGCGGTCGGTGAGCAGGAANNGCGAACCAGCCGAGCAGCGCGGCCACGCCGATCAGGCCGGTGTTGTAGCTCGTGCCGAAGTTGCGGGCGCTCACCGAGGTGAGCGCGCCCGCGATCAGCAGCGCGGGAATCCCGAGAACCATGCGAAAGCCGACCTTCCAGCGATTCTGCGGTTGCGGCGGGGCAATCTCGACGTCCACCGGGTAGCCGGGCTTGCCGAGGAAGTCGGGGAACGGCTCGGCCGCGAGGAACAGGTAGGCCCCCACGTGAATCGCATAGCGGATGTAGGCGGCGAGGAAGTTGTGCAGGCCAGCGGGCGAGGTGCCGGCGATGAGCGTGGCAAACCAGTTCGCGATGACCGCCACGAACGCGGCGATCCCCCACAGGCTCAGCCAGATCAGATGCGGGATGGCGAGCAGCAGGCGGAAGAACACCGTCAGGCGCGAGCGCTCCAGGTCGTCGCTGACGATCAGGTGTACGGGACGGTCATTCACGGCGAGCCCCTCTCCTAGCGATCGGTGGCGAGGACTATACGCCCGCCGACGGCAGGGACCCGCACCTCGCGCAACGCTCCGGTCTCGGGGTCGAAGATGAAGCCCCGGATGTGATCGCGGGCCGGCAGCTCGGGGCTCGAGCGCAGCCGGGCGAGACCGCGGCGCAGGGTGGCCTCGACGTCGTCGAAGGCCCCGAGCCGCCACGTCGGCTGGACGCCGTCGGCGGCGAGCGCCTGCGCGAACTGGTCCTCGGAGGCCCCGTGCAGGCCGCAGCCGTCGTGCATGACCACCACGATCTCCTCGGTGCCGAGCTGGCGCTGGGAGACGCTCAGCGAGCGGATCGCGTCGTCGGTGACGAGGCCCCCGGCGTTGCGGATGACGTGCGCGTCGCCGCGCTCGATGCCGAGCATCGGGAAGAGATCGATCCGGGTGTCCATGCAGGCGAGGACCGCCACCTTGCGGCGGGGCATGGGGCTGAGCCCGGGCGCCGCGAGCCGAGCGGCGCGGGAGGCGGCCACGGCAAGCATGTCGTCGGCGTTGGTCATCTCGATCGCGATCCTATTAGCAGTGTCCGGACGCGCGCAGGCGGGCGCGGTAGACCTGCATGTCGGCGTGGTTGAAGTCGCTGTGGGTCTGGGTGCGCAGCGCCGGCACGTTCTCGTGGTGGTAAGGGCTCGAGAGGCTCTCGTTGTGGCCGATGACATCGGCGACCGGGATGTGGAAGCGGCAACGCAGCCAGCGCACCAGATGCAGGCTCGCGTTCATCTGCCTGGGACGGTCGAGCACTTCCGCGTCGCTGTAGCCTACGTGCTCCACGCCGATCGCGGTCCAGTTGAGCCCGACGGTGTGACGGCACATGATTCCGAGCGGCACGAGCTGATGGATCGTGCCGTCCGTATCGATGACGAAGTGCGCGCAGGTGTTGGGCAGCTCGTGCAGCTCGCTGTCGGGAACGTCGGGGGCGAAGGTGTTGAAGGTCGACTGGAAGTCGGGCGTCTCGGTGTAGTGGATCACGATCACATGGGGTTCGATCAGGCGGTAGGTGTCCAGGCCGTAGTGGCGCAGCGCGTAGTTGACCATCTCCGCCTTGCGCTTTGCGCCGAACGGGATCGGGCTTTGCACGATCGCGGGACGCGTCGGCAGCGGCGCACCCGAGCCCGGGGCCATGCGCGGCGGCGCGCCCGAGCTGGGAGCCGTAGGCGTTGCGGCTGGGACCGCGGCTCGCTGGGTCGTGTGTGCGGGCGGCGGAACGCTCGAAGCGCTCGCGATGACGGTTGTCATGTTCGTCCCCACGGACTGCGACCCCGCGTGTCCGACCGTGCCGACAACCACAGACTTACCGCATCCGGTGCCGGCCGCGAGGAGACACAGCAGCGGCGCCACGAGCATCACGCGTCCAGGTCTACGTCCCAGGTGCATCTCCCGAGCGTAGAGGGGTCCGCCGACGGCGAGCGGGAGCGCCGTGAGGGTGACGCTCATCTTTATCGCCCTCACCGCGTGCACGAGCCGCCGGATGCGAGCCGAGAGGGCAGCGCGGCGGGGTGTTAGGGTCGGCGGGTGACTGCTCGGGTTGACTATGAGCGGCACGGGCGCACGTATGCACGGTATCGGCGCCCGGACCCTCGGATCGCCGCGCGTATTCATGCCGCGCTCGGCGATGCGCGCACGGTGCTCAATGTCGGTGCGGGCACCGGGTCCTACGAGCCTGGCGATCGCTGGGTGCTTGCTGTCGAGCCGAGCGCGACCATGCGTGCCCAGCGCCCCGCCGGCGCCGCGCCGGCGATCGCCGCTCGCGCAGAGGCGCTTCCCTTCGACGATGGCGCATTCGATGCGGCTATGGCCTGCGTGACGATCCACCACTGGGAGCCTCCTCAGGCCGGCCTGGCCGAGCTTCGTCGCGTGTCACGCGGACCGGTCGTGATCTTTACGTTTGAGCTGGACCATCTCCCCGCCTGGCAGCGGGAGTTCCTACACGAGGGGCTTGTGAAGGAGCGGCCACGGTTCCCCACTACAGACGACATCGTGGCTGCCCTGGGCGGGCGGGCGCGCGTAGA
The DNA here is from genome assembly GCA_003151895.1 of Solirubrobacterales bacterium. Classification (GTDB taxonomy): domain Bacteria; phylum Actinomycetota; class Thermoleophilia; order Solirubrobacterales; family Solirubrobacteraceae; genus Palsa-744. Next base: position 6,594 of record PLYX01000090.1, read on the forward strand.
GCGAATCCCTACACCCGGCGACTGCGTCGACGGATTCTTCGAGGCGTTCTGGCGGCGCCCCGAGGAACTGCTGGACCCGGCCGTCCGCGGCGCCCAATCGATGTGGACGCTGCTCGAGCCGGGCGTGGAGCAACGCATCATCGACCGGCTCGCCGCCGCGCTGGACTCCGGCGCGTGGGACGCCGACCACGGCCACCTGCGCGAACAGGACAACTTCCAAGGCGCCCTACGCCTCGTGATCTCAGAAGCGCCCTGAAGCGGCGAATCAAGCTTGGCACCACCAGCCGGCGTCGCGTGGCGTCGCTATCGCATCGCGCGAGGGTAGGGACTTTGCTCAAGCCGGGACGGTCGCGTGACGACCTGGTCCTATGGCGTCTCGGATGCTGAACCTGCGTTGGCCCGGTATATGCGTCGTGTGCGGTTCTGGGTTGCCGACGGGGACACGGACCTGGTGGGACGCCGCGACGCGTACAGTGACGTGCGCGGCCTGCCGGGAAACGACGGCTGAGCCTTCCGCCACGCAGACGATCATCCTGAACGACCGCCGCATGCCCGGCGGACGCGGCAACGTCGACCACCTCGCGATCGCTGCGACCGGCGTGTTCGTCATCGACGCCAAGAACATCAAGGGAAAGGTGCGCGTCGCCAAACCGCTGTTCGGGGCCGCAAGGCTACGGATCGCTGGACGCGACCGCACCAAGCTCATCGACGGCCTCGACCGCCAGGTATCCGCCGTGCGCGACGCACTTGAGGTCAACGGGCACGCCTGCGTGCCAGTGCAGGGCGTGCTGTGCTTCACCGCTGCCGCCGAGCTTCCGCTGCTCGGCACGCTGAAGATGCGCGGGCACCTCCTGCTGCACAGCAAAGCGCTTGTCAAGAGACCGAACACCAGCGGGCCGCTGCAGCCGCCCGCGATCGACGCGCTCGCCCGCAGCCTTGCGGCTGCCCTTCCATCCGCCTGATCTCCGTCGGCAATCTGCCCGCGGGCCCTCGCGGACGCGCTCCCCCGATTCGTAGGCCGGTCTGGGAAACCCGGTCCTATGTCGACGGTGAGCGCAGCCATCGAACCGTACTCAAATGCAGGTTTGTTGTCGATGGAGCCAGCCGGGATCGAACCGACGACCTCCTGCTTGCAAAGCAGGGGCGGACATGCTGGAGCCAATGGATACGGGGGTTTAGCATCGGCCAAAGTGGCGTTATTGCTGGCGAAAATGACTAGTGCGGTACTCAAAGCGGTACTCGCGGCTACGTGGTACTCATGTGGTACTCTCCGTGATCGATGGCTATTGACGGCAAGCAAAGCGGCGGTGATCCAACCGGCGCGCTCGTAGTTGTTGGACGCGCGGACAGGCCGGTTTATGAGGCCAAGTGGCGACGCGCAGGGCGACAGGTGAAGCGCCGCGTAGGGCCTGCGTGGCTCGAGCGCCCGGCCGACGACAGTGGGTGGGTTATGCGGCGCGGGCGAGTGCTGGAGGGCTACTTCGATGAGAAGCGCGCGACGGTGCGCATGGCCGAGCTGATCGCCGAGCACGACCGGGAGGAGCGCGCGATCGAAGCGGGCGAGCGGGAGCGCCGCGAGCGTGGCGTGACATTCCGCGAGCTGGCGGCGGAGTGGCTCGAGTACCTGCAGCATGAGCGCGGCGCCAAGCCGTCCACGCTCAACGACTACCGCTACATGCTCGCCGAGCCTGGTACGCCACACCGGCGAGGGAAGGGCAAGAGTCCCGGCACGATCATGGCCGCGTTCGGGGATACGCCCGCGGCGAAGATCACCACGAGGGACGTCTCGGGCTTCCTGCGCAAACTGGACAGCAAGGGTGTCTCGCCCCGTTCGGTCAACAAGCACCGCCAGGTGCTCTCGGCGATCTTTGGCTTTGCCTCCCGCGTGGACACACACAATCTGCCATCCAATCCCGTGGCGGCGACAACCAAGCGCCGCGAACCGCCGGCAGCCGTGCTCGACTTCTACGAGCCGGAGGAGGTGGAGATGATCGCCTCCGCGGCCGCCGCAGGATCACATCGCGGAGCACAGCCGGCCAACCTGAGCGCCGACGAGATCACCTGGCGCGCACGCGAGGACGCGCAGGACGGTGAGCTGTTCCGCCTGGCTGCCTACACTGGCCTGCGCCTCGGCGAGCTGATCGCGCTGCGCTGGGAGGACGTTGACTTCGACACGCGGCGGATGGTTGTCCACCGTGCCGTGTCCGCCGGCGTGGAGGGGCCGACAAAGAGCTGGCAGGCGCGCTTCCTGCCGCTCGCCGATCCCGCCGCCGAGGCCCTCGAACGTCTGCAGGCGCGCGGCGACTACACATCGCGCGAGGACTACGTGTTCTGCTCACGCCTCGGCCGGCGCCTCGACCCCTCCGCCGTCCGCCGCCGCTTCAAGGCGGCACGCGACGCCGCCGGGCTGCGCGCGCTCCGCTTCCACGCTCTCCGCCACGCCGCCGGCAGCCTCATCGCCCGGCACGCAGACGCGCGCTTCGTGCAAGAGTTCCTCGGGCACTCGCGGATCACGACCACGGAGCGCTACATGCATGCCAAGGCTCGGCCGGAGGATCTGGAGCGGGTTAACCTGGCGTTCGCGGTCGCAGCGGCGCACGATTCAATGCCAAGCTGACCTTCTACCCGAAGGTGGTCTCCTGCCGTCCCCGCGAGAGTGCTGCTTGTCGTCGTGGCTGTTGCACAAAGCCGTCTACGAAAACCTGGGCGGCGCTCGCTGTGACGGCCGTGGAGGGCGCTGGGAGCGCCCACGCCGAGCGGAGCGCGCCATGGCCGGGCGGATGACCTTCGGGTTTTTCGACCCTACCCTTAGATCGGCTCCAGTGCGGCCTTCGGGGGTTTGTGCAACAGCCACCGTCCGAGGCATGCGTCCGCAGAGGGTAGATCGCGACGCTCGCTTGCTCACCGTGGCCTGTTGCACAAAGCTGTCTACGGAAACCTCGGCCGCGCTCGCTGTGACGGTCGCTGAGGGGCTGGCAGCCCGAGGCCGGGCAGGGCGCGCCGCGGGCGAGCGATGCGGTGGAGGCCGCGCCGACCGTTCAGCGGGCATGCCAACACCGAGCCACAGATGAGTCCGATACCGCAGCATCACGCTCAAGCCTCCCAATCCACCAGCCGATTAGAGCGGCATGTATAGACACATGTCCGAGAACTCGGCGTGCGTAGCGCTGGTTGCTGCAGCTCTTTTACCCACCGCATTCGGGACCCAAGCGCTTGCAGCTC
>PLYX01000275.1 GCA_003151895.1 Solirubrobacterales bacterium
TGGGACTCGAGGGCTTTCAGACCGCTCTGCGTCTCGGCGGCGGCACCATGGCTGAGGTGAAGCGAATCGTCTTCCAGCCGCCACCGCGCGAGGACTGACACCGCGGTGGCTGAATGGTCGCATTGGGGGTGGGGATCGTGGGCCGGTACCCGACTGTGCTGGGGACAGGGAAGCGGGTCTTAGGTGCTGGAGCTCCAGGATCTCGTCAAGCACTACCACACAGCCGGAGAGGAGACGGTGCGCGCGGTCGACGGCGTGTCGATGTCTGTCGCGGCTGGCGAGATGGTTGCGCTATACGGGCCAAGCGGCTCAGGTAAGACGACGCTGCTGCTGATGGTCGCCGCGCTGCTCGCTCCGACGAGCGGCAAAGTGCTGGTGAACGGCCGCGACATCTCCTCGCTCTCGGAGCGTGAAGCTTCGCACTTCCGCCTCCAAGAAATGGGCTTCGTGCGCCAGAACTTCGACCTCCTGCCGGGCGTGAGCACGATTGACAACACCGTGTTGAAGCTGCTCAAGAACACGCCGTGGAAGGAGGCACACGTTCGCGTGCAGCCGTTGCTCGAGCGGCTGGGACTCGGTGGCCGGTTGACCCACCGCTCGGAGACACTTTCGATGGGCGAGCGTCAGCGCGTGATGATTGCCAGGGCGCTGTCCACCGAACCGAAGCTGCTGCTCGCCGACGAGCCGACTGGCAGTCTCGACACCCAGCGCGGGCGTGAGGTGCTCGAACTGCTGACGGAACTATGCCGCGAGCGCGGCGTGGCGATCGTGCTCGTCAGTCACGATCCGCAAGCCGCTGCCTACGCGGACCGCGTGCTTGCCCTGCGCGACGGCAAGCTGGTCGACTACGACCCTGACCAGACCCTTGCGCCCATCGGCCGGGTGCGGGGCGCGCCGGGCGACAGCGCGGCGTCGGCGTAGCGATCTGGGCAGGCAGCTGTGAGGTTCGCGAACGTGCTCCACCTCTATCGCGTGCGCCTGCGTGCGCGGGCGCTTCAGGAGTGCTTCGCGATCGTAGGAATCGCGGCGGGGGTGGGGCTGCTGTTCGCCTCACAGATCGCGAGCTCGAGCCTGTCGAGCTCGGTGGGGCAGCTCAACAGCGGGATCGTCGGCCGGGCGAAGCTGCAGCTGACGGCGCGCGACGCTCACGGGCTGCCGCAGAAGCTGGTCTCAGAGATACGGCATTTGCCGGGCGTGCGTGTGGCAGCGCCGCTGCTCGAAGTTAGCGCGAACGCCAAAGGGCCGAAGGGCAGTGAGTCGGTTGAGCTCGCTGGGGCGGACGGGACGCTCGCTGAGCTGAAAGGCGCACTCGTGCGTAAAGTCGCGCTCACCCCATTCGCCGGGCTTGGCGCGATCGTGCTCCCCGTGCCGGTGGCAAGCACGCTCGGGGTGAAGAAGTTTGGCGACGTTGTGAAGTTCCAAGCGCTCGGGCACTCGAGCGAATCCGCGCTCTACTCGCGCCTCACCGAAAGGCAGATCGGCGCCCTGATCTCCAGCCCGATCGCTGTGGGTCCGCTCGAATACGTCCAGGAAGCAAGCGGCCTGAAGGGTCGCGTGAGCCGCATCCTGGTCGAGCCGAAGCCGGGGCAGACCGCCGCCGTGCAGGCCGGCCTGGAGCGCATAGCCGCCGGCCGCTACGGCGTCGAGTCCGCGAGCTATGACGAACAGCTGTTCGCCAAGGCGGCGGCAGCAACCAACCAGTCCACGCAGCTGTTCGCGGTGATCAGCGCGCTCGTGGGCTTCCTGTTCGCGTTCAACGCGATGCTCCTGACGGTGCCCCAGCGCAGGCGTTTGATTGCGGACTTGCGCCGCGACGGTTACACGCCCAAGGCGGTGATCGGGGTGCTGATGTTCGACGCGGTCGTACTCGGCGTGATCGCCTGCGCGATCGGGTTGGTGCTCGGCGACGAGCTGTCGATTCACCTGTTCCACTCAAACCCCGGCTATTTGTCGTCCGCGTTCGCGGTCGGCTCCGAGCGCGTCGTGAGCTGGCAGAGCATCGCAATCTCGGTGATCGGCGGCATGGGGGCCGCGAGCGTGGCGGTGCTGAGCCCGTTCAAGGACATCGTCTCGCGCAATCCGCTCGCCGCCATCGAAACGAAGGAGGGCACCGGGGGAAGCACCTCATGGCCGCTCACGCTCGGCGGGCTCGTGTGCCTGGGGGCGACGCTTGCGATCCTGCTGGCGGCCCCGCAGGCGGCGATCGTGGGGATGGTCACGCTGATCGCGGCGCTGCTCGCGCTGCTGGCGGTGCCGCTCACATGGATGCTCGCATTCGTGAAGCGAATCGCACCGACGATCGTCAGCGCCGTGCCGCACATAGCCGTGATGGAGCTGCGCGCCGGACGCTCGCGCGCCATCGCGATCGCCGCCACGGGCGCGATCGCGGTGTTCGGGAGCGTCTCGATCCAGGGCGCCCACAGCGACCTGCTGAAAGGGCTGTACAACGCTGCCTCCGACATGAACGCGGCCACCGACGTATGGGTGTCGGCTGCCGGCAACTCCAACCTCTTGATGACCTCGCCGTTCGCTCCGACGCAGCTGAGCAAGCTGAGCGCGCTGCCGGGCGTGCGCGCCGTGCGTGTCTATCGCGGGGGCCTGCTCGACTACAACGACCGGCGCATCTGGGTGATCGCTCCGCCGCTGGAAGCCTCGCCACTGGTGCCACCCACCCAGCTCGTGGAAGGCAACGTCGCCCAGGCCGACGCGCACCTGCGCGAAGGCGGCTGGGCGGTCGTGTCGCTGGCGCTCGCCGAAGAACACAAACTGAAGATCGGCCAATCGTTCACGCTGCCCACGACCAACCCGACGATGTTCCGGGTGGCTGCGATCAGCACCAACATCGGCTGGGCGCCGGGGGCGATCGTGATGAGCGCCGACGACTATGCGAAGGCGTCCGGGAGCACGGATGCGAGCGCCTACAACGTGCTGATGAAGCCCGGCGTGGCCCCCGAGCAGGGTGTGCGTGAGATCAGAGCGGCGCTTGGGCCCGAAGCGGCGCTGGCGGCGCAGACCTCCGAACAGCATGCCAACACGCTGCGCGCGATCACCCGTCAGGGCCTGACGCGGCTGTCGCAGATCGCCACCCTGATCCTGGTGGCGGCCGTGATGGCGATGGCGGCGGCCATGGGCGCCATGATCTGGCAGCGCCGCCCGCGCCTTGCGAAGCTGAAGCTCGAGGGCTTCCCCCACCGCGAACTGTGGTACACGATCGTGCTGGAGAGCCTGATGCTGCTCGGCGTGGGCTGCTTCAGCGGCGCCGTGTTCGGCCTATTCGGCCAGCAGCTGCTCGACCGGGCGCTGAACATCGTGATCAACTACCCCGTGGTCAGCTCGGTCGGGGTGATCGTGGCGCTCACGAGCCTCGCGCTCGTGACGGCCTCCGCGGTGCTGATGGTGGCCATCCCCGGCTGGTTCGCCGCCAAGGTGCAAGCCAGCCTGGCGCTTCAGGACTGAGCAAGCAAGCTCAGCCCTGAAGAAGCCCTGCTGGGACTATTTGTGGCGGCGTACCGGTGGCGGGCAGGGCACGCTGTGCGTCGCGATGACCTGGCTGCCGTCGAGGAACGTGAACTGCGCGGAGAACGGGAAGCCGCCGTGCGGGCACTTCAGCGGGAGTGAGATGCCCTGCGGTTTGTAGCCGACCAGCTTTCCGTGGACGTGCTTGTAGTAGGTGAGATGGCTCGGCCCAATCGTCGACTGGACACTGATGATCGACACCGGCGGTCCATTGGTGACGCTCGGGATCTGAGGGATCGTCGTGTCGAGGTTGCCGCCGAATGCGCCTTCCCCGGGGAGCAGTTCGCCCGCGAAGACGATCTGCGCGTAAACCGGGGCAAGCCCGTTGGCGTAGAAGAGCACCACGATGTTGCCATCGTGCGGCGGCCCCATCAATGCCTCGATTTCCGGGATCTCGCGGCCTGAGCCCTGTCCGAACGGGACTTCTACAAACGCGCTGCCGTAGCCCAGCCGAGAGTTGGGCGAGCAGCCGGAGAGGCCTTTGGCGACCAGTGCTTCGGGCTTGCAGATGGCCAGGCCGAGTGTGGTGGTGACGTAGTTCATGCCCTTCGGCATGCGCAGGCTCACATGGGTCAGCGGCGAGGGCAACCCGCCGGTGGTGCTGCCGATCGTGAAGCCGAACCCGATCGTGGTTGAGGCGCCCAGCCTGTCGGGGGTGAACGAAGTGTGCAAGGTGACCGTCTGGGCTGCCTGCGCGCAAGCGGGCAGGCAGCCGAGGACGAGCAGCGCAAGCGTGATTATCCGCGCTCTGGACAAGGTCTCTCCAAGCTCGCTAGTACGACATTTTTCCGCTCACGTGCACCGTGACGGCGTCGTTCGAGCGCTGGATCGTGCCGCTGAAGCTGAGGGCGGAGGCTTTCGCTTTGGAGTAGGTGCCGCCGCCTTTGGTGATCGCCAGAGTGCCCGAGAACGTGGCGGTGGACCCGGCGACGCTGTAGCTCGCTTTGGCGCTGCCGCTTATCGACCCGCCTTTGGGGTAGACCTGGACCTGGGCGGTGACGCTGCGGGTCGAGGTGACGTCGAGCTGCAGGTAGAGCGGCCCTCCGAGAGAGCCTTTCGCGGTGCCCGTCTCTTTGAGCACCAGCCCGTGTTTGTTCTGCAGATGCAGTTTCGCGCTGTCGTTCAGGTTGAGCGAGCGCGCCGCTCTGGCGTGCGGAGACGCGGCGCCGGCGGCGCCCGTCCCGAAGGCTACGGCTGTGGCGACCGCACCCAGCGCGAACGCCGCGGATGAAATTCGCAGACGCGCAGGCGTGCGCGGGCGTAGTGACTTGTTCCCCATCGATCCCTCCATGTGGCTGTTGATGTCGCGTCCCATTAGAACATACCCCTCCCCTGGCGACTCCCCGAGCCCAAAGCCTAGTCCACATAACGGAAAGGCAGAGCTGTTGGACAATTCTAGTGCATATAGGCCTACGAAGTTCAACCGTTCAGGGTGCAGCGAGTTGCGCAATTTCCCGATGATAGGGTCCCACCCTCCCCCGCCCTGTGCCCGAGATCGAGCTGAGTTACTGCGTCGTGAACACCTCGCAGCGCGAGTTCTTGTTGCGCGGGCTCGACGCCATTGGGCGCGAGCGTGAGGCGCTGCCGTTCGCGACCGAGGTGCTCGTGCTCGACAACGGCTCCCGCGACTCCTCGGCGCAGGCCGCACGCGAGCATCCGGCCGTAGACGAGGTGATCGCACTCGGCGAGCGTCGCGGCAAGGCGCTCAACGACTCCGAGCTGTTGCGCCGGACGCGCGGACGCTACGCGCTGCTGCTCAATGAGGACTCAGAGCTTCAGCCAGGCGCCACGCTGGCGCTCCACGAGGCGCTCGAGCGGCACTCGGGCGCAGCGTGCGCGGGCGCCAAGCTGCTGCGCCCCGACGGCGCGGGCGCCGCCGCCGACCCGCACCCCGGTGGTCACCCTAAAGGGCACAAGCAGGCCTGCGCGTGGCGCTTCCCCACGCCGCTCACGGCGCTCGCGGGCGCGCTGTTCCTGCACCGGCTCTACACCGTGCAGAGCACGGGCGATCGCACGCGCAAGGTCGACTGGTGCCAGTCCTCGGCGTTGCTCGTGCGGCGCGAGGCGGCCGCCCAGGTCGACTACCTCGACCCCGACTTCTTCGTGTACTCAGACGAGGTGGACTTCGCGCGGCGGCTACGCGACGCGGGCTGGCGCAGCCTATATGTTCCGAGCGCGGTGGCGATCCACCATGAGCAGCTCTCCACCGACACTGTGCCCGAGCCGCGAATCGTGGAGATGGCGCGCAACCGCGACCTCTACATGCGCAAGCACCACTCGCCCGCGGCCGCGCTCGCGGTGCGCTGGCTGACAGCCTGGTCCTATGGGGTGCGAGCGCTCGTCGCGCTGCTCCTGCCGGGCCACTCCCCGAAGCGCTACTGGCGCCATGTCACCGCATCGCTATGGCCATCGCGCGGTGAGGGGCTGCGCGAGGCCGCCGACGCCTACAACCGCTCAAATATCCCGTAGGGGATCCTCCGCGTATGCCTCCACGTCGCCTCCGCCCGCGCGGAAGGCCGCCACCCGCCGGCGGGCGTCGGCGACGATCGCGCGTGCCTGCTCACGCTCGTTGGGCGCGAAGAAGCGCGTAACGAGCAGCAGCGTCGGGATCAGCGCCAGCCACAGCACGCGCAGCGCGAGGCCGGCGAATCCGGCGCTCGGCAGCAGCAGCTCGCCCGACACCGCGACGCCGCCAAGAATCGCCGCGAGCTGGGCCAGACGCCGCCACTGGAAGTCCACGGCGAACACGCCGCGGGTGAGCAGGTGCATGACCACCACCATCGCCACATACGCGCCGCACAGCGCGATCCCCGCGCCCGCTATCCCGAGGCCGAACCCGCTGCTCGGCACGAGCACGACGAGCAGCACCACGTTCACGGCGAGCCCCGCGGCCGCCGCGGGAATGTTGCGCTGTGTGACCCGCGCACGCCCGGTGATCACGATCATCACCTGGTAGAGCCCGTACAGCGTCCAGCCGAGCGCAAGCCACGGCAACGCCTCATGCGCGCCGAAGAATTCGGGCGCCGCGAGCAGCCTCACCAACCAGCGCCCGAGCAGCGCGACCCCCGCCACGACCACGCCCGTGGCGAGCACGAAGTAGGTGGTGACGATCGAATACAGCCGCGAGGCCTCCGCGTCGCTGTCGATCGAATACGCAAGCGGCGGCCACGCGTACTGGAAGCCCCGCACGAACACGAACACCACGGTCGCGAGCTGCACCGCGATCGAGTACTCGCCGGCGGCCGCATGGCTCACGCCGCGGAACAGGTAGAAGCGATCGGCCACCTGCAGCGCGTACACGCTCGCGTCGGCCGCCACCGTCGGCAGCCCGAAGCGCAGCATCGCACGCAGATCCGCCACCGATCGAAGATCGGCTAGCACGCGCAGCGAGAAGCGCCCGCGCAGCACCCACCACAGGCCGAGCACCACGATCGCCGAAGCGCCGAAGTTGCCGAGCAACAGGCCGCGAGCGCCCTGGCTTGCGAACACGACCAGCGCGATCGTAAACGTCACCGTCATCAGCACGTTCGCGCCCGACGCGTACATGTAGGCGCGAGCGCGTTCGTCCACGCGCAGCTGGGCGTATGCCATCTCGATGTTCGTAAACGCCCACAGCCCGAGGATCGCGCAGTCCATCAAGAGCGGGTCGTCGAACCCGAGCACCAGCCGCGAGAGCTCGCTCGAGAAAGCCACCGCCACGAGTGTCGCCACGGTCGTGGTCCAGGCAACCGTGGCGGTCGCCGTGCGCGCGATCCGCGTCCTGCGCTCCTGGTTCGCGTCGTTGAAGTAGAAGCGCACAAACGCCTCCCCCACGCCCAGGCGCAAGACGATGCTGAAGAGGATGACCGACGTCAGCAGCGTGTTGTAGGCGCCGTACGCTTCGCTCGACACATGTCGCGTGTACAGCGGCAGCGTCACCACGGCGATCGCCTTCGCGAAGATTTCCGCGGCCTGGTAGGCCGCCCCCGTCTTCACCAACCGCTTCAGGTACTCGCGCATGCGCTCTCAGCGAGAGTGCCAAGGGCCACACCGATGCCCAGCAGGGTCCATGTCACGGGGTCTTCCAGGAAGTCCGCGTACACCCACGTGTGCAGCACGAGCGCCGCGAAGCACGCGGCGATTGCGATCCGCGGCGGCGAGCGGCCCGCGCCGCGGAAGAGAGTGAGCAGCGCCACCACGATCAAGGCCACGTACAGCGCCAGCCCGACGACCCCCTGCTCGGCGGCGACCGTGATCGGGATCGTGTGCGACGCCGACGTCGCGTTGGCGGCGCTCGCCGCGCTCGCCCTGCGCCGGCGCTTGTACTCGGTTTCGAACGACCCCGATCCGTACCCTTGCAGGGGGCGCGCGACGAACAGGTCGAGTCCCCCGGAGATCAGTTTCGTGCGCCCGCTCGTGGCGTTACTCGCAGACCCGCCCGCTCCCGTCAGGCCAAAGTGCAGGGAGGCCGGCGCCGCGAGTACGACCACCCCCGCGACAGCCACCAGCGCCACCGATACGTACACCGTGCCACGCACGTCCCAGCGCCATGCCGCGAGCACCGCCAACCCGAGCAGCAGCGCGGCGATGCTCGACTGCGAGAAGCTCGTCACAAGCCCCGCGAGCAGCCACGCCAAGATGGCCGCGCCGATCAACTGCTCGCGCCGAGCCCGCCCCCACAGCACGGCGGTCGTCGCGGCGATCATGACGAGCGCGAGGAAGCGCCCATAGATGCTCGGGTCGAAGAACAGCGAGTTCACGCGGAAGTAGTTGCCGAATTCGTCCGACGCCACGACCTTCGGGTTCAGGAACAGCGCCTTGCGGTAGTACTCGACGAAGCCGACCCCCACGAACAGCACCGCCAGCGCAACTGCCACGCCGAAGCAGCGACCCACCAGCCGCGGGGTCCACGGCGCCTCGCGCATCAGCACATACAGCAAGCCGAACGGCACATAGAAAAAGGCGATGTTCTGCGCCGCCTTGGAGAGGTCGGTCGAGTAGCTCGCCTGCAATACGTAGAGGACGACCGCCACGCCCAGCAGCCAGTCGAGCGCCATCAACGGCCGGCCCGAGCGATAGGCGCCGCGACGTCCCCCTGCCTGCCCCCCGCCATGGGGGGTCCCCGAATGGGGGAGGAGTCGCGGCACGAGGTGGGCGAGCGTGCCCGCCGCCACCACCGCATACAGCGGAAGCAGCAGGTTCACCGTCCGCCCGTCGGTCGAGATCGGCAGCCGGAACGGCAGCGCGAGCACCGCAAGCACCGGGAATGCCTGCGGATGGCGGCGCATCACGAGCGCCAGCGCGGCGATCACCATCAGCGCGGCGAGCGCCCCCGCCGCGATCACCCCCGGGCTTGGCAGTGTCGTCGCGATCATTCCCGCACCAACTTGAAGCTGCGCGGCGAGGGCACCGAGCGACCCTGTTCGCGCAGGCTCACGCGCACGCTGTATTCGCCGGCCGGGGCCGGGGCGCCACGGTTGACCGGCAGCAGAGTGGTGTACCCGTCGGCTCGCCTCAGCACCCTGTAGCCGTGCGCGGTTCCCCGGCGGCCGTTCCAGCGCAGCGAGAGCGTTTTGTAGCGCGCCACCGGCAGGTCGCTCACGAGCGTCGCCACCTCGACGCCCGACGAGCTTTCGATCGTCACCGTCACCCTGTCCGCCCTGGTGAGCTCGAACGAGATGTGCTCTTCCTTCGATTCGCCACCGGATGCCGGGGCGATCACGTTGGTCCTCTTGAAGTGCTGCACCGCCGTCGGGGTGTGCTTGAGACGCTGCGTCACGATCAGCGCCCCGAAACAGGCGAGCACGAGCAGCGCGAACACCACGCGCGGGAGCAACTCGACACCGTCGCCGCGCCGCGGGGCCCCGTCATCGCG
>PLYX01000212.1 GCA_003151895.1 Solirubrobacterales bacterium
GCGCCCTCCTGCACGTCCTCGCGGATGCGCTTGCGCACCAGCAGCTCGGCGAGGCTCTCGCGCTGCAGCTTGACGGCGAGCTCCAAGCGGTCGGTCACGTCGAGCGTGCGCAGCAGCTCGACCTTCTGCTCGTATGTCAAATTGGGCGAGTAGCCGGCCGAGTCGGCCAGTGGGCCGGGCTCGACGATCGCGCGCAGGAACGCCGCGATGCGTCCATCGTCGCCGCGCAGCTCGAGGATCTCCTCGACCACGGCGCGGTATTCGCGCTCGAGCTCGCGTGTGCGCTTGTCCACCGGAACGTCGTCGGGGCGCTCGTCCACCTCGACGCGCAGCTCTCCTTCGGGGCCGGTCTGCGCGGCGCCGATCAGCGCGCGGTGCTCGCCCGACAGCGCGACCGCGTGGCCGCCACCGGGCAGGCGCAGCTGCTCTGAGACCTCGGCGATCGTGCCGACCTCCAGGAACTCGTTCTCGTGGCGTGGCACGAGCACGACGCGCTCGTCGTCGCCCACGTCGACGGTGAGCGTGATGCCCATGCTCGGGAACACGACCGTGTCGTCGAGGGGAATCATCCGCAGCACGGGCTTGGGCTGCTGTTCCTGTGGTTGGCCACCTTGTGAAGTGGGTGAGGGGGTTGAAGCCATCGGTATACGCTCCATATGTGCTTACGAAAGTGTAGTTAGTATAGCCCGCGTTTCCTCGGTCTTCAAGTGCCCGGCGCGAGGGCCTTTCCACCTCGGTTCCCGGGAGCGGCCCGTGGCATCTCAAGGACGCTCAACTCTCGCCGAGAAGAGGCTGCGCGGCCACAGCCGACGGGCGCGCACGACGTTCGCCTCAGCCGCAAGCACCGTCACCTGGCCACCGAGATACAGCCAGGTGAGCAGGCCGAGCACGAACGCGAACAGGCCCGAGGTCTCCTTGGCGTGGCGCACCACGTGATCCACATAGAAGCCGCCGACGTGCTGGAGCATCTGCCACAGCACTGCCGCCAGGATCACGCCGGGGAGCAGTTCGCGCGTGTCCACCTCCTCGGTTGTGAGCATCCGAAAGACCGTGAAGAACAGCAGGAGGTTCGCCGCCAGCGCCGCCACCACGCCTGCGATCACAGCCGCAACTCCGGCCGTCTGAGCGGTCACGTAGCCGGCTGCGACCGTCGAGATGATGCTGAGCACCCCGAGCAGCCCAAGTAGGCCAAGCCCGCGCAAGCGCCACGCGACGAAGCCCAGTTGACGCCGGCGCGGGATCTGCCAGACGTTGTTGAACGCGCTCTGCGTCGCCCCAGTCACACCGAGCCCCGCGAACAGCGCTCCCACGATCCCGATCGCGAGCGCGACGAAGCTGCCTTTGAGCGAGTGGATGTTGCTCTGAAGCTGCGTGCCGATGATCGGGAACTGGCTAAGCGTCGAGTGCAGCACGCTCTCCTGCGCGCTCGGATTGCCGTCGAGCACGAACCCCAGCAGGGTGACGAACACGAGCAGCAGCGGGAACAGCGAGAAGAACCCGTAGTAAGCGATCAGAGCTCCCATCTGACTCCCCTGGTCCTCGTCGAAGCGCTTGACGACAGCCACCACGAAGCCGAGTCGCCGGCTGCGCTGCTGGTAGCCGTCGAAGGCGCGTAGCCACGTGCGGAGGAATTGGGAGGGGGGTCTGCGGGCCACTTACACCGACATGCTCGCGTGTCCACCCGACAGGAGAGCGACGGGCGAGTCGCGACGCGCCCCACGCGAGTCGGCAAGCCCGCGCGGCTCGGCCCATTCGATCCCGTCGAAGCGGTCGCGCTCGTCGCACGCTCGCGCCGCGATCTGCTGCTCGCGGCCCACCGTCACCGTCTCTCGCGCGAGGATCTCGAAGACTGCTACAGCCAGGCGACGCTGGAGCTGCTCACCCGCGCCGGGCGTAGAGGGGTGTTCGCCGGTTACGCCCACATCGCCAACGCTCTCGAGCAGCGACTGCTGTCGCGCATCCACGACCGCCGCCGCGCGCTGAGCGGGCGCAGTCCGATCGAGGCGGCGATCGCCACCGCGCTCCCGCTCGCCGCTTGCGAAGGCGGCGGAGTGGAGATCGCCGATGCCCGCGCCGACGTCGAGCGGCTCGCGCTGCTGCGCCAAGACCTGCGGCGCATCGGTCAGATCTCGCGCGAGCTTTCGCGCGATCAGCGGATGGTGCTCGCAAGCCAGCTCTCGAGCGACATGGAGTGCGACGAGTTCTGTCGCACACACGGCTGGTCGGCCGAGAAGTACCGCAAGGTGGCCCAGCGCGCCCGTGCCCGACTCACACGGCTACTCGCCGCCGAGTCGTACGCCGGTCAGACCGAGCCCTCTGCCCGGGGCGCCCAGCAGCGCGACGGTCGTGCCGCGCGGTCCGCCGACGATTTCGACTCGCCTGTCCCGCTTGCCGGCGCCCGTCGGATTAGAGAGCAGGGACACACCTATGAACATCACTCGCCCCCCACATAGGCGCGTCCCTTGGGACGCCGGCGATCGGTTGCCGAGACGCTCGCGCGGCGCTTCCCATCCGCACGTGCGCGGCCGGGAGCGGGATATCTCCCCATCCTTGCTCCCGGTCGCATGCGTGCTCGATCACGACCGCGCGCAGGAACGCTCATGACGCTCTGGCACAGGGCTCCGCGCGAGGTCTACCGCGTGTACGGGCAAGACGAGTACCTCGCCGACGACGCTCTGTCCGCCGACGATGAGTCGTTTGCGCCTCACGCGGCTGAGGAGTCCTGGGCGCCGCCCACCGGCAAGGAGTCCCACCGGACACCCACCCACGCGCATGCGGCTTACCAACACTCCGCCGTAGCGCCGCCGTCGCACAGCTCACGCTCGGGCCGGCTCGTCGGGCTCGGGGTGCTGATGGGCGTCACAGTCGGTGCGCTCGGCCTTGTCGTCTTGAACGTATCGCACCGGCTGCCCGCCGCGCCACGGGTCGTTGCCGCGCAAACGACCCACGCCGGCGCCGCGGCTCACGCATCAGTCGATGCCCCCATCAGCCACCGGTCGGTGGTGAGGATGTCCAACGGGCCCGCCTCGCGTATGCGCGCGCCCGCGCGTGCCCGCACTCGCGCGCCCCGCCATTCCTCGGCCGGGAGTGCCTTGGCCGGAAGCGCCTCGACCGGGAGTCCCTCGACCGGGAGTCCCTCGACCGGGAGTCCCTCGACCGGGAGTCCCTCGACCTGGAGCGCCGGCGGTGACACCACCGTTGCGCCAACGTCCGCCGGGTCCGCGTCGAAGGCGGCGTCCGTGGAGTCGGCGCAGCCACCGCGGCCCACCACGTCCGAACCCACGCGGCCCGGTGCGCAAGCGCCACCCATCGACGGAGAGTTCGAATTCGAGCGATGAGGAGATGAGGAGCGCTCCCCCAAACGCCACGGTTACCGTCACGCCACGGCCGCTATGGCGGATACGGGTCGGGCGCGAACTGCCGCGCTACCTGCTCCAGGCGCTCGCCGTAGCGGGCCTGCTCGCCAGCGCCCGTTTCGCGATCGCTCCGCCACGTCCGCTCATCCAGCGCGTCTCAGCGCCCAGCGCGTCGCTCCCCGACCTCGGAGCCGAGGGCTTCGCGTCGTTGTTCGCCAAGCGCTACCTCACATGGGACTCACGCGATCTTGAAGCCCACAGTCTCGCGCTGGCGCCGTTTGCCGGCTCGTGGATGGAAGCAGACGGCGGTCTGCAACCACCGGCCGGCGGTGAGCAGAAGGTTCAGTGGACGGAAGTCGTCCAAGCGCGCGCGACCGCGCCCGGCGAGCACGTGTACACCGTCGCTGCTCAAACCGATTCCGCCGGCCTCTTGTATCTGAGTGTGAGCGTCGTCCGCGGGACGGACGGCAAGCTGGCGCTCGCCGGCTATCCCGCTTTCGTGGGAGCACCCGCATCGACCCAGGCGGAGTCTCCCGGCCGGTTGCGCGAAGTCGAAGAACCGGCGCTTCGGACGGTGCTCACGCGAGCGCTGCGCAACTACCTCGCGCGCGCCGAATCGGAGCTCGCCGCCGACCTCACCGCAAGCGCGCACGTCTCGCTGCCGGGTCTGACGCTCGCGCTGCAGTCGGTCCACAGCCTCGACTGGTCCCCGGACGGACGCTCGGTGCTCGCCGTCGTGCAGGCCCAGGACGAACGCGGGGCCCAGTACACGCTCGGCTACGAACTCGACGTCGTCTCAAACGCCGGGCGCTGGGAGATATCGGCGATCCAGATGGACCCCGACACGTAGGGCCACGCACGCGGGACCTGGGACCGCGCGTGGACCCGCCACACACCCACACCAAACAACCAAGGAGACCACGATGAACACACTCGCCAAACCATTCCGCGCGCGAGCGTCAAGGGTGCTCGTCGTCCTGCTTCTCGCCTTCGCGACTCTCGCGCCGGCGCCGGCGGGCGCGGCGGCTGTGCCCACGGGGCCGAACATGACCGCCGGCGCGCTCGGCGGACTGAGCATGGCGGTTGTCGCCCCATCCGGGGAAAAAGGCGCCTCGCTTGAATCGGCGGCCCAGAAGGCGGGCGAAGCCGGGCGCAAGATCGCGATGAGCCTGATCGCCCTGGGCTTTGCGATCGCGTCGATCGTGCTCGCGTTCCGACGTGACTTCAAGGAGGCGGCGGGCGTGTTCGCGGTCGGGCTGGTCGCGATCCTGCTCGCCACCCCGGCCGGCGTGAACGTGTTGCACGACACGGTCAACTCGCTGTTCGGGGCGTCCTGAGCGGGCCGGGCGCGGACGAGCGGCAAGGCGGGCTGGCAAGTCGTGGAGATCCGGTCCTACAGGACGGTGTTCGACCTCGAGCGGCGCATCTATCGCGTCGACCGGCTGAGGCTCAATCCGGGAGGGGTTCCGCTGCGGGGGATCGTGTACTTCCTGGCGATCGTCGCGGTGGCGTTGATCGCGGGCTCGGTTCCGCTGCTCGGCGCGGTCTCAAGAACGCTGCCGTGGTACATGCGCGATCTGGGGTTGCCCGGCGCGGGCGCGGCCGTGCTCACGATGATCCGCCTCGAGGGGCGGCCGTTTCACCTCGCGGCGCGCTCGCTTCTGAGATATGCGGCCGGCCCGCGCCACCTCTCCGGTGTGCGCCCTTGCCGGGCGAGCGACTGCTCGAGGGTGGGGCAACGCTGGTATCCGCAGCCGATCGTCTTGCTCCCCGACGGCTCCGATGCTCGTTTGCGGCGCATGCGCTACACGGGGCCCGGGACGGTGCTCGTCACGGCGGCGCATCTGCGCGCCGAGTGGAGCGTCGGGGCGATCGGGCGTGCCCTGCGCCGTCCGGACATGACGTTGAGCGGCCTGGCCGGCCGGCGAGCGCCCGCCTCCGGCCAGGTGATCGCCCTGCGTCGGGGGGCGCGCTTGCGGGTGCGGTGAGACGTGCGCTCTCCGATCGCATTCGTCTACGGCAACTGCGTCTTCGGGGCGAGCCTCAGCGACGCATGGGCCGCCTTCGCGGTGTCGAGCGCGTCGTACGAGTGGCTCTCCGAGGAGGGCAAGCGCGCTCGCCTGCTCGCCCTGCTCGGCGCCCTTGACGCGATCGAAGCGGACGTCCAGATCCTGCGCGTCTCCCAGCGCTGGGACTTGCGCAGGTACCTGGGGGAACTGGGTGAGGCGACTCGCGGGCCCCACGTGCGTGCGAGCGGTCGCTATGCCCATGAGCACGCGAGTCACCTTGCGCAAGCGGGGGCGGCACAACCGTCGGTGTTCCTGCTTGTCAGCCTGCGCGACCCCGAGCGCGACGTCGCCTCCTATGTGTCGCGGGCGGCCGAGCGCCATCCGCGCGAGTGGTTGCAGTCCCTTCGGAGGGCCCTCTCCGCACGCGACGGACGCCTGTTGAGAGCGTCCGAGCTCGAGCGCGCTCGCGTGCGCGCAGACCAGGCCCACGCGCGCCTGGAGGACTTCCTGCCGGTTCGTCCCGCCCGGGGAGCCGAGCTGCAGTGGCTGATCCGCCGTGCGTTCTGTCGCGGGCTCGGCGAGCCGCTGATCGACGGGTTGCACGAGCCGCGAGCGCTCGTGTTCGAACGCAACGGCGAGGCTGTGCTGGCTCCGCTGGAGGGTGACGTCACGCGCTGGATGGACGGCTACGTCGAACATCGCGGCCGCTCGCTGCGGGTCGAGTCCGAGCTGGGCGTGAGCTGGCAGGCGCAGCTCGTGCTGGGGGCGCTGCCGGAGCAGGCATCCTTCCCGGGGGCGCGCGTCGAGTTGATGTTCGCACCCGTGGAAAGCCTGCCGTTCGGGGTCGATCTGTCGCTGAACGCGCGCTTTCTGCCCAACGAGCTTGCCCTGCGAATCGCGCGGCGCCGGGTTCAGGATGCCGATCAGATCGTGCGAGCCGAGTCTGACGGCGACCAGGGGGTCTCCGATCTCGGCTATCAGCGCACCCAGGAAGCCCGCGATCTGCTGGCCTATCTGCAGGCTTCCAGCCGTCCTCCCCTGTTGAGGGCGACGCTCTCGATCGCGATCGGGGCCTGTAGCGAGGAGGAGCTCTCAGAGCGCGTGGAGGTGTGCCGGCGGGCGTATGGCGAGATCCGTTTGCATCGGCCGCTCGGCGATCAGCTGGAGCTGTTCCTGCAGCACCTCCCCGCCCAGCGCACGCGCGTGGTCGGCTACGACGACACGCTCACGCTCGAGCAGGTCGCGGCGATGATGCCGACCGCCACGCACGCGGTGGGCTCGCGCAGGGGCTACTACCTCGGCCACACCCTCTCGGGGTCGCGCCAGCCGGTTCGCTTCAACCTGCGCGAGGGCTCCGAAAGCGATCGGAACACGACGATCCTGAGCGTAGGGGCGCTCGGCTCGGGCAAGACCACGCTCGCCCAGAAGCTCAAGTACGAGGGGTTCCTGCAGGGCGCCCGCGTGATCGACTGCGACCCGAAGGGCGACCATCGCTTCCACCTGCTCGAGGAGGTCGCGCCGCACGCCGAGACGATCGCCCTGCGCCCGGACCCGGCGTTGCGCGGGATGCTCGATCCGTTGCGCGTCGCGCCCGAGCACCTGCGTCAGGACGCGACGGTCTCGTTTCTGTGCGACCTCTTGCCCGGCCGGGCCGAGCCGGCCTGGGAGACGGCCGTGGTGGCGGGTGTCGATCGCGTGATCAGGCGCTCGCGCGAGCCGACCTGCCTGGAGGTCGTGCGGGCGCTGGCGGAGGGAGACGAGGTCGACGTTCAGGTGTCAAAGACGCTCGAGATCTACGCACGCTCGGGGCTCACCCAGCTCGGCTTCGCCGATCCAGCCGTGAAGCTGGCGCCGGTCGGCCACCGTCAGGTGACCTACCTGTCGATCCGCGACCTGCCGGGTCCCGAGCCGGGCACTCCGCGCTCGGAGTACACCCAGGCCGAGCGCGTCGGCCAGCAGATCGTGCGGCTGATCGCGATGTTCGCGATGCATCTCATGTCAAGCGAGCGCGAGCGCTTGAAGCTGTTCTCCTTCGACGAGGGTTGGCGCCTGCTGGGAGACCCGGTCGGGCGCACGCTGCTCGCCTCGCTGCAGCGCATGGGGCGCTCGGAGCTGGCGGTGCCGATCATCTCCACCCAGCTCGTCACCGACGCGCTCGTGGGGGAGCGTGAATCGCTTGAGAACCTGCTGGGGGCGACGTTCGTGTTCGGGATGCGCTCGGAGGCCGAGGCCGCTCGCGCGCTCACCCTGCTGGGGCTCGACCCCGAGGATCGTCGCGCGCGCGAGCGGCTGCTCGAATTCGAGGCCGGCCGCTGCCTGTTCCGCGACCACCGCGGGCGTGTCGAGGCGATCCAGGTCGAGGTGGTGGCGCCCGCGCTGTTGCGCGCCTTCTCGACGACCCCGGACACGAACGCGTCGTGAGGAACGTCTGTGTGACGTTGGCGGCCTGCTCGGGCTTGGCGGTGGGGGTATCGGCCTTGCCGGGTGGGCAGGCGCGGGGGGCGACGATCATCACCTACAACCCCGGCGCGCCCGCGTCGTCCTCCGCGCGCCATCGCACGGCGCCGTCGCCCCACCGTGCGCCGCACGCGCAAAGTGATGTGCCGGCGGCATCGCCCCATGGTGCGCCGCACGCACCGAATGCGCCGAGCGGCCCGCCGGCGAAATCTCCGCAGGGTATGCCGCACGCGCCGAGCGGGCCGGTTCTCACACCAGGAGGAGGGTCGGCTGGTGATGAAGCGTCGGCCTCGGCGCCATCCAGCGGAGGGGACCCGCTTACCGGCAACGGCTTGGACAGTCCCCTCTGCCGCCACCCGAGCGGCCTGTCGGCCGCACAGCAGCGCAGCTGTGAAACCGACAACTTCGTGGCGGCGCCTGATCCCACGAACAATTACGCATTCGACGTGCACATCGACACCGGGATCGGCAAGTGGGGTAACGACATGTCGGCGACGGTAGAGAACTTTGCCCAGTTTGGATGGATGGCGCTGGTGTCGGCGACACACGGCCTGGTGGTGATGTTCGAGTGGTGCTATTCACTTAATCTGCTGAGCGATTCCCTGTTGCGCCAGGTCACCGCTGCGCTGCGCAACGCTCGTTTGACGTTCACCGAACCGTGGTTGGTGATCGTATTGGCGATCGCGTCGATCCTCGCCGTATATCACGGCCTGGTTCGGCGCCAAGTCGCGGAAACCATGGGTCAGGTTCTTGCGATGCTGGCGATGATGGCCGGCGGCCTGTGGGTGATTGCCGACCCGACCGGCACCGTCGGGGCGGTCGAGCAGTGGGCCAATCAGGCAGGCCTCGGCACGATGGCAGCCGTTGCGAGCGGAACGCCCGGTCATGCCGAGCGCACATTGGCTGACACCATGCAGGTGATCTTCAGCAGCGTGGTGAGCACGCCCTGGTGCTATCTGGAGTTCGGCGACGTGGGGTGGTGTGAGAGTGAATCGCGGCTCGACGGTAGGCTGCAGAAGGCCGCGTTGGCAATTGCCGCCGACGAGGAGAAGAAGAGCGGATGCCGGAACATCTGTGGCGCCGGCGCCAGCCCCAAGGCTCGAATGCTTTCCGCGAGTGCAACGTTGCTGCATGAAGCGCATAGCAACGGCGAGCTGTTCCTCGCGCTGCCAGCCAACGAACCGGAACGCAATTCGGTGACAAAGGAAGGGATGCTGCTCAACGTTCTGTGCGGCGACAACAAATCGGCGGATGAATGCAAGGACCCGACGGGGCCGCAGGCGGAATTCCGCTCTCAGAAGGGAACGGGGTCGCGCGTCATCGGACTATTCGCCATTTGGCTGGGCGGGTTGGGGATGCTGCTGTTGTTGGGCTACCTGGCTCTGCGGCTGATGGGCGCCGCGCTTGTTGGGCTCTTCTTCCTACTGCTGGCGCCCGCCGCGGTGCTCGCTCCCGCGCTTGGTGACGGCGGGCGATCGGCTTTTCGCGGTTGGGCTCTGAAGCTGATGGAGGCGGTGACAGCGAAGCTCACATATTCGTTTCTGTTGGGAGTGGTGCTGATGATGATGAGGTTGCTGCTGAGCCTGTCCATCCTGGGGTGGTGGGAGCAGTGGCTGCTGATCTCGACCTTCTGGTGGGGGGTGTTTCTGAAGCGTCACGAGACGCTCGGGTGGGCTCAGAGCGGTGGGCGCGGCCAGCCCGGACCCCGGTCGATCGCGCGCCGGGTGGGCGAGGCGCTCGAGACGCCGCGCGCGCTGCTGCGCCCGGTGCGTACGACGCGGGACAAGCTCAGGCGGCCTGCGCCGGACGTGAAACCGCGGTCCAAGTCGCGCTTGAAACCCCACACGAAAATTCCGCCGGCGCCGGAGCCGGAGAAGCAGTCCCCGGCTGGTGGGGGGACAGACGCTGAGGGACCGACGGGTGGTAAGGGTGGCGGGGACGGCGGGAGTGGCAAGGGTGGCGGGGGTAACAAGAGTGGCGGGGACGGCGGAACCGCGCGAGAGCGCAAGCGGGCGGGCGGTGGCGAGCGGGTCGGGCGCAAGCGTGGCCGCTACCGGAATAGCGGCTTGGCCGGTGAGCAAGCAGCCGTCCAGGCGGCGTTCGCGGGTGGTGGGGCCGGTCAGGCGGGGCAGGGCGGGCAGTTGGAGCGCGTGCGGCGCGAGCGTGAGAAGGCTCTCGCGAACGGCGATACGCGCAGGGCGGCGAAGCTGGGCGCTCGCGAACAGCGGATCGAAGGGACGCATGCGCGCCGCGAGACGCTTGCGCTGGCGATGGTCGAACCCGAGCTCGAGGTGGGCGAGCTCGCGGTAAGCGCCGTGGCCGGCAGGCACGCCGGTAGGCAAGGCGCACAGAGTGGGCGCGTAGGGGGCGTTCATCCCGCGGGTGGCCACTCGCAGCCGGTGGGTCCCGCGGGCGAAGCCGCGCGCAGGGGACCGCAAGCGCCGCGATCGAGCCGGCAAGACCCCTCGACGGCCGGGATTCGGCAGGCGGGCGAGCAAGGGGATGCGTCGGAGCGGGCTCGGCAGAGCTCGAGCGTGATGGACGACGCCCGTGAGGTCGCGGTGCGGCGCAAGCGTCAGCTTGGCTCCCGACCGCGGCAGTGAGCACCAGAACGCTCACGCGCCCCGGCGTCTCAGCAGGCCGGCTGGGGGCCAAGCTGGTGGGCGCGACGATCGTGGTGGCGGGTGCCGTGGGCCTGTTCTCGCTGATGGTCGTCGCGGCGCTCGCCGGGGTGGGCGGGGTATCGCTTGGCGGCGGCACCGACAGCTTCGGGGCCTCGGCACGCGCCGAGGCCGAAATACCAGCGCAGTACTTGAGCCTCTACCAGCAGGCGGCCCAGCGCTATGGCCTGGACTGGTCGATATTGGCCGGCATCGGCAAGGTGGAGTGCGATCACGGGCGCGATCCGGACCCGTCGTGTACGAAGGAGGGGGCGACGAACTCGGCCGGCGCGGGCGGGCCGGCGCAGTTCCTCGCATCGACCTGGCGCCGGTATGGGGTGGACGGCAACGGCGATGGCGCGATCGATCGCTGGAACCCCGCGGATGCGATCTTCAGCATGGCCAACTACCTGCACGCGTCAGGCGCTCCAGGCGATTACAGGAAGGCGATCTTCGCGTACAACCATGCGGGCTGGTACGTGCAAGAGGTCGAGCATTGGGCGTCGCTCTACCGCGGCTCGTCCTCCTCGCCTTCTTCGTCCTCCTCGCCTTCTTCGCCCTCCTCGCCTTCTTCGCCCTCCTCGCCTTCTTCGCCCTCCTCGCCTTCTTCGCCCTCCTCGCCGGTGCCGTCAGAAGCGACGGCCACCGGCAGCACCGCGCCGGTCGAATTCATAGCCGGAGAACGCGCGGTGCTGTCACCGTCCGATGGCCACGTGGCGCTGATCCCAAGCGAAGCGCCCGGCGTGGCGCAGGCGATGGTGATGGCGGGCAACGAGCTGCAGGACCTGCCGTACGGTTCGGCGGGCCACCCCGACCCGCGCGGCGCGACAAGCGAGGACTGCTCGAGCACCCTCAATTACGTCCTCTACCGCTCGGGGGTGCGGCCGATCGATGAAATCGTGCGCGACAACCCGCTCGCGCAGAACTACGTCAACTGGGGCGATCCCGGGCCGGGGCGATGGGTGACGATCTACGCGACGACCGCGCCCACCGACCACGTGTTCGTCGTGATCGCCGGCCTGCGCCTGGACACGAGCCACCACGGCACCGACACCGGTCCCAACCGCGACGAAGACGGACCGCGCTGGCGCATCCTCGACCACATTCCCACGTGGGCGCACTGGTCGGTGAGGCATCCGCCGGGGTTGTAACCCGTGGGACTGCACCCCGTCAGGGCGACCGACCGCCACGAATGGACAGAACCCGATCTGCACTAATGTGGCAACGATGAGCGCGCGCGAGGTCGAGTTCCTGCTGATCGGGGGAGGCTTGGCGTCCGCCAACTGCGCGCGCTGGCTGCGCGAGTCGGGCGCCGAGGGCGAGATATTGCTCGTCGGCCGCGAGCCCGACCCGCCCTACAACCGTCCGGAGTGCTCGAAGGGGTACCTGCGCGGGCAGGAGACTCGCGAGCAGCCGCTGTTCCGCCCGAACGAGTGGTGGGGGGAGCAGAACGTCGAGTTGCTCACGCGCACGAGCGTCATGTCGCTCGACGCGCAGACGCGCACCGCCAAGCTCTCGAACAAGGAGGAGGTTCGCTTCGAGAAGGCGCTGCTCGCCACCGGCGCGAACGTGCGCCGCCTGAACGTGCCCGGGTGCGAGCTCGAGCAGATCCACTACCTGCGCACGCTCGGCAACGCCGACGCGATCCGCGAGGGCGTTGCCGACGCCGAGAACGTGGTGCTCATCGGTGGCTCCTACATCGGCTGCGAGGTGGCCGCCTCGCTGACCCTGATGGGCAAGAGGGCGATCATCGTGATGCAGGAGGACGTCACGCTGGAGCGTGGCTTCGGCACGCGCGCGGGCCGCTTCTTCCAGGAGATGCTCGAATCGCACGGCATCGTCGTGCACGGCGCCGACGGACTTGAGCGCTTCGAGGGGGATACCCTGAAGGGCACACCCTCTGGGGCGCACGCAGGCGGGCGTGTGGGGAAGGTGGTTACCACGAATGGACTGCGCCTCCCGGCCGACGCGGTTGTGATCGGCGCGGGCGTCACTCCCGACGTCGGCCTCGCTCAGCGTGCGGGCCTTCAGATCGGGGAGCGTGGGGGAGTGGTGTGCTCATCGCGGCTTGAAACCTCGGCTCCCGGGGTGTTCGCGGCCGGCGACATCGCTGAGTACGACTCGCCGCCACACGGCGGGCACGTGCGCATCGAGCACTGGGACGTGGCGTTCAACCACGGCAAGACCGCCGCGCTGAACATGCTCGGCGGCAACGTCCCCCACGAGGTCGTCCCCTACTTCTATTCGGTGCTCGGCGACTGGGGCGAGCTCGAGTACGTCGGCCCCGCCTATGAGTGGGACGAGGAGATCGTGCGCGGCTCCTACGACGACGGCAACTTCACCACCTGGTACCTGAAGGATGGGCGAGTCCTCGCAGCGCTCACGTTCGGACGCTCCGACGACCTCGACCACGCGCGGCGGCTGATCGTTAAGCGCCCAGTGCTCGACGAGAGCGATCGTGCCGCGCTCGGCGATCTCGGCGCCGACCTGACCACCATGTAGGATATCTGTGTTCATACGGTCGGTGGCGAAGGGAAGCCGGTGGGAATCCGGCGCGGACCCGCCACTGTGACCGGGGATGCCAGCCGCGGCGCGGAAGCGCAGCCACTGATCGGCCGCTCGGCGGATCGGGAAGGCGCGGAGGGTGGGCCCGGGAGCCAGGAGACCTGCCTCCGACCACAAGCCCACAAGCCCTCGTGGAAAGGGGTGGCTCCATCATGAAGCACTCACGTCTCATCGCCGTCGGCGCGTTCGCCGCCGCGGCACTACCCGTACTCGCCCTGCCGGTTGCCGGTCAGGCGTCGAGCGACCGAGCGGTTCAGTCGTCGGCCGGTACTCATGTGAGCGTCAGGGTCGAGGGGATCTCCTCGACGCTGCTATCCGAAACAGCCGTGAGCGCCAAGGCCGCGTCGATCGACAAGGACGGCAAGCCGACCGACACGTGCGAAGGCGACACCGCCGCCGTGGCGTTGCAGGACGCGACACACGGTCACTGGACCGCGGGCACGTTCTCCTCCGGTCTGGGATACCCCGTGATCGGTGTTCGCGGAGAGGAATACCCCTTCACCTCCAGCTACTACTGGTCGTTCTGGGTGGACGGCAGGCCGGCCACCACCGGCATCTGCGGCGCCACGCTGAAGAAGGGAGATCGTCTGCTGTTCTTCCCGCAGTGCTCGCGGGAAGTCGCAACGAGCTGTCCGCGGGGCATGTTCAACCCCAGCGTGCTCGCGCTCAGCGCTCCCAGGAGCGCTCGGGCCGGCAGGACGATCGCGGTGAGCGTCTCCGCGCTCGCCAACCTCACGGGCAAGGCGTCCTCCGCCTCGGGCGTGAAGCTGTCGGCGGCGGGACACACCGTCACAACCGGCGCGTTCGGCAAGGCCAGGCTGACGTTCGCGAAAGCCGGCAGCTACCGGATCCTCGCGAGCGCCCCGAACGCGATTCGCGACGAGCTCACGGTCAGGGTCAGTCGTTAGGTCGACGAACCCTCGTCAGGACGACGACTCCTGGTTGGGACGATGACCCCTCGGCGTTCCCCGGCCCTGGTGGTCGCGCTCGCGGCGCTCTGCGCGTTCGCGGGCTGCGGCCTCGGGCCGGGGCCGGCGCCGAAGGGTGTGCGGCTCACCGTCACACGCGACTTCGGCGCGCGCGTGCTGCACGGCGCGCGGGCGCCGAGCGTTGTGGGCCAGGAGACGGTCATGAGCCTGCTCCAGCGCAACGCCACCGTGAGCACCCGCTACGGCGGAGGCTTCGTGCAGAGCATCGACGGCCTGTCCGAGGGTGTCAAGGGCGGCGAAGCGCGCGACTGGTTCTACTACGTCAACGGTGTGCAGGCGCCCAGGGGCGCCGCTGACACGAACGTGCACGCCGGCGACCGCGTGTGGTGGGATCTGCACGACTGGAGCCAAACCGAGACCGTCCCGGCGGTGGTGGGGTCGTTCCCCGAGCCGTTTCTCGCCGGGATCGAAGGCAAGCGCTACCCGGTGCGCGTGGAATGCCCCGACCCGACCGTCTCGGCGTGTCGCACGGTGCTCGACCGTCTGCGCGCGCTCGGCGTGCCCGCGGCGCTTGCCGCGACGTCGGGGGGAGAAGGATCGTTGACGCTGCGGATGCTGGTCGGTCCGTACTCCGCCATCGACGCCGACCCGGCAGCCCGCGGCATCGGAGGAGGACCGCGTTCCAGCGGGGTGTACGCGCGCTTCTCCTCCGACGGCAGGACGCTTGCGCTGCTCGACGCCGCCGGGCGCATCGTGCGCACGCTCGGCGCGCACGCCGGTCTGGTGGCGGCCACCCGCAATGGCGAAGATGCGCCCGTGTGGGTGGTCACCGGCACGGACGTCGCCGGTGTGGGCCTCGCCGCGAACGCGCTCGGCGAACAGTCGTTGCGCAACCACTTCGCGCTCGCGCTGGGAGGCGCGGGCGTGGCAGTGCCTCTCCCCGTCGAACGATGACGGGAACGGGCGCGATGCGAACGCTCTTTTACCGGCGCCTGCCCTCCCCGCTGCACGCCACCCGCGCGACGGTGGGGGCGGCGTGGACGATCGCGCTGATCCTCGCCGCCCTCTCGAGCGACCACCCGCTGGTGCTCGCCGTGCTGGCGGTCGCGATCGTGCTCGCGGGCGCGTGCGCCGGTGTCGGACGCGCGCTCGCGCGCTCGCTGCGCACGGCGGCGATTATGGCGCTCCCGATCGTGATGGTGAACGTGCTCGTCTCGCGCGACGGGCTGACCGTGTTCGCGCGGCTCGGCGACCTCGGACCGTTCGGCCAGGGCAACCTCACGGTGGAGGCGCTGGTGTACGGGGCGGTGATCGCGCTGAAGGTCGCGATCGTCATGCTCGCGACGACGCTCGCGAGTCTCGCCGTCGATCCCGACGAGCTGTTGCGAGTGGCGCGCCGCCTGTCGTTTCGCTCGGCGCTCACCGCGTCGCTTGCCACGCGCATGATCCCGGTGCTCGCGAATGACGCGCGGCGGCTGGCCGAGGCGCAATCGACGCGTCCGACGCAATCGATGGGCGTGGGGCAATCGATGCGTCAGCGTCAGGGGGCACCGCGCGCGCA
The DNA here is from genome assembly GCA_003151895.1 of Solirubrobacterales bacterium. Classification (GTDB taxonomy): domain Bacteria; phylum Actinomycetota; class Thermoleophilia; order Solirubrobacterales; family Solirubrobacteraceae; genus Palsa-744. The sequence goes on from PLYX01000212.1 coordinate 15,538, forward strand.
CACGCGCGCACACGCACACGCGCGCGCACGAGTCAGGCTGCTGAGCGCGATCGTCGGCTCCTCGCTCGACCGGGCGATGGACGTGGCCGC
>PLYX01000113.1 GCA_003151895.1 Solirubrobacterales bacterium
TGTCCGCAAAGGGGACTGCCCCCCGTTGACGGCGGAGGGCATCATCGGCGCCGCCTCCTCGATCGTGTACGCGCGCCTGCTGCGCGGCGATAGCGAGCCGCTGAGCGATCTGCAGGGCGAACTGATGGGCATGATCGTCCTGCCATACCTGGGCCCGGCGGCCGCGCGTCAGGAGCGCGCGCGTCCGGCGCCGGCGCCATCGGTCGCTGAGACGGCCCAGGGCGATAGCGAGCCCGCGGAGGCAGACGGCGATCCGCTGCGGGGCATCCACATGCGCCTGACGTATCGCACCGCGCGCGTGCTCGAAGCGGTCTCCGAGATGCCCGGAGCCTCGAACCGCCAGGTGGGCGAGCAGGCCGGGATCCCGGACCAGGGTCAGGTCTCAAAGCTCTTGGCGCGCCTGAAGCGCCTCGGGTTGCTGGGAAACAGCAGCGAGGGGAGCCACGTCAAGGGTGGGCCCTACGCCTGGACGCTCACCGCGCGTGGTGCGCGCGTCGCCCAAAGCATCCGCGCTTATGGCCAGTCACAGCGAAGGGCGGCCTGATGCGCCGCTCCCATCCATCGTCATCGTCATGTACACAGGCGAGGGGTCGGTCCCCTCTGTCCCGGAGGAGACAACTCGTGAATGCTCGAAAGCTCGTCTTGAGGACCGTCGTCGCCCTGTGCGCACTGGTCGCCGCCGCCGCGCTTGCCGCCGGGCCCGCGTCGGCCTTGGAGTCGCACACGTTCTCCTCCAGCTTCGGCAGCGCGGGCTCCGGGGCCGGCGAGCTGTCCTCGCCGCAGGGCGTCGCGGTCAACTCGACGACGCACGACGTCTATGTCGCCGACACCGGCAATGACCGCATCGACGAGTTCACGGCGAGCGGCAGCTTCATCAGGGCGTGGGGCTGGGGCGTCGCGGATGGCATCAGCGAGAAACCGCAGACCTGCACCATTGCCTGCTCAAAGGGGCTCTCCGGCTCTGGTCCCGGCGGGTTCGAGATTCCCACGTTCGTAGCGGTCGACAACTCGGCGGGGCCCTCCAAAGGCTACGTCTACGTCGGCGACACCGGCGACAACCTGGTGAGCAAGTTCAGCGAATCCGGGGCCCTGATCGAATCCTGGGGCACGCACGGACAGACTGCGTCTGGTGAACTCGAAGAAATCGCCGGCATCGCCGTCGAAGGCAACGGCACCTCGATCGCGATGAGCACCTCGAGCTTCCTGCGGCGGCTCGCGGCCGACGGCAGCGTCAGCGAAAAGCTCTCGGTCGAACGCGGCACATCGGCGCTGGGGCTGGCGGTCGACGGCGAAGGGAGCTTCTTCAAGGTCAACGGCTCGCCGAGCGTCGAGGAGACGACGGCCGCGGACCACGATCTCGGTCAGGTGACCATGACCACCGCCGAAGGGACGGGTATCGCCGTCGACCCGACGACCGGCGGGCTGTACCTCGACGTTGGCGGGGAAGTGGATCACTACGCGTTCTCCAGCGCCGGTGTCGTGAGCGAGGCCGGGGGTACGACCTGCGTCGTGGAACCCAGCAAGGGTTGCGAAGCGAGCGACTGGTTCGGCGGCGGCCACATCGGCGGCGGGACGGGCTTGGCGGTCGATCGGAGCAACGCCGATGTTTACGTGGCCGACACAACCGCGAACGAGATAGAGCTCTTCACACTCGCGCTGCTACCAGATGCCACGACTGAAGCGGCATCGAACGTGCAGCCAGCGACGGCGACCCTCAACGGCAGTGTGAATCCCGAAGGCACAGTCACCACCTATCAATTCGAGTATGGCACGAGTACCGCCTACGGATCTCGCGCGCCTGCAAGCCCGGCAAGTGTGGGATCCGACTCGAGCGCCCACGCCCTGAGCGCGAGCATCAGCGGACTGGCCCCGGACACCGTCTATCACTATCGCATCGCGGCGACCAACGCGAACGGCACCTACTCCGGTCGCGACGAGACCTTCGAAACATATGGTCCACCAACGCTGCAAAACGCAGCAGCGAGCGAAATTACTCGCACGCAGGCGAAGATCTCAGCGGAAGTAGACCCTCACGGAGTCGATACCCACTACCTGGTCGAATACGGCATCACAACGGCGTACGGATCGAGCACCGCTTCCGACGACATCGGGTCGGAAGCTGCGTATCAAGGTGTCAGCGTCCAGATCGCCGGTCTGAAATTGGATACCACGTACCATTACCGGGTCGTGGCCAGCAACTCCCAAGGCGCCGTCGACGGCCCAGATCAGACGCTGACCACGCTCGCCGCGGCTCCGATCGAAGCAGAGTCCGCGAGCGAAGTCGGCTCGACGACCGCGACGGTCACCGCGCGCATCGATGCGCTCGGTGAACCGACGACATACCGCGTCGAATACGGCACGAGCGAAAGCTACGGTTCGAGCACGCCGGAAGCGAGTATCGGAGCGCCCGCGGAATTCGTGAACGTGATGACGCATCTCTCCGGCCTGCAGCCATCGACGGAATACCACTACCGCGTGCGCGCGAGCAACGGGGAGGGGAGCACTACCGGTCCCGACATGACGTTCCGGACAGCCGCGTCGACGGCGGGTAGCGCATCCGCGCTCCCGGACAACCGCGCCTACGAGCTGGTCTCGCCCGCCGACGAAAACCAGGCTGTCGACAGCATGGACGGCAGCGGTCACGGCGTCAGCAGCACCAGCGAAGACGAAGGATCGCCACAGCCCTTCCGTGCAGCGACCGATGGCGAAGCGATCGCCTATGCCAGCAATCCCGCGCTCGACGCCGGCAGCGGCGCATTCGGGGACGGCCAGAGCAACGAGTGGATCGCCGAACGTGGCACGAATGGCTGGACAGCGCATGACATCACGCCCACCGGCGCCGACGCCAGCGCTGAGTACTCGTTCTTCACCGGTGACCTGTCGATCGGCCTCTTCAAAGCCGACAACGCCCAGCCGATCTCGGCGACGCCCGCCTCTCCGGTGCCCTGCTACGTGAACGTATATGCGCGCACCCGCGACGGGAGTTATCATGCGCTCATATCCCAGCCCGGGAGCGGGCCGCTGCATGGATGCGGAGAACAGGCCGTGTTCGACGCATCGCCGGATGGATCGCATCTGCTCTTCGAGGACGAAGCCGCGCTGACCGCCGGTGCGGCCCCAGGCGCTCAGAATCAGTCGCCCTACACGCTCAACGGGGGATACAACATCTATGACTCTGTCGGCGGCGTCCTGCATCAGGTGAACATCCTTCCGGACGGTCAGCCTGAAGCCTCGCCCGCGGCCTGGATCGGCAGCGGCATCGACACCAACCTCGGCTCACCGGATTTCGAAAACGCCGTCTCGGCGAACGGCGCGAGGGTGGTCTGGTCCAGCAATGTCGTGGTGAAGGAAGGCGAAGGCGGATATCTGCCAAAGGCGCTCTATGTGCGCGAGAACGACACGCAGCCGCAGAGCCCAGTCGGCCCAAACGGCGAATGCACGGTGGCAAGCGAGGCGTGTACGGTGCAGGTCGACAAGGGCGAAGCGCGATGCGTGGCGGAAGGTAAGTGCACGAGCGGTGGCGGTCTGTATTGGACAACAGGTGAAGACAGCACGAAGATCTTCTTCACCGCCTGCGACAGGCTGACCGCCGACTCGACCGCGATCGGGCAGAGCGAATGCGTTCATGGGGAAGGCAGCACGGAAATCCATCGCGGCGAAGACCTCTACGAATACGACCTCGCGAGCGGCCGGCTAACCGATCTCACAGTCGATCCGCACGAATCGCTTGGGGCCGACGTGCAAGGCGTGATCGGTGCAAGTGAAGACGGCTCATACGTCTACTTCGCCGCCCGTGGCGTGCTGACCGAAGGCGCCAACGCCGAAGGCAAGGAACCGGTCGCCGGAGAACTCAATCTCTACGTGCGCCACGCCGGCGTCACGAGCTTCATCGCGACGCTCGACGGGGAAAGCTTTACCAGTCTCTGGGAAAGCCCCGGTCCGCGCGATTTGGCGCGGGCGCCAAACAATCGCACGGCCGAGGTGGCCGCCGACGGTCAGAGCGCCGTGTTCGAGGCATCCAGGCCGCTCACGGGCTATGAAAACGCGGGCTGCGAAGGCAGCAGGTGTCCCGAGGTCTTCGTTTACGATGCCGCCACTCAGCGAATCGCGTGTGCATCCTGCAACCCAAGTGGTGCGCCGCCGAGCGAACGCGAGTCCCGCTCGATGTCGCTTCTACCGGTCCCCGGCGGCGGCGGTATTCGTTCGGAGCAGTACAGGCAACGCTGGCTAGCTGATGGCGGGGACCGGGTGTTCTTCGAGACGGTTCAGCCGCTTGTGCCACAGGACACCAACGGCCGTGTGGACGTCTATGAGTGGGAGCGCAACGGCTCGGGCTCGTGCCCGGCGGTCACGGCAGGCGAACCCGAACGGGGTTGTGTCTACCTGATCTCCGGCGGTCAGAGCGTCGACAACTCCTATTTCGCGGACGCCGACTCCGAAGGCAACAACGTCTTCTTCACGAGTCGCGCCAACCTCGCGCCCCAGGCGATCGACGAAAGCGTAGCGATGTACGACGCGCGCGTAAACGGCGGTTTTCCGGAACGCGCAACTGCGTGCACCGGCACCGGCTGTCAGGGCGTGCCATCGGCGCCGCCGATCTTCGCCACACCATCGAGCGTGACCTATGCAGGCGTCGGCAACTTCGAACCGCAGCCGACACCTGCGCACAAGGCGACCAGCACGAGATCGGTGAAGTGCAAGAAGGGCGAGATTCGCAAGGGCGCGAAGTGTGTGAAGAAGAAGAAGAAGAGAACCGCGGCCGCCAAGAAGAGGACCCGTAAGGCCAAGCGATCAGACAAGCGTTCCACGAGGAGGAGGAAGTGATGTCCCGCAGGCTCAAGCACCCGCTCCGTGCGGTTATCGCTTTCCTTGTCTTTCTCGGTGTTTGCGCAGCTGGGTCGTCGAGCGCATTCGCGCTGGCGAGCACGGAAGCGGGCCCGGGCTGGATGCTGACTGCTAACGACTACCCGACGGCGATGGCGCCGGGCGGCGAAGGAACGGTCGTCCTCAGCGTAATCAACATTGGCGCCGCCGCGAGCAGCGGGCGCATCACCGTCACCGATTCATTGCCTGCGGGCGTGACCGCTGAGGAAGCCGGCGAGCTAGGCGGCTTCGCCTTTTTCGGCAACGGCGCGCCGAGCATCCACAACGAATACTGGAGTTGCAACGGCAATGGGCTGACGGGGGTGCTCGGCGCGAGTGTGGTGAGTTGCACGAACACCGAAAACCTCTCGAGCATTCCCGGCGGGGGCGGCAATCCCGGCACGCCGCGTGGTGAACATCCGGTGCCGCAGATCGCGATCAAGGTCAAGCTCCCGCCTGCCAGCACGCTGCCCGGCGGAGAAGTGACCGAGACGGATCACGCCACGATCGCAGGCGGCGGGGCGTCGAGTGCTGTGAGCACCGCTCAGCCGATGGTGATCACGACCAAGCCGGCACCCTTTGGCTTCGCGGACTGGCACGTCTGGGCCAGCAACGCGAATGGCACACTCGACACTCAGGCTGGGTCACATCCGTATGAGGTGACGTTCAGCTTCGACCTCAACAACTACTTCAACGAAGCCCAGGGGTACGCTTGGTCGCCGACTGGGCGTGCGCCGAGCGAGTTGCCACCCGAGGCGAAGAACATCGAAGTCAAGCTGCCGCCAGGCTTCGTCGGCGAACCCGGTGCGTTGCCGCGCTGTACCCGCCAGCAACTCGACGCCTCATCATGTCCGGCCGCGAGCCAGCTGGGAATCATCTCCGTGCTCGCCATCGGTGGACTGTTCCTACAGATGCCGGTCTACAACATGGTGCCGCCGGGCAACTACCCGGACGAGATCGGCTTCATCTACGGGAGTGGCGGGGAAGGAGTCGAGACGCGCCTGGACACGGGCGTGCGCTCGGGCAGTGACTACGGGCTGACGACGCACGTAGACGACATACCCGAAAAGAACACGACGACCAGCACACTGACGCTGTGGGGTATACCCGGCGACTCCAGCCACAACCTCTACCGGCTCGAGCACAGCACCGAAGGTGGCGGCTGCTCACAGGGGGAATGCGGGGTCGTCAGCGGCGAGGAAAAACCGTTCCTCACGCTGCCCACGTCGTGCGGCGCCGCGCCGGCTTTCACGATCAGCGCCAACAGCTGGCAGGAACCTGAAGTCACGGGACACGCGAGCACGCAGTGGCTCGACAGCAACGGCGAACCGACCGGCTTCACCGGCTGCGAACACCTCTCCTTCGGGCCAACCGTCACGACCGATCCCGACACGGCGAAGGCCGACACGCCCGCCGGTCTGACGGTCGAAGTCAAGCCGCCGGTCGGCGGCTTGACGAACCCGGTCGGGCTCTCCAGCGCCGACATCGAGAACACGACCGTCGCGCTGCCCAACGGCGTCGCGATCAATCCCGGTCAGGCCGCCGGCCTTGAAGCCTGTACGCCCGCCCAGGACGGCTTGGAACCACTGCCCGACGGCGAAGAAGACAACGGACCGCCGTCGTGCCCCAACAGCTCCAAGGTCGGCGTCGACGAAATCGTGACGCCACTTCTGTTCAAACCGCTGCAAGGCAACGTCTACCTGCTGCAGTCCGAGCCGCCCGAACTCAAGCTGCTGGTCGCGGCCTCCGGCGAAGGCGTCAACATCAAGCTGATCGGCACGGTCCAGCTCAACGAAGCGACCGGTCAGCTGGTGACGACCTTCCCGCACACGCCGGCGCTGCCCTTCAGCGACTTCAAGCTCTCGTTCAGCGGCGGCGCGCAGGCCGCTCTCGCAACGCCGACCAAATGCGGCGTGTACGGGGAGGCCCAGGGCTTCAGCGCCGACTTCACACCGTGGGCCAGCCCATTCATCGCCGACGCCCTCCCGAACGCCGAATTCGCGATCACGAGTGGGACCAACGGAGCTCCGTGCCCGCCGTCGCCGCTGCCATACACGCCGAGCTTGATCGCGGGCTCGACGACCGACCAGGCTGGCGGTTACACGGACTTCAGTCTGTTGCTGCAGGCCCCCGACGATCAGCAGCGCACCTCGCGGTTGCAGTTCAAGACGCCCGAGGGCCTGCTCGGCATGATCGCCAAGGTGCCGCTATGCAGCAACGCCCAGGCCGAAACGAACTCGTGTCCGGCGGCGTCGCAGATCGGGCACACGACCGTCGCCTCCGGGCCGGGTCCATATCCGCTGGTCGTGCCCCAGCCGGGACAGCCCCCCGCGCCGATCTACCTGACGGAAGGTTACGAGGGTGCGCCGTATGGCCTGTCGATCGTGGTGCCGTTGAACGTCGGCCCATTCACGCTGCCCACGCAGCGCGTCCGGGCGAAGATCGAAGTCGACGAGCTCACCTCACAGCTGACGGTCACGACGGATCCGCTGCCGCAGTACGTGGCCGGTGTGCCGACTGACCTCCGTTCGATCGACGCCGTGATTGATAAGCCCGGGTTCATGTTCAACCCGACGGGGTGTAGCTCGCGGTCGTTCAACGGCACAGCGTCCGGCACCGAAGGCGCGCAGTCGCCGATCGAAAGCCATTTCCAGGTGGGCTCCTGCCGGGCACTGTTGTTCAAGCCGAACTTCAAAGTCTTCACCTCGGGGAAAACCTCGCGGGCGAACGGCGCGAGCCTCGGCGCGAGGATCGTTTACCCGACTGGTAACCTGGGGGCCAACCAGGCGAGCTCGCAGTCGAACATCGAGATCGTGAAAGTGGAACTCCCGAGGCAGCTTCCGTCCAGGTTGACGACGCTGCAGAAGGCGTGTACGGCGGCGCAGTTCAACGCGAACCCGGCTGGGTGCCCTGCGGCCTCTGTCGTGGGGCACGCGACGGCGGTAACACCGGTCCTGCCGGTCACGTTGACGGGCCCGGCGTACTTCGTTTCCAACGGTGGCGAAGCGTTCCCGAACCTGATCGTCGTGCTGCAGGGCTACGGCGTCACGATCCACCTCGTCGGCGACACGTTCATCAGCAAACAGGGGGTCACTAGCAGCACGTTCAAGCAGGTCCCCGACGTCCCGATCGCGAGCTTCGAACTGAACCTCCCCGAGGGCAAGTTCTCAGCGCTCGCGGCAAACGGGAACCTGTGCAAGAGCACCCTGAAGATGCCGACCGAATTCGTCGGACAGAACGGCGCCGTCATCAAACAGTCCACGCCGATCGGGGTCACCGGTTGCTCAACCGGCATTTCGATCGTGTCCCACAAGATCAAGGGTCGTACGCTGACCGTGTCTGTGTCGGTCCCCGCCGCGGGCATCCTCACGGCTTCGGGCAAGGGCTTGTCGAGGAGCTCGAAGTCGGCCAAGGGCCGCGAAACGCTGACATTCAAGTTGACTCAGAAGAAGTCCGGCAAGCTGTCGACCAAGCTGAAGATCGCCTTCAAGCCGTCGAAGGGCGGCAAGCAGGCGAAGTCCCTGTCCGTCAAGTTCAAGAAGTAGGCGCCGCCTGGGGTGATGGCGGTCGACGCACCAACCTTTCACCAGCTTGACCGCCGCCCGGTCCCCTCCGGGCGGTGTTCGAGGGGAGCCCACAAAAAAGGCGCACACCCTCTCCGCGCCGGGTTCTCGCTCCTCCCGGCGCCGCGGCTGTTTCCCGCAGCCGCAGCGCCCACCTCTTCGCGGCAGCCAGCGCCGGCACGCTCGCAGGGACGCATGAAATCTTGTTGCGCAGAAGGACTCTAGCCCGGCTTTCTCATGGATGAGCTGTTTTCAAGAGCAGGTGTGCCACGCGGGGTCCTTCATCGACGCCGGTCCGGGAGCGTGCGCGTGATTCGCTCTCCTTGGCGTCGGGTTGCGGGATGGTCGCCCGAGGAGGCGGCGGCGGAGCTGCACTCCCGTCGCTCGGAGCTGATCGGGCAGTTGCGCCGGCGCAGCCAGGCGCGCGGCGTTCCGCCTGCCGCGCAGGAGGAGATCGTGGACGACGCGAGGCTCGCGCGAGCCCATGTCGATGCTTGCGTGCCGTGCGGCAGGGTCTACCGCAGGCTCCGCCGCGAGATGCGCGGACGGGAGTTCCAGCGTGCGGCGGCGGCGGCGTTCCTGCCGGTGCCTGCCACATCTCTCGGACACGTCGGAGGGCTCGGCAAGCTCGCCGTATGGATGCAGCAGCGCATCAACTTCTTGCCGCGCGGCGGCGGTGAGCGAGCGACCCAGGCCCTTGGTGGCGCCGGACTCGTCAAGGCCGCGGCGGCCGGGACCGCGCTCGTGGTGGCCGGGAGTGCGCTCGGGGGCCATCTCGTTCACGACATTACGGCGTCGAACGCGCCGCGAGCCCACCGCGGCGCGCGTATCGAGAGGCGGGCTGAGGAGCCTGTCAGGCTGGCGAGGCCCGCTGAATCCGTCGTCGTGTCGGCTCGCGCGTCGAGCCTCTCCGTTGACCCGTCGAGACAGCGCGTGACGGTTCACCGCAGCTCGCCGGCGCCGCCGAGCAGGAGCGACGGCTATCTCGCCCTCGGCGGATCATCCGGGGGAAGCTCGCCGTCAAGCTCAAGCGAATCGTCGAGTCCCGTCCGGGCCGCCGCGGCGTCGGTCGCCCAGTCCGGGAGTACGTCATCTAGTGAAGCCGCGCCACAACCTGCTCAAAGTGGCGGGGGCACCGGTCTCGGCTATCTCGGAAGATGATTGCTCCCGAGAACACTCCACGGTCCCTTGAATGCTCGCGCAGGTCGGTCGTTCGCCTGGGGTTGCTTTTGACGATGCTCGTCCTGACGTTGGCGCCCGCGGTGGCGCGACCGTCCCCGGCGAACGCGAGAACCTATGACGTTTACACATGCACACTGCGAGCGCCGGGTGGTGGCGCTGATGGCCACGCGCGGACTGGGGGTCAAGCTCGCCGCGCAGGCGCTCAGGGAGCCGGTAAAGACGGTGCTTGTGGCCGTGATCGATGGGCACGATCGGCTCGTGCAGACGATCGAGCGATCGGAGTTCTCATCTGTCCTGAACGTATTGATGAGCGGTGATGAGGCCGAGGCGAATGAGGTTCGCGGGTTGCAGCTGCTTGCCGATCGCGGTGGCGACAACGTCACCAGTCGTCCGGTCGCTTCGCGCTACGGGTTCTCCAGCCATTCGCGTGTGCGCCCCGCGCTTGTGCGGCTGCAGGGGCGCGGGCTGGTCGATCAACGCGACGGCAGCTGGTACATCGTCGATCCGCTTTTCGCGGAGTGGTTGCGCCGAGCATCGCCGCAGACCGTTTCGACCTACTAAGCTTTGGCTTCGCGCTCGGAGGGGTGGCAGAGCGGTTGAATGCAGCGGCCTTGAAAGCCGCCAGGCGGGCTAGTCCTGTCTCGAGGGTTCGAATCCCTCCCNNGGTGGCAGAGCGGTTGAATGCGGCAGCCTTGAAAGCTGTTGGGCGGGCAATCCTCGTCCCGAGGGTTCGAATCCCTCCCCCTCCGTTATTTGCTCGTGTACGAACCCCGGTCACCGAGAAAGGCGCCGCGCGCATGTACTCATCCAGCTCATCCGGCGGGATCCCCTTCATCCGGTAGACGCCATAGGCCACGCGCTCGGCCACGCCGTGTTGCTCATAGTCGACCAGGCGCTCTGCCACCCCTCCGGGGGTGTTGCAACGCAAATGCTAGGGGACCATCGACGAATGATCGATTGTGGACGGTTGTCTGTCGAGTGTCTTGCGTATGCTGCCGATCGCTCCAATATGCGGCCGTCTCGCCTAGCCATCGCTCCAATCGCCGTCTTGCTGCTGATGCTCTCGCTCGCCGGCGCTCCCGCCCAGGGCGCGGAATCGGGGGTCGTGGTCAACGGCCCGACAGGGCTCTCGCCGCAGAGCGACGGCCAGCTCGCCGGGCTCGGCGTGGGCTGGGTGAGGGGCTTCGTGCCGTGGACGGTGTTCGAACCGACCCCCGGCCGTCTCAACGAGTCGCAGGTGAGCGCGCTGGAAACAGGGTTGGCGGCGCTGCCCAAGGGAACGAAGGTGATCCTCGACGTGGTGAACACGCCCCGGTGGGAGTCGGGCTCGGCCAATCCGGTGATGCCACCGCGCAACCCCGCCGACTATGGTCGCTTCGTTGGCACGATGGCCAGGCGCTTCGCGGGCCGTGTGGCGGCGTGGGAGATCTGGAACGAGGAGGACGCGTCACTGTGGTGGGCGAGCGGCCCGGACCCGGCTGCCTACACGGCACTGTTGAAGGCGGCCTACCCGGCGATAAAGACGGCCGATCCGAGCGCGACCGTGGTGCTCGGCGGTTTGACCGGGAACGACTACGAATACCTGTCGCAGCTCTACGCCGACGGGGCGAAGGGCTCGTTCGACGCGGTGGGCTTGCACACAGACTCGATTTGCGATGTGGCCTCTCCCTATGAAATCTTGCGCAACGGGCGCACCGACCGGCGCATCAACCGCTGGGCGTTCCTGGGCTACCGAACGGTCCATGAAGTCATGCAGGCCAACGGCGACAGCAGCCCGATCTGGATGACCGAGCTCGGCTGGAGCACCTCCACGCAGGTCTGCAACGCGGGCGCGTGGGCGGGTCAGAAGCCGGCCGGCGTGAGCCCCCAGCAGCAGGCGACGTTCCTGCTGCAGGCCTACCACTGCCTCGCACAGGACCACTACGTGCAGGTGGGCATCTGGTATGGGCTGCAAGACATCGAACCGTTCGACAGTCCGCGCGGCAGCTATGGACTGCTTGACTCCAACCTCGCCCCGAAGCCTGCGTATGGGGCGCTCGCCGACTACTCCCACAACGGCGATCGCCTCACCGAACAGTGCGGCGGCCAGCAGGGGCCGGCGATCAAGCTGACGAGCCCGAAGACGGGTGTGCGCTACACGAACACGCTGCCGATCACGGTGAGCGCGAGCGACAGCGTGGGGGTGTACCAGATCTCCCTCTACCACGACGGGCACATCATCCGCAACTTCTACGTCCATGGCGGAACCACGACGCTGAACGGCCACATGGTGTGGTACGGCGCACGCCTGCTCAGCCCGGGCAAGCACACGCTCACGGCGCGGGCGTTCGACGAGCGGAACAACACCTCCACGACGTCGATCATGATCGTCCGCGGCGGGAAGCACAAGAAGCACAAGAAGCACAAGCATCATCGTGGCGCCAAACACTGAGCGCCACCCGCGGCCGAGAAGTGGGGAGCGGTCGGGGGTGGCGGGCGACCCGGCGCACGTCTGAACCGCCCAGAGCGCGCCGCGGCGGCCGACAGTCTCTAAACTGGCCTTCCGGAGTCCTGGGAGAGGTGGCCGANNAAGGCACTCGCCTGCTAAGCGAGTATGGGGGTTAAACTCCATCGCGGGTTCGAATCCCGCCCTCTCCGTCCCGCTGAGGCCCCGCAAACGCGGGGCTCTTGGGCGAGAGCGGAGGAAACGGCCATCACCCCAGGTCTGACCCCGAGAGTCGTATGGAAGCGTTTTGGAAGCGACGATGCGGCCGATGTAGTTGTGGCAGGCAGCCGACCCCCTTGGTTTTCGGACGGCCCCCTACAGGCCGTCGGTGAGCTCGGCGAGGGTCACTTCCAGCGCGTCGGCGATGCGCTTCGCGGTCGGGATGCTCGGCGCGTGCCATCCGCGCTCGATCTCACCGAGGTACTTCGCGTCCATGCGAGCGATCCGGTGCGAGACCTGCTCCAGCGTCTTGCCGCGCTGTTTGCGAGCCTCGCGGACCGCCGCGCCGAACTGCCGCGCGACCGGGTCAGCGACGGTGCGGCGAGGCACCGGCTGGTGTGCTCTGGGGGAACATGACACCGGCAGTCTCGGGACGCAACACCGGACTGAACACTCGACATGTTCCCCTTCTGATACGTTGCCGACCCATGATGCGCCGGTTCTCGGGCAGCGCGACCCCTGCCGCACCTATCGCTTTGGTGCTCGCCGTACTCGCCACGCTGTTGGTGCCTGCGGTGGCGCAGGCCACGACCAAGCAGTACGTCCTTCCGCACCCCAAGCGCGAACATTGCCGAGCGCACCGCGCGCCGACGCGCTCGCATGGAGGCGCGCTATGGGAGCATGTTGGAGGTGGCAGACCGTAGCCGGGGGCGTGATGCGCGAGGCGGCTCGACAGCGGAAGTGCTCTCGATGCAGGCAAAGCGCGATCTCGGCTGCGCGACCCAGTTCGCTGCTGCCGCTCGATGCGCAGCGATTCGTCTATCGTAGTCTGAGAGCCATGTTGGACCTCAACTACCGCAGACCGTGAGCGCCACAATCCGAATGATGCCGCCGTGTGCTCTGCGATGATTGCGGCGTGAGCGTGGGTTCGGGGTCGGACGAACTCCCCCAGTTCGAGAGACCTCCCGTCATGGAGATCGTAGGAGCTGCGCAGTTCACGGCACTGCCTCGATTCGGATTGCCCGAGATCGTGAAGGTTGGGCAGGCTCTCCCCGAATACGAGCTGCGTGAGCTTCAGGCGCAGTTGCCCCCGCTACAAGAGGTGGAGCCGGGGCAGCCCGAGCCGTTGCAGCTACCGCAGTTCATCTTCGGAGTCGGCCCACAACCGCAGCGCGCGTTGTTCTTTGGGACGGACGACCGCTTCGTCGCGCAACTCCAGCGGGATCGCATCGCCATCAACGAGCGGCGTATTCCAACAGAGGGTGGAGATGACCCGTCATCCGAGCATGTCTGGCCTGCTTTGCAAGGTCTTTCGGAGTGCGTGCAGAAAACACTCGTCGAGGACGACGACTACGGACCCAGTCGAGCGACGTTCGTCGAGCTCACCTATGTCAACGCGATCCAGCCGGCCGAGGGCGTATGGCAGACCCACCGTGAACTCCACCGCGTGCTACGCATCGTCTCGGCGACCGCTGGCGAGCCGCCATGGGCAACGGTCGAGCGGGCGGCTGTCAGATTTAGCTTCCCGCTATACACAGCCGATACCTTTCGCGGGCGGCTGCACGTCGCCGCTGAGCCGGCCTACACCGAGGGAGGCGCCCCGATGCTGAATCTCAACCTCATAACCCGCCGACTCGTCGATCAGTCAGAGTCGCTGGAGGCGGCATTCCACGCTAGTCATTGCGAAGCAGTGCGAGCCTTCACCGCAGTCACCACTGAGAGGATGCACACGCACTGGGGCAGGACGCAATGACCCCCGCCGACACGGCGACCCCGCCGATAACGAGCCGGCCGGAGGACGACGCCGAGCACAGCGCGTACGAGTCTCGGACACCCACAACAACCACGACGGCGCCGGCAACGAGGACGACGATCGGCCGTGCTACAAGCCTGCGTCACGAGGACCCCCCGTCACTCGTACCGCTGGGCGAGGCGCTGCGCGGACTAGTTGGCCTTGAGCCGAACTGGGACAGCTACGGCGCGATGCCACCTTCCCGTCTCGCGCTTCAGCACGCATGGTCGCTCGCAAGCAGGCTTGTCGAGCTCGGCATACCGACCCCGCAGGTGTTCCCCACCCGAAGCGGTGGCATACAGCTTGAGTGGCACGTGCCCCGTGCGAGTTTGGAGTGGGAGATTGACGCGGACCTGGCCAGCGGCGTGTTCGTCTTCGACGACCGCGTGACCGGCGAGCGACTCGACGGGGATCTGCCCAAAGACCTCGATCCACTCGCGGAGGCCCTGAACCGGATTCTGGTCGGGTGAGCGCTCCGGCCGAGGGGCGCCGGCCGGACGATCCTACGATCGTCGACGACGATGATCTACTCCGCCGTGTTCCCAATTGGCCGATGATGGTCACGACAGAGAGCGACGGCAAACTCCGACCTACATCTGCCGCCTTGGACCTCCGGCGTGACCTTGGCGAGACTGGATGTTCAGTAGACATCCAGGCCCGGCTATCCGACCCAGAGCATCCCCTGACTGTGCTCGCCGGTCACCCCGCCGAGTGGGGCCTCGCCACATGTACTGCGGGAGACGCACGAAGCGATGACACGCATCGCGTCGTCGGTGAACCGCTGCCAGATGACCCGGCACATGCGGAAGTGATCCCGGTTGCGACGACCCGGAAGGCTCAGAAGCGCAACTTCAAAGCATTGGCGGAGAGGATGAGGTTTCTCCGGGACCCGGTGATGGCCACTCCGGACGTGGCGGCGCCGACCGACTGAGCGAGTCTATCCGCGCTGGACCGATCCGGTCCCGGGTAGCCCTGAAGGAGCCCCAGTATTCTCCTCGCATGTAACCGGCTCTGGCTCATGGAAGCGGCGTGGAAGCGACAGACCACAGTAGGCGACAGCAAAATCCCCCTCGCTGGAGCCTGGGAACCGCGATCTGTCGCGTTTTGAGACACACGGCGGCAGACGGCAACAGCCCGCAGCCGCTAAGCGAGTATGGGGGTTAAACTCCATCGCGGGTTCGAATCCCGCCCTCTCCGTCACCGCCCTCTCCGTCCCCAGCGATTTTTCGTCGTTCTTGGCTGTGTGAAGCCGAGAACGAGCGACCGACGGGACAGGAGCACTTGGGGCCATGTCCGAACCCCAGGCACTTCTCCAGGAGCATGGACGTCGAGAGGCTCTACTGCGGTTGTTGTTGCTCGAGTTGTTGTTGCTGCTGCTGGGGTTGTGGCGGCCGATCTACGGCTTTGATCTCATTCTCGGCCCACGTCCTCACCTGCTCAACCAGTATGAGGGCTGCGGATCGGTCGAGAGCTGGCGGCTCGTCGCCCTCGTAGCGGAACTCGACTGCCCAGGGGGAGAGCACGTCAGCCTCGGAGAGCTCCTCCGGGGCCTCGATCTCGTTTTCTTCGACCAGGCCGATCAGGTAGCTCAGCGCGTGGCTCTTCATGAATGCCACACCGTGTGCGGCCAGGACCGCCTTGATCAGCTTCTCGACAGCCTGCTGTCCGTGTGGAAGCCGACGATTGCGTCGGTGATGTCCGTGTCCGGAGAAACCTTCCGTACGAGCGTCTCGTCATCTATCGCCCGGGCGAGCAGCACGCGCGCCAGAGCGAGTCGGTCAGGTTGCGACATGCAGCACGCGACCCTCGGTCAGCGCGGCGTGCACCATCGATCCCTCTACGCCCCCCCAATCCTCAGCGTAGCGCTCGCTTACGACGAGGACATCGAACGGCATCCCGAGCGGGCGGAGCGCTCGACCGAGACGTACCATCTCGGCGTGCCGGTCCTGAGGGTCGCGCTCTACGACCAGGAAGTCGAAGTCGCTGTCGGGGCCGGCGTCACCGCGGGCACGCGAGCCGAAGAGCACGATCTTGACCGGATCGGCAGCGACGGCCGCCAAGGTCTGGCCTGCGGCCTCGATGACCTCTTGCGGAACCATGACGACACCGTAGCGAAGCTGCCGGGCGGGTTTGCGCTTGGCGGGTTCCGCGACAATGGGCTGTCAGCCATCGGCCTTCCTGATCGAACGACGGGTCACTCAGGCCAGGTGTCGGCGCGGGCCTGAAGTTGCGGCAGGCGCGTCGTGCCGTCGGCGCCCTCAGCGACGAGTTCGTCGCGCAGCTGCCGCAGGCGCGCGCGCTGGGCGGCGCGGAGCTTGGCATCGTCTGCTGGTTGCTGCTTGGCTTGCAACGCGTCCCGGTCTCCCCGTCCCTGCCGTCAAGGACGCTTGTCCTCTGCCGCTCGGGCATGTCGTGGGGTTCTCACGGTAGATCGAGCACGAGCAGGAGCGCATCCTCGACAGCACGCTGCTCATCGAGGGTTAGATGACCGACGTGCTCGCCCAGGCCGCGGGCGTCGACAGCGCCGACCATCTCACAGAGAACCTGGGTCGGTTGATCCTGCAACGTTATCTCCGGGTGGAAGCTGGCTGGGAACGCCGACCGGGAGGTCGGGCAGACGACGACGGTCGATAGGGCGAGAAGGTCGTCGGCCTGGACGATCACCGCATAGCGACGACCGTGCTGCACATGGCCGCGCTTGCGTGGCATCGTGATCGCGTGAACATCACCACGGACCACGCAACTGCTCCATTAGGCCGGCGACCTCATGCGCTTCGCGGACGTACCGCTGATCTTTCATGAGGCTCCTGGCCTCGGCCGCGAGCCCTGTGCGCCTGCGCTCGCGCTCAGCCGTCTCTGTGATGGCCTGGCGCGCCGCCTCGGCGCGGCTCACCCCTCGCCTGCGGGCGATCTCCTCGAGCGCGTTGAGCCCCTCGCGACCAAGCCTCAGCGAGAGCGGAGAGGGAGCAGATGCCATGAGCACATCGTAGCGCGAATCAAACTACATAGGTCTTACGCATGCCGGCCAATATAGGGCATCGTGTAGGGCGTCATTGGCGCCGCCGTGCACTGACAGCGTCGGTGGGACTGCTGCCGTGCACGCTGTAGAGCCGTCTTCGAGACGGTGCATCAGCGTGAGGTGGGTCGCCAGATCCAGCCCAGCGACATGCTGACCATCAGGACCACGATGACGATGAGCACGCCGAGGCGAACGGGTCGCTGCTGACTCCACACCGCCAGATACCCCACCATTGGCACCTTCATATCCTCGTGCCACACGGTGTCGCCAACGATGTGGGCATGCCACTGGTCGGTGGCGTTGTTGGCGTCGCCCTTCGTCTGGATGACGACTCCTTTCCTCCTACGGTCGATCGAGAACACGCGGTGCATCACGGTCAGCCGCGGTTCGCCGGGCGGGTGGAAGGCGACGATCTGGCCCTTCCGCAGGTCGGCGGTCGGCTCGGATGTCAGGACGGCGACGTCCCCCGGGTTGAGGGTCGGACGCATCGATCCGGTGTCGATGACGGTGAACCGCCACAGGCCGAGCACCATTCCCACTATCACCGCCAGGATGAGCAGAACGACACTGACAAGCAGGATCGAGGAGACGACTCTCGCCACTCCGACTCGTTCCCGGGCCAGGCGGCCCGGCTCAGCCAGGATGCGTATCCGCTGTGCGTCTGGGTATGTGGCTGTTTCCGGGAGCATCTACTGCCAGCCCCCCTGGTTCCAGCCGAGTGGGTAGCGCATCGACGCCGTGAGAGCGCTCTGCCAGACGCCGTGCCCCGCCTGCAGCTTGTAGTAGTACGGGGAAGGCGTCGCGAGCACCGCGTATGGAGCCGTTCCAATCTTGGCTGTGGCCAACGTTTCGGAAACTGTATTCGCTTCGGTCGCGATAACCGATACGCTGGGACCGCCCGTGTTCGCTACGTAGACGTACTTACTATCTGGCGTCACCGACATGCCGGTCGGGTCTCCGGTGGCGCCGACTGTTATGGCTGTGGCAAGGACCGCGTCGGTCGACACCGTGATCACGTCCACCTTGTTGTGACTGTGTTCGTGGACGTAGAGCTGGCAGCCGTTGGGCGTCAGAGCGAGAGCGTTTGGGGTGGGTTCGGTTTCCCTGAGCGTGATCGTGCCTGTCAGGGTGTCGGCGGGGATGGCGATGTCCTCGACCCCATGGCCGGTGAAGCTCGCCACGTAGAGCTTTGACCCGTTTGGCGTGATGGCCAGGATGTTCGGATCCCCGCCCGCGGCGACGTTGGCGTCGGCCATGCTGCCGACAGCGATCGTTTTGGCAACGGCGTCGCTCGCGGTCGCGATGTCGTCGATCTGCGCGTTTCCCTGGTCGGCGACGTAGACGTGGGCCGAGCTCGGGGTGACGGCAAGCGCGATCGGCTTGCCCGTTATGCCGGCGCCGATCGTGACCGTGGCGGTCACCGTGTTGGATGCCGTCGTGATCACCGACACGTTGTGAGCGGAGTAGTTGGCGACGTACGCCTTTTTCCCGTCCGGCGTCACGACGATCGCTCCCGGATCGCCCTGGGCGCCGACGGCGATCCCAGCGCCGAGCGCGCCCGAGGAGATCGTGAGCGGGTAGACGCGGTTGTTGGCGCCGTCGACGACGTACGCCGTCTTTCCATCAGGAGTGATGGCGACCGCATCCGGTCGCGATTTGACGCCGCCCACTTCCGGGATCGCCACCGCCGCGCCCACGGCGTGGGAGGAAACGGTGATGATCTGCACCTGGCTGGAAGCGCCCTCGGCCAGGACGACGTTGGTTCCTTCGGGAGTGACGGCCACGCCGTTGGGCTCGGTGCCGATTGTCCCGGTTGTGATCGATGTCCCGGCATAAGTCAAGGTGTTGACGGCGTGCACCGTGGCGGCGGCGCCGTTGCCGACGAAGACCTGCGGCGTTTCAGCCCCGGTTGGTTTGACGTCTGTAAAGCTCGTGGCGATGCCTGTCGTGCCAGCTTCGGAGTAGGCGCCTCCGGAGCTTGTGGACCGCCAGAGCTTGTAGCCGCTGATCAGGGGATTGCCGTTGGCGTCAACCAGTGCGGAGGCGGTCCACGTCGTAGATACGTTGGTCTGCTGGTTACCGCCGGCACATCCCCCGTTGGCGGTCGCAAGGCCGGCGGGGGTCGCAAGTTTTGCCGCGGTGAAGGTACCCGGACCCGCGGTCTTCGTGCCGCTGAAGCTCGCCAGCGCCGTGCCCAGCACGGTGAGCTGCACGGCGACGGCGATCAGCAGGGTGCCGATGGACCGGCGGGCGCGGACGCATACCGAGCGACTTCGGGCAACGACTGCTCGGCCTGGATGGCGACTCCCATGAAGGGCCATGCGTATCGCCATGACATCTCACCACCCCGGTGGCCGCGGGAGCCGGCTTGTGCCGGCCAACCCGCGGGCTTCCACCTGAGAGGTCATCCCTACTGGGCGATCGCGTTCCGTTGCGTCGCCTGGAAGGTGTAGGTCAGAGCCGAGGAGCAGCCCTGCAGATCCTCGGTCGTCACCGTACCGCCGGCTACACCCGAACACGCAGGTTCGTGCTTGGACAGGTCGCCAGGGGCGCCACTGGGGAGTTCGAGCTTGAACACCAGGAAGTCTTTCCCGCCCGTGAGCGAGTTCAGCGGCGTCAGGGCGCCGGCCGTCGTCTCGAGCGCGCTGACCGATGCCGTGGCGCTGCCGTTGATGTTGACCGTGGTGGCGCCGGCGCCACAGGTGTAGGTGAATGCGGGAGGCGGAGAGCCCACGACGACGCGGGTCCACGCCGACGAGCATGCCTGGATGCTGACCTGCAGTCCGTAGGTGGGGTCGGTGTCGAGCAACGACGACGTTACGGGCGCCGAGAACTTCAGCGTGATTTCCTTGTCCGCGAGGGTCGCTCCGGTCGAGTTGAGGTCGGCCTCGCGGAGGACCCAGTCCCCGGCGGCTATGTTGGTCGCGGCGGTGCCCGCGTCGTTTACCGGGCCCACGACCAGCTTGACCGTGCCCGAGGAGATCGCCTGGGGACCCGCCGTCACGGTGTCGGTGAACGTCGCGAAAGCGCCACCGATGAGCGCCCCAGCCGCCGCGAGAAGCAAAGCGATCGACAGGACGATCTTGCGGTAGTCCCTCGAACGGTCGTCAGTCCCCTTGTTTGTTGCCTGGCGATTTCTCATGAGCCCGTTATCGGCTCAGAACAACAAATCTTTAGCCCTGAATGCGCCGGCCATCCGGGAACCGCCATCGACCTGCTCGCGAGTCGCGCCCGCGACCGCGCGAGCGCTTCTTCAGCTCTCCGACTCGTCCGAGCCGGGAGCCACCACGTACACGATGTGCACCCGGGCGATCGCCATGAACGCGTGCCGCTCGACCGGTCCGCCGTCGAGCGGCACGAGCGTGACGTCGGTGAGCGTGAGGAAGTCGCGCTCGGAGGCGTTGAGCATGTCGGATACGCGGCTGCGGTAGCCGTCGCGGGCGAGCATCAGCGAGCCTTCGATGCGATGGCGGGGCGTCTCCACGCGAATCCGCTCACGACGCTCCTCGGCGCCGTGGGGGTCAGCCTCGAAGCCCTGCTCGCCGGGTGTGGTGCTCGTCATCGCTCCATTATCGGGCCTTGGGGGCTTGCGTGGGCGGCCCGCGCCCGGTTATGCGGCGATTGGGGGGCGGCGGGGTTGAGCCCGACCGCCCCGCTCGATCATGGGACGACGATCGTAAACGCGTAGTTGCTCGACAGGGCGCCGGCCGGTGTGTAGGTGTCGACCTCGAAATCGGTTGCCGGACAGCCGTTGGTGCGCTGCGCGTTGACCGCGATGACACCCGGCTGTTTGCCGGAGCTGTAGCTCACCTCGGGCGACACCGCCACCGTGTCGGTTGCGGCGTTGATCGGGGCGGCCGGCGCCAGGCAGTAGACGCCCGGGCTCGGCTCGCTGACCCCGGTGATGCCGGAGGTTTGGCCGGCGATCAGGTTCACCTGCGTGGGCGAGGTGGGCTGGACGACCGCGTACGGGCGCGCGGCGCCCTGAGGCCCGGTCGGTCCTGTTGCCCCGGTGGCCCCCGCTTTGCCAGTGCCCCCCGTTTTCCCAGTTTTCCCGGTGGCCCCGGTTTTCCCGGCCGGTCCGGTGAGCCCGCGCGGCCCGGCCGGCCCGGGCAGGCCGCGCAAGCCGCGGGGCCCGCGCACGAGGCACTCGCGCACGTTGTGTTTGGCGATGTGGGCGATGAAGCATTTGGTGGAGGAGGTGTGGGCGGCGGGGATGATGCTGATTCCGGCGAGCGCGGGCACGGCGACGGTCATCGCGCCGAGCACGGCAGGGGTGGCGAGCAGTGTCAGGGTGCGGTGGCGCATGGTGTCAGGGGCCTCTCCGTTCGTGTGCAAGGGCTCTGTGTGACCATAACCGCCGGGAAGCTCCGAAGGAGCGGTACGGGCGTCAGCCGACGCGCTCGGGCACGCGCGCCGCCAGCCCGGCGCGTGCGGATGCGACGGGGCCGACCGCCCCTGTGGGCGGGTTGCGCTCTTCGCGCACGATGTAGAGCGGGCGGTGCTTGACCTCGTCGTAGATGCGCCCGACGTACTCGCCGATCACGCCGAGCGCGATCAGCTGGATGCCGCCGAGCAGCAGGATGAGGATCGTGATGGTGCCGAAGCCCGGGAGGTAGGAGTCGGCGAAGTGCAGGCCGATGACTACGGGAATGGCCACGAATGCAACCCCGGCCGACAGCAGGCCGACGTAGGTGGCGAGCTGCAGCGGGAGGTGCGAGAAGGAGGCGATCGCGTCGAGCGAGAANNGAGAAGCGCAGCATCTTGCGCAGCGTGTACTTCGTCTCCCCGGCGGTGCGCGCGTCGCGCTCGTAGGGGACGGCGGTTTGGGTGAAGCCGACCCACACGGTCATGCCGCGCAGGAAGCGCGAGCGCTCGGTCATCGATAGCAGCGCGTCCAGCGCCCGGCGGTCGAGCAGCCGGAAGTCGCCGGAGTTCGGCTCGAGATCGACCTGGGCGAGCTTGTCGANNCGCCTTCGCGCTGCTTGCGCACGGCATAGACGACGTCGGAGCCGTGCTCCCACTGCTCGACCATGCGCGGGATCAGCTCGGGGGGGTCCTGCAGGTCGGCGTCGATCATCGCCACGACGTCCCCGGCGGCGTGCTCGAGCCCGGCGGTGAGGGCGGCTTGGTGGCCGAAGTTTCTCGAGAGATGAATGACCCGCACGCGCGGGTCGGCGGCGGCGAGGCGGTCGAGCAGCTCGGGCGTGGAGTCGGAGGAGCCGTCGTTGACGAGCACCAGCTCGAACGTGTAGTCGGCGACGGCGGCGCAGGCGCGTGCGACGAACGCCTCGACAAGCTCCTCCTCGTTGTAGACGGGGGCGACGACGCTGAGCAGGGCGGGTACGCGCGCGTGGGTGTCCGGCATGTTTCCTTCCAAGGGGCACGAAGCTGGTTAAGTAGGGACCATGACAAGAGTAGGGGACAGCGCCGCGCGTATCCTGAGAATGCCCTTGGTATTGCAGTTCGTGAAGTTCGGGGTGGTGGGGGTGTCGAACACGCTGATCTTCTTCCTCGTGTACACGCTGCTGTTGAAGGTGTTCGGCGTGTGGTACGTGGCGGCGTCGGGCATCGGGTTCGCGGTGGGCGCCATCAACGGTTTCCTGTGGAACCGCGCCTGGACGTTCCGCGGTCACGTCGGAGATGCGCTTACGCCGGTGCGCTGGTTCGTGGTGCAGACCATCGGGTTGCTCGTGAACCTCGGTCTCGTCTACCTGTTCGTCGACGGCGCCGGCCTCGGCAAGCTGAGCGGACAGGCGGTGACGATCGTGATCGTGACGCTGCTGACGTTCTTCGCCAACCGCGCTTGGACGTTCAGGGGGCATGCCGAGTCGATGCTCGCGGAGACGCCCGTGGATCGCTAGCCGGCGCGCTCGCACACGCGCGCGCGTGAGGAGACCGCATTTTTTGGGAGACAAGATCCGCATGCCACCGCAGCGGGGCTTGCGTCGCCGGTCGCCTCGCCCGCAGGCCGAGACCAAGCTCTTTTCAGCGGAACACGGCGAGCAGCGAGAGTCCGGCGGGGATCGATCCTCCGCGCCCTATGACAGAGGCCTCCAGGTGCAGCGGTTGGCGCAGCGCCCAGTTGAGCGGCGCCGGCGGGATCCACAGGTCGAGACTCGACTTGGTGGTGGAGGGCTTGAAGCGCTCCAGCGCGCGCAGCAGGATCGCGACGGGGAGCAGCAGCGAGTTGAAGTGGGTCGAGCTCTCAAGGTGCCACCCGGCGTTTTCGGCGGCGGCGAGCAGCGTGCGGCGGTTGTAGCGGCGGTGGTGGTGGTTGATCTCGTCGTGGCCGCTCCACAGCCACTGGTAGGCGG
>PLYX01000210.1 GCA_003151895.1 Solirubrobacterales bacterium
CGACCGCGATCGGCCAGGGCCAGGTGCAAGCCTCCGCGCTTGAGATGGTGACCATTGCGGCGACCATCGCCGACGGCGGCAGGCGCCCGACGGCGAGCTTCGAAGTGAGCCATGCAACTCGCCCACGCGTCATCGGCGCCGCGACCGCACGCACGGTGAGGCGGCTGATGATCGGGGTGGTGCGCGAAGGGACGGGGACCTCGGCGGCCATTCCCGGGGTGGTGGTGGCCGGGAAGACCGGCACCGCGGAACTGGGGCTCCCGCGCTGCCCGAGCAAGAGCGAACACGGCTCGGAAAGCGGGGAATCGGGCGCGGGCGAAGAAGCGGAAGCCAAGCAGAGCGGTGAAGCGTGCTCGTCGGGAACCAAAGATCCCCGGAACACAGATGCCTGGTTTGCGGCGTTCGCTCCGGCCCTGCACCCGAGGATCGCGGTGGGGGTGCTGCTCGTGAAAGACGGCGCCGGCGGCGAAACGGCTGCCCCGGTAGCCAAGCAGGTGCTCGAGGCGGGACTGCGCTAGATCACTCGCGCTCGCGCCAGGAGCCTGCCGCGATAGGCCGTGACTAGACGTCCAGCTCGGCGGAGGCCGACTGGGCGGGGTTGCGCGGATCGACGATCTTCAGTTCGAGCGGACGGTTGTCGAGCGAGACGACCTTGATCTTGTAGAGCAGCAGCGCTCCCTGCGTGGGCCCATCCGCGGCGACGGTGTTGAGTGCCGGGATGCGGGCTTTGGGAGCGAGCAGGCCGCCGCGGTAGGCGAATTCGTTGGTGAGGGCAGGGACGATGGGGGTGTAGATGTTGTTTTGGGTGTCGCTGATCGTCAGATTCGTGGCTGCCAGATGGGGCGTGGAGCTTTCGTTGTAGACCTGCAGGAACACCGCAAACCACTCTTCCCCCGGACGCAGCCTGCTCTGCGCCGGGGTGAGACCCGTCAGGTAGGAGGCGTCCTCGGTGTCGGAGGGGTTGAGCTCACGCGAGAGCTGCACCTCGTAGATAAGCGGACCGACGTTCAGATAGGGAGCGTTCTGGCCAGACTCGCCCGCGTAGGTGCCGGTGGTGACGCGCGTGTGAGAGTTGTCCGAGCACGCGCTGAGCGCGAGCGCGGACACGAGCATGAGGGCGAGCAGCGACGGCTTGCCGAAAGCGCGAGCGATGCGGGCAGGGCGGATCATGCGAGCGGGCAGTTTACCCGCCGGCGAGGGTGACGCGCTCTCCGCGGCCTTCGCTGCGCTCGAGGATCGAGCGCAGCCGGCGCATGGCCTTCTCGTTCTTGCGCTTCAGCCATGCGCGACCCCCGAATGCCTCGAGCATGCGGTCGGACAGCACGGAGACTTGGGTCTCGAGCGTGAACTGCACGCGCGTGGCGCCGCCGGGCGCCGGCGCGAGCTCGTAGACGCCGAGCGTGCGCACACGATTGGCCTTGCCGGTGCGCCCCACCTCGACGATCCGGTGGGGACGGGTGACCTCCGCGAACGTGGAGTCGCCCCAGCTGAAGCGGTTGCCGGGAGCCTTCACGCGGAAGCGGGCGCCGGCGCCACGGCCGATCGAGTCCTCCCTCGTGAGGTGCCAGTCCACGAGATAGTGGTCGGTGAACTCGGGATGGTTGGCGATGTCCTGCAGGTAGTCGAACACCTGCTCGCGTGGAGCGCTTATGACGATCGACACCGTGACTGGATCCACGGCGGGACAGTCTATTGATCGAACGCGCGGCTCGGCGAGTCTGCAAGTGGGCGATCCCGTCGTGCTCGCGGGCGGGGCGAGCCCTCGGACGCGCGGTCGGTGGGCCGGTCTGATGATCTCTACGCGGCGCGAGCGGTGAGGCGCACGGTGTGGCCGAGCTCGCTGTGACGCACGACCTCGCTGGCGAGCGGCGCGCCGCGGCGCATCTGGCTGCACAGCTCGCACACGATCTCCGTCCGGCGCTCGTAGACGTGGATGCGCTCACCCACGAGCGGGGTGCGGTCGCAGTCGATGCAGCGGTGGCGGTCGGCGGTGAGCGATCCGACACCGCGTCGCAACAGGAAGCGCTCGAGCTGCTCGACATCGCCGTGAGGGGAGGCCATGTCCGGTACTTTCGCCGTGCCCGGACGACCTCCTGCCGAGCGTCCACTACCGATCTGCGGACTCGATGCAAGCGCGTTGCGCAGTCTTAGCTGATCTTTCGACGGGAGTCGTTTGGACGCCGATTGGGCAGGGTAGGCTCGAATTACGCGACTGAGAGTGCGCCCATTCGCACCGGTCGAAGCTGACTTGACACCCTCGTTATGATTGCCACTAGATTCCACCCTGCAGAAGGTTCCCGCCCGCCCGGGAACGACAGGAAGGGGAAGCGCAGCATGGAGTCGCACACTTCGGGCACAATCGCCGGCACCGGATCGTTCCGCTGTCAGAGATGCGGATACGTACTGACACTCACCTCGCTCGACGCGCTGCGTGACTGTCCCGATTGTGGGAGCCACGACTTCGTCAGGGCATCTTTGTTCAACGCCGCCCCCACCGCCGCGGAACCCCGGTTGCAGCAGCACCCGCACGAGCCCCGAGAGTGGGTGACCCGTGCGAGGGAGGATCTGACCGAGCCGGGCGAGTACGTCCTTTATGAGGACGGCAGCGAGACCAAGACCGTGGCGCTGATCCGCGAGTGGACGCGCATCGGGCGCAGCCTCGCGGCGGACGTGCGCTTCGACGATCCGACGGTGTCACGACGCCACGCGCTGGTGGTGCGCCAGGCCGACGGGGTGAGAGTGCTCGACGATCGCAGCCTCAACGGGGTGTTCGTGAACGGCGAGCGCGTCGAGTGGAGGGCGCTGCACGATGGCGACGAGATCCTGGTGGGCCGCTATCGCCTGACGTTTGTGAGCGTGCCGACGACCCAACCCGTCGAGCAGCCACCCACCGCGCAGGCCCACATGCTGGGCTGAGCACCGCCGCCGCGCATTCCACGTACTATCGGCCGCTATGGCTCAGACGATCGCTGTGCTCTCGCAGAAGGGCGGCACCGGCAAGACGACCACGGTGCGCACGCTTGCCGACGTGCTGCGCCGCATCGACGTGCGAACGCTCGCGGTGGATCTCGATCCGCAGGGCAACCTCTCCGACTACTTCGACCTGCCGCCCGACAGCGAGCCGACGATCGCGGATGTGCTCGCCGGCACAGCCACTGCCACGGCGGCGATCCACCAGGACGTGATCCCGGCAAGCTTGAATCTCGCCGAGACCGAGCTGATGCTCGGCGGCAAGATCGGCCGCGAGATGACATTGAGACGAGCGCTCGCGAAGGTGCAGGGCGAGTATGAGATCGTGCTGGTCGACTGTCCTCCCTCGCTGGGGCTGCTGACCGTGAACGCGCTTGTGGCGGCTGACCATGCGCTGGTGACGGCCGAGGCCCAGTACTTCGCGCTGCAGGGAGTGGAGCAGGCGATGGAGGTGATCGAGATCGCCCGCGACAGCCTCAACGACGAGCTGTCGCTGCTGGGGGTGTTGCTGAACCTGGCGGACATGCGCACAGTGCACTCGCGCGAGGCGGAGGCATCACTGAAGGAGCGTTTTGGCGAGAAGGTGTTCAACACGGTGGTGCGCGGGTCGATCGCGTATGCCGAGTCGGCTGAGCGAGCCGTGTCGATCCTCGATCACCGCCCGGACCTCGGCGCCGACTACCTCGCGCTGACCGACGAGTTGCTCGGCCGCCTGCCGGGCATGACGGGCGCGCGCGCTCGACTGGCGAGCCTGGGCTGACCACGGGACGGCCGAAGCCCCTGGGGAGCAGTCCTGGATGCGCTGCCGCCGACACGGTTCGAGCAGCCTCCCTGCATTTCAGTAGATAGTCAAGCTATACTTGATCTATGTCTGACAGAGTTAGGCCAGATGCCGAAGGTATACACCGCGTCGCCTACAGCCAGGACGGTTACTTCACGGCGGCGCAAGCACGCGAGCACGGCTTCAGCACCCAGCTTCTGGACCACCATGTCCGATCAGGTCGTTACGAACGCGCCCGTCGTGGCCTCTACCGCCTGCGAGGCTACCCTGGATCGAGCCATGAGCAGGTACGAGCCGGTTGGCTCGTCGTCGGCACCGACCGGGCGCTCGTCTCGCACGAGAGCGCGCTGGAGCTGCACGAGCTCTCGGATGTGCTCCCAAACTCGGTGCACCTATTGGTCGATCGCCGTGACCGAGGAATCAAGCCGCCCCCGGGCGTCGTGATCCACACAACCGGCGAGCCGCTGCAGCCGAGCGAAGTGATGTCGATCGAGGGCATCCGCGTGACCTCTCCCGAACGGGCGATCCTCGATGCTGCCGCCACGGGCACCCAGCCTGAGCAGATCGAGATGGCGGTGCGCCAAGCCCTTCGCCGGGGCATTGTCACGGCAACCATGCTGCGCGAGCACTCACAGCGCCGCGGATGGCGCGTCGCGCAGCTGATCGCCGGCGCCCTTGACCAGACGCAGGCTGCATGAGATACGAAAGCGACCATGCCTTCCGGGACGCTCTTGAGCAGCGGCTGCGCAACCAGGCACAGTCCACAGGCGCCGCGGTGATGCGCCTGCGCAAGCGCGTCGCATTTGAACGCTACCTCGCACGACTGGCCACAGCCTCCCCCGAGCGCTGGATCCTGAAGGGAGCCTTCGCGCTCGACCTGCGCCTCGGTCTGGGCACTCGAACAACCAAGGACATCGACCTTGCCCGCACAGACGACGAGCAGGCCGCGACCGCCGACCTGATGGCCGCCGCCGGCCTCGACCTCGGCGACTTCTTCTCCTACCGAGTGAGCCGCACCTCCGCGCTCGACAAGGCAGTCGGGTTCCACGCCATCCGCTACAACGTGATCGGCGATCTCGCCGGCCGCCGCTTCGAGCAGTTCCCGCTCGACGTCGCCTTCACCGAAGCCTTCCCACTGGAGGCGGAGCGACTGTCCGGGCCCGGCGCGCTCGCGTTCGCCGGCATCGAGCCCATCGAGCTGCCTGTCGTGGCACTCGAGCAGCACATCGCCGAGAAGATCCACGCATACACGGGAACCTACGGGACAGAGCAACGGGAGAGCACCCGCTCGAAGGATCTCGTCGACCTCGTCCTGATCGGTACGCTCACCCGGCCCCTTGCCGACCGACTCACGAGCGCTCTCGAAGCGACATTCCACAGCCGCGACCGCCAGCCGCTACCCGCAGCCCTGCCACCCCCGCCCTCGGCATGGGCGCAGTCTTATGCCGCACAGGCCAGGGACCTCGATCTGCCGACAGACCTCGCCACCGCCCACGGGCACGCCGCCAGCCTCGTCGACCCCATCTTCCAAGGGACCGCCACCGGTCTCTGGGACCCAACGCACAGACGGTGGCAGGATCAAGATTGAACAGCCGCAGGCGCCGGTCTTCAGGCATCGCTCGCGGCGCTGGACTCCTGGGATTGGGTGTGAAGCTGGATCTTGCGCACGATCATGCCCTACATCTCCCTCACGTAGGCGCCCTGCGCCTCGAACGGGGCTCGCAGGAGCGTTGCCCAGCCCTCGATCTCGGGGCGCAACGCCTCAACCACGGCGCCGGTTTGCTCGTAGAAGCACCACACGAGCACCGTGGGTCCGGCGCCTGAGATGGTGGCCCCGAGCGCTCCGAGCTCACGTGCCCGCTGCGCCAGCTCGTAGGAGCGGGGGAACAGGTGCGATCGTCGCTGCTCGTGCAGGCGGTCTTTCAACCCACATGCCACGAGGTCCCAGTCACCGCGGGCGAGCCCCAGTGTGAGCAGCGCGCCATGGGCGACGTTGAAGACGGCCTGCTCGATGGGCACCTGCGCCGGCAACGCGCTCCGTGCCTCGCTGGTGCGCACCGCCTGCTCGGGCACGACGGCGAGCGCCTCGAGGCCCGTGGGCGGCTCGAAGCGCACGGCGTCGCCGTCGGCGCACACGACGAAGCCTCCGTGAAGGGCCGCCGCGACGTTGTCGGGGTGGCCCTCGATCGCGGTGGCGCACGCGAGCAGATCGACGTCGAGCTCGAACAGGTGATCGGCGGCGAGCAGACCGGCGACGATCGCAGAGGCGCTCGACCCAAGCCCGCCCGTGAGCGGTATCTCAGAGCGGATCCGGAACGTGAAGTCCTCGGCCGGGTGCAGACTCTCGAACGCCCTCACGCACAGGTTCTCCCGGTCGCGCGGCACCGCCAAGTCCGTCTCGACGGCAAAGCTTCCCGTCTCGAGCACCTCGAGCTCGAGGTGCAGGCCCAGGGCCGCCGCGAAACAGTCAAAGCCGGGGCCGAGGTTCGCCGAGGAGGCGGGCACACGAACGACGCGCCTGCGGATCACCCCGGGACCGCCTCGCCGCCGCGCGTAACCGACCGGACGCTGCCGGGATCGCTATGCCTCACCCAGGACCGCCGCTTCGATCGCTCCCATCTCGGGGATGCAGGGGATGACGGAGCCGTCGTTGTGCTCGAGCGCCGTCTCGGGGTCCTTCAGGCCGCGACCGGTGAGCACGCACACGACGGTGGAGGCGCCGTCCGCTCCGTACTTCAACAGGCCCGCCACCGAGGACGCGGAGGCGGGCTCGCAGAACATGCCTTCCCGAGACGCCATCAAGCGGTAGGCGGCGAGGATCTCCTCGTCGCTGACCGCCCTGATCGCGCCGCCAGACTCGGCGGTGGCCGCGAGCGCCTGCTCGCCGCGCGCGGGATTGCCGATGCGGATCGCTGAGGCGACCGTCTCGGGGTGCTCGACGCGATGTCCGAGCACGAGCGGCGCGGCGCCGGCTGCCTGAAAGCCGAACAGCCGCGGGGCGACCCCCATCTCGCAGAAACCGCGCCAGTAGGCGGTGATGTTGCCGGCGTTGCCGACCGGGATGCAGAGCAGGTCGGGACCGGGTGGGCCCCCCATATCCTCGATCAGCTCGAATGCGGCGGTCTTCTGACCCTCCAGGCGGAACTCGTTGACGGAGTTGACCAGCGAGATCGGATGGTGCTCCACCAGCTCGCGCACGAACTCCAGCCCCCTGTCGAAGTTGCCCGCGACAGAGACCACACGCGCACCGTGGATCAGCGTCTGGGCGAGCTNNGCGATCTTGCCCTCGGGGACGATCACCGCGCAGGTGATGCCGGCACGGGCCGCGTAGGCGGCCGCGCTTGCGGCGGTGTTGCCGGTAGAGGCGCAGATGACGGCCTTGGCGCCCTCCCTGACCGCGGCGGACACGGCACAGGTCATCCCCCTGTCCTTGAACGAGCCTGTGGGGTTGGCGCCCTCGCACTTCAGGTACACCTCGGCCCCCACCATCTCGGAGATAATCGGCGCATAGCTGAGCGGCGTGGCCCCCTCGCCGAGGCTGATCACGGGATCGTCCTCCTCGAACGGCAGATGCTCGCGATAGCGGTCGATCAGGGATGGACGGGATTGGACGATGGTCACATGAACTCCTCTTCGATAACTCTGATGGCGCGCGGCGTTGAGCGCAGGAAGTCGAGCGCGGCGATGCGTTTCAGCGCCTCGCGCAAGCGCGATTCGGCAAGCGGGTGGATGACCATCACGAGGCGAGCGTGCTCGCCCAACCCGTGCTGCGCCACCGACTTGATCGACGCGCCCTGCTCCCCGAGCACCTGCGCGATCGAGGCCAGCGCTCCCGGGCGGTCGGCAACCTCCATGTGGATGTAGAAGCCGCTGGCCACGTCCTGCACGAGCGGCAGCGGGTCGAGCGGCGGAGAGGGCGCGACCGGGGAGAGCATGGCGCTGACGAGATCGCCGAGCACTGCGCTCGCGGTCTGCCGGCCGCCCGCGCCGGGACCGGACATCGTGATCTCGGTGATCGCATCGGACTCCACGGTGACCGCGTTGAAGGGACCGTTGACTGACGCGAGCGGGTGTCCGGAATAGAGGAAGGCGGGGTGCACGCGCACCGACAGCCCGCCGTCGCGTCGCTCCGCGGTGCCGATCAGCTTGAGCCCGAGCCCGAGCTCGCGCGCGTATTGCAAGTCGTCGGTTTGCAGATGCTCGATCCCCTCGTAGGGCACCTGGTCGAGGTGGACGGGGGTCCCGAACGCGAGCCGAGCGAGGATCGCCATCTTGGCGGCGGCGTCGCGGCCGCTGACGTCCTCGCTCGGGTCGGCCTCGGCGAAGCCCTGGCGCTGGGCCTCGGCCAGCGCCTGCTCGTAGCTCGAGCCTCTGGTCATCTCGCTCAAGATGAAGTTGGTGGTGCCGTTGACGATCCCGTGGACGCGCTCCACATGGGCTCCGGCCAGCGACTCGGTGAGCACCCGTATGACCGGGACGACG
Source organism: Solirubrobacterales bacterium (assembly GCA_003151895.1). Taxonomy (GTDB): domain Bacteria; phylum Actinomycetota; class Thermoleophilia; order Solirubrobacterales; family Solirubrobacteraceae; genus Palsa-744. The sequence goes on from PLYX01000210.1 coordinate 8,234, forward strand.
CCCGCTACGGCCGCCTCGAAGCGCAACTGTGCGCCACGGGCGCGGGCGGCGTCGAAGAGCTCCTCACCGTGCTGGGAGAGCAGCTGCTTGTTGGCGGTGACCACGTGCTTGCCCGCGCCGAGCGCGCCAAGCACATACTCGCGAGCCGGTTCGATCCCGCCGATCAGCTCGACGATCAAATCCGAGCTGTCGAGGATCTCCGGGAAGCTGCCCTCGGTGGTGGTGAGAGTGCCGCCCAGCACGGGTAGACGTCCGGTGAGCCGCTCGATATGCGCAGCCCGCTGCTGAAGGAGCGTGGCAAACGCCGAGCCGACCGTGCCGAAGCCGAGCAGTCCAACGCTGAACGGCTCGGTGCTCATCGCGGGCCGCTCGGGGGACATTGCGGGCAACTCAGAGGACATCGCGCGCCGTCAGGTCCTCAAAACTCTCGCGCCTGACCACCACGCGCGCATCGCCGTCCTTGCAGAACACGACCGGCGGGCGCGGAACGCCGTTGTAGTTGCTCGCCATCGCAAACCCGTAGGCGCCGGTGGCGGGCACGACGATCACATCGCCCGGCCGGGGATCGTCGAGTGAGGCATCGCGCACGATCACATCGCCCGACTCGCAGTGCTTGCCCGCGATCACGCACGGCGTCTCCCCGGCCGCGCCAACCGGGTTGAAGCGGTCGGCGACGTGGGCTTCGTAGACCGCGCCGTAGAGCATCGGACGGAGGTTGTCGGACATGCCGCCGTCGACGCCCACCCAGGTGAAGACGTTGCGCTTGACGCTCTCCACCGTGTAGAGGGTGACACCGGCGTTCGCGGTGAGAGCGCGCCCCGGCTCGACCAACAGCCGCGCGTGTGGAGGGATGCCGGCCTCGTGGGCGGCGCCGACGACGGTGCCCACCCACTCCTCGATCTCTGGTGGATGCTGGGCTTCTGTGTAGGCCACGCCGAGCCCACCGCCGAGATCATAGATGGAGAACCCGCCCACCCCGCTGCCGATCTGGGCGAGTGCGGCGGCCTCCCGGCGGAACGGCTCGAGCTCGAGCAGCTGGGAGCCGATGTGAGCGTGCATTCCCTGAAGGCTCAGGCCCGCAACGCTCTGAACCCGCTCGATCGCGGCAGGGATGTCCGCCATCGAGAAACCGAACTTCGAGTCGGCCTGGCCGGTGGAGATCTTCTCGTGGGTGTCGCCGCGCACGTCGGGGGTGGCCCGTATGAGCACATCTTGGGAAGACCGGGCCGCATGCGGCCCGGTCCCGGACCGTGCATGCACGGTCCGGCCGGCCGGCACATGTGCCGGCCGGACAGATTCAGCTCTACCAGGCGCATGCGCCGACTGGACGACATCGAGGAGCCTTGCAAGCCGGTCGATCTCGTCGAAGTTGTCGATCACGATCAGGGCGATACGGGCCCGCAAAGCCATTTCGAGCTCGGACACCGACTTGGCGTTGCCGTGCATGAGGATTCGCTCGGGAGCGAAGCCGGCGTTCAACGCCAGATGAAGCTCCCCGGCGGAGGCCACGTCGCACCACAGACCCTCTTCGGCGAACAGGCCGAGCACGGCGGTGCACGGAAACGCCTTGGAGGCGAACACGACGTGGAAGTCCTCGTGACCCGCCTCACGACCGGCCTGCACGAACGCGCGCGCCCGAGCGCGCAGGTCGTCCTCGGCGACCACATACGCGGGCGTGCCGAACTCGCGGGCGAGCTCGATCGTGTCACACCCGCCGACCTCCACATGGCCGCGCTCGTTGAGCCGGCTGCCCAGTGGGAAGACGTGCGAAAGACTGGTCCCTGTGGCCATGTCGAGATTATGGCGGCTTACCGGGGATGGAACTCGGCGCCGTGCCTTCCCTCGCGCGCAGGTAGCTTGTTTAAGCTGTGCTCGCGCGTGCGCGCGCACGCCTTGAACTCCCGGAAACGTCAATACCCCCACCGCCGCCCGGCTGTGCGAAACCCGCGCCGCGGGCCATCACGACGAGCATGACGGCACCGATCACCATCAACGCGATGCTCTCCAGCTGCGGCGCTGTCAGACCCGCGAGGACCTCTTTGTTGCGGCGGATGAACTCCACGAGCAGCCGCTCCAGCCCGCTGAGCACCAGGTAGAGCCCGAGGATCACTCCGGGCCGGACCCGGTCGCGCAGCTTCCACAGGAAGTACGCGAGCAGGCACATCGCGAGCGTCTCGTAGATGGGCGTGGGTTGGACCGTGACACCGGGCGGTGTGGGAACGGTGCCGTGCGGATAGCCCATTGCCCACGGCAGTTTCGAGGGGATTCCGTAGTCGCCGTCGCCTGAGACCTGGCAGCCGATCCGCCCGATGCCATAGCCGAGCGCAAGCGCGGTGACGCACATGTCGAAGGCGAGCAGGTTGAGCATGTGGCGCCAGCTCATCCAAGCGATCACACCGATCGCCCCGCCGATGGCGCCGCCGTACCAGACGAGGCCCGACCCGGAGAAGATGCTGCCGATCAGATCGTTCTTGACCTGGCTGTAGTTCTCGATCACGAAGTAGGCGCGTGAGCCGACCAAGCCGCCGATGAGCGCCGCGAACACGATCTCATACGCCCAATCGACCGGCTTCTCGATCTCTCGCAGCCGGCGAGCGATAACCATGCCGCAGGCAAGGAAGCCGAGCGCGAACGTGACCCCGAACGTCTTGATCGAGATGCCGAGCAGCTGGATTTCCGGCTTCATCGGAGATCGCGGTCAGACGCCATGTGCACCAGCGGACTCTACGCGACCGCACGCCGCGAGTCGCCCGCCCCGGGCAGCTGAGCGCACGTACCGCGCTCCGAGCCTCGCCGCCCCCCGGCGGCCGAATCGCCGGGCGCTTCTGCGACAATCAACCTCGATGGCCAAGCGGCACTCTGACTTCGGCAAAGACACCGGCCTGCAGGCACGGATG
>PLYX01000038.1 GCA_003151895.1 Solirubrobacterales bacterium
AACGTGTCCTCGGGCGGCATGTATACGCAGCGAGTCCACCTCGACGACCTGCAGATGAGCGGTGAGGAGTACGACGGCCCGACCGCCTATGCGCGCAGCAAGCGCGCGGAGGTGATGCTGACCGAGATGTGGGCGCAGCGGTTGCAAGGGAGCGGCGTCGTCGCTCACGCGATGCATCCCGGCTGGGTTGACACGCCCGGGTTGAAGTCCTCGCTGCCGCGTTTCTACGGCATGACAAGGCGCCTGCTGCGCACACCCCAGGAGGGAGCCGACACGATCGTGTGGCTCGGCGCCGCTTCTGAGCCGGCGGGCAGCTCCGGCGGCTTCTGGCACGACCGCCGACAGCGCCCGACCCACCTGATGCCGTGGACCAAGCAGGCGCCCGAGGAGCGCAAGCGACTGTGGGCCGAGTGCGAGCGCCTCAGCGGCTGGCACGAGCCCCCGCCGCCGGCCGCTGGGACCCAGATTCCGCCCGCCGCCGATTCAAATCGATAAGGAGAGCCCGATGGCCCACTACAAGGCAAGCCTCGACACGCCGCGTCCGCCCGAGGAGATGTTCGCCTACCTGAGCGACTTCTCTACCACCGAAGAGTGGGACCCGGGCGTCATCGAAGCCGAGCGCCTCGGCGACCCACCGGTTCGCGAGGGAACCGAGTTCCGGCTCCTGGCCGTCTTTCTCGGCCGCAAGACTCCCCTGACCTACCGCATCGTCGAGTACGACCCGCCAAGCGCCGTCACGTTTCGCGGCGAGAGCTCGACCGTGGTCTCACTGGACCGGATCACCTTCGAGCCGTCTAGCGGGGGCACACGAATCACCTACGACGCCGATCTCGCGTTGAAGGGGGCGCTCAAGCTCGCGGACCCGCTGCTCAGGGTTGCGTTCAAACGGGTGGGGGCTCGCGCCCTCGCGGGTCTGCGCAGCACGCTCGAAGAAGGCCAGTGAGCAACAGGGCGTATCCATCGGACGCCAAGAGCCAGTGAGTGGCCCTCGAAACCCCGCTGCCAGCGTTACATGCGGATCTCGATCTGCGGGGTGACAATCGCGGGTTTGACCCCCGTTGCTCCCGCTTTTGTCCGGCTCGCCCGACCGGCAGATCGACGTCACCGCACTCGTTGAGGGCCTGGCCGCGCAGCCTTCCCCGCCGCGCTCAAGCGCCGCGTTACGCAGAACCGTCGCAGTCCGTCTGTAGGCTCGCGTCATGGCCTACGCTCAACAGTCGCTGCTCGGCGACGAAGCCCACGCCGCGTCGCTCGCGGCATCGGCGGAGGAGGGGCACGACTATGGCGCCGTGTTCACGCGACGCTGGGTCGTCGAGCTGATTCTTGACTTGGTGGGGTACACCAGCGACCGCAATCTTGCTGCGCTTCGGGCGATCGAGCCGGCATGTGGATCCGGGGCGTTCCTCGGCCCGATGGTCGAGCGCCTGTCGCGCTCCTGCCGGCTTCATGGCAGGCAGATCTCCGAGGCCGCGGATGCGATCCGTGCGTGCGATCTTCAGCCGATTCATGTAGCTGAGAGCCGCTGCGTCGTCGATGAGCGGCTGCGCGCAGACGGCTGGGCGGGGTCAGACGCGCGCTCGCTTGCCGATGGCTGGGTGCAGCATGACGACTTTCTGCTGGGTCGGAACGAGCTAGGTGGCGCGGACTTCGTGATCGGCAACCCTCCCTACATCCGGTTGGAGGCGGTCTCCGACTCGCGCAGTGCAGCGTACCGGCGCGCGTGCACCACGATGGGCGGTCGGGCGGACGTCTATGTCGGGTTCTTCGAGGTGGGGCTGAACGCGCTGCGTTCCGGTGGAGCGCTTGGGTTTATTTGCGCGGATCGGTGGATGCGCAACCAGTACGGACAGCGCTTGCGCAGCATGGTCACCGCTGGGTTCTCTGTGGAGACGGTGATCGAGATGCACGACGTCGACGCCTTCCAGCAGGAGGTCAGCGCGTACCCCTCGGTGACGGTACTCCGCCGCGCCTCCCAAGGACCCGCGATCGTCGCCACCGCAAAGCGGGGCTTCGATGAGACAGGTGCCCGTCGTGTCCGCATCTGGGCAAGCCGCAAGGACGACCTCCGGCTGAGCGACCCTGCGTGCGAGGCGGCGCGTCTACCGACGTGGTTCGGCGACGTGGCATCGTGGCCGACCGGCTCGCCGGAGAGGCTTGCCGTTGTGGCTCGCTTGGAGCGTGACCTGCCGGCATTGGAGGACGGCGGGACGGGAACTCGCGTAGGCATTGGTGTCGCGAGCGGTGCGGATCGCGTGTTCGTCACTAAGGATCCGACGCTCGTCGAGGAGGATCGCGTGTTGCCCTTGGCGATGGCGCGCGATACGGCGGGCGGTGGGTTGCGTTGGTCTGGCCATCACCTTGTCGATCCCTGGGACGGGGACACGGGAGCGCTCGTGTCGCTCGATGACTATCCAAAGCTGAAGGCGTACTTCGAAGAGAACGCGGCGGCTCTACGGAAGCGCAACGTCGCCGGAAGGCGACCACAGCAGTGGTATCGCACGATCGACCGGGTTGCCCACTCGCTCACCGGCAAGCCAAAGTTGTTGATCCCAGACATCAAGGCGTCGATCCATCCGGTGCTTGATCCGGGTGGCCTGTATCCGCACCACAACCTGTATTGGGTCACGAGCGAGCTGTGGGACGCGCAGGTGCTCGGCGGATTGCTGCTGTCGAGTGTGGCCCAGATGTTCGTCGAGTGCTACGCGGTGAAGATGAGAGGCGGCTACCTGCGCTTCCAAGCGCAGTACCTACGCCGGATTCGCGTTCCAAGGCACGACTTGGTCCCGCGCCGCACAGCGCGCGAGCTGGCACGCTCGTTTGAGGCCCGCGACGTTGAGCGCGCCACGGCTGCGGCGCTCGACGCATACGGCCTGGAAGAACTCCCAGGGTAGGAGCTTGCGCAAAGGCCGCGAAAGTACTCTGCGGCATGGATCAGGAGGCATTCGAGGCCGCGGTACGGCGCTACTGGGTGGTGCGCGAGGGCCAGGCTCAAAAACAGCGCGAGTCCGGGACGCTCGACGCGGGCCTTCGAGGCGCTGTCACCGGCGGCGCCCACATGGACGCGATGGCCGAGCTGATGGAGTCGATCTTCATCGACGCCGGCTTCGCGCCCTCCAGCATCAGCCGCCATTCGGCGGTAGAGCTCCCCGGCTACTTCCGTCCTGAGAAGAAGTGGGATCTCGTTGTCGTGCACGGCGACGCGCTCGCCGCCGCGATCGAGTTCAAGAGCCAGGTTGGGCCGTCGTTCGGCAACAACTACAACAACCGCACCGAGGAGGCGATCGGCAACGCAGTGGACATTTGGACCGCCTACCGCGAAGGCCGTTTTGGAACCGTCCGACCATGGCTCGGATACCTGTTCCTGCTCGAGGAGGCTCCTGGATCCACGAAGCCTGTCCGCGTCAAGCAGCCGTTCTTCGAGGTCGATCACATCTTCCTCGACGCCTCTTAAAACTCTCGTTCCGCACTTCTCGATCGCTATTTCTCCCCCCACCCCTCGGCGTGCTCGGCGGCTCCGATCGCCAGGGCCTCGAGTTCGCGCACGAGGACGTGTAGGCGCTTGTTGTTCTGCAGCCAGGGCCGGTAGCGCTCAGCCTGCTCGGCGCTGAGCAGCTTGCTGACGGTCTTGCCGGAGATCTTGCGCGTCCAATAGTGGTAGGGGCCGTGACGTTGGTCGCTGGTCTGCTCGCGACAGCGGCAGCGTGGGTTGCCGCAGCGCAGGCGCCGTGCGCTGATAGTGCCGGGCAGGCAGGGTCCGAGCGCGGCGATCTCGGCGTGGATATGTGCCTGGCGCTGCTCGTGCTGATCGGTGTTCTGGCTCATCTCGTTGGGTGTGTGGTTGTTCCGTCCGCTGCCTACGGTATCTATAGCGTAGGTAGCGGACGGACCCTGTCATGGCCGACCACCCACCATTCGAGCTTCACTCTCAGCGCCTCGGCGCGCTGCCGGTCATCGACCTGTTCCTCGCACGGGCAGGAGTGGAGCGCGTGCTCTGCCGCTACCTGCCGCCGGCCGATAAGCGCGTCGCGCTCCCGGCCGCCACGGCGATCGGCCTGCTGGTGCGCAACCTGTGCGTGGCGCGCGAGCCGCTCTACGGCCTTGCCGAGTGGGCCGAGCGCTACGACCCCGGACTGCTCGGCCTCGGTCCGGATGAGAGCGAGATGCTCAACGACGATCGCGTCGGGCGCGCGCTGGATCAACTCTTTGACTGCGATCGCGCGTCGCTGCTGATGGAGCTGATGCTCGGCGTGATCGCCGAGTTCCAGATCGACTGCTCGCAGCTGCACAACGACTCCACCTCGATCAGCCTGCACGGCGCCTACGAGCGCGCCGACGGCCGGCAGCGCGCCGGCAAGAGCACCCCGGCGGCGGCGCTCGGTCACTCCAAGGACCACCGTCCCGATCTCAAGCAGTTCGTGCTCACGCTCACCGTCGCAGCGGACGGGGCGGTGCCGCTCGCGCACCGCCTGCTGGACGGCAACGTCACCGACGATCAGACGCACATCGCCACCTGGGATGGCCTCGTTCAGCTGACCGGCGGCCCGGACTTCCTCTACGTCGCGGACTCCAAGCTCGCCACGCGCGAGCAGATGGGTCACATCCACTCTCGCGGAGGGCGGTTCGTGTCGGTGCTGCCGCGCTCGCGCGCCGAGGACGGCCAGATCCGACAGTGGGCGCAGGCGCACGCTTTCGAGTGGACCGAGGCCGCCAGGCGAACCGGGAAGCGCAAAGGTGACCCCGACCATGTGTGGTGGACAGCGCCCGCGCCGATCCCGACCTCCGAGGGTCACCGGATCGTCTGGGTGCGCTCCTCGCAGAAGCACGAGTCAGACGCCGAGGCCCGCCGCGAGCGGATCGAGCGCGGGATGCTCGCCCTGGAAGCCGTCCAGGCCAGGCTCGCCGGGCCGCGCTCGCGGATCAAGACGCTGGTCTGCGCCCACGAGGCCGCCCAGGCCGCGCTCGTCCAGGCGGGCGCGGGGCGCTGGATCGCCTACGAGATCGCCGAGACCGTGCAGGAGGGCTTTCGCCAGGAGAAACGCGGCCGGCCCGGACCCCAGACGCGCTACCGCAAGACCGAGAAGACGATCTTCAAGCTCACCCTCCGCATCGACGAGGACAAGGTCGCCTACGACGCCGCCACCGACGGCTGCTTCCCGCTGGTCTCAAACGACCGCGAGCTCTCTGACCCCGAGCTGCTCGCGGCCTACCGCTACCAGCCCAACCTCGAGAAGCGCCACCACCAGCTCAAGACCGTGCTCGCAGCCGCCCCCGTCGAGCTGAAGTCGCCCTCCAGGATCGAGGGCCTCGCGTGCTGCGAGTTCATCACGCTGCTCTGCCAGTGCCTGATCGAGCGCGAGCTGCGCGCCGCGATGACTCGCCACGGTGTCAGAGAGCTCGCGCTCTACCACGAGGACCGCACCTCCAAAGCACCGACCGCCGCGCGCATCTTCGACCTATACGCCGAGACAGCCCGCCACCAGCTCACCGGCCAGGACGCCGAGACCGTGCAGGTCTTCGAGCCCGAGCTCAGCGACCTCCAACGCCAAGTCCTCGACCTGCTCGGCGTCCCCCAAGACGCCTACCTCAGCACGACCACCGACCCCTGACCAGCCCACTCACCGCTGCTGGACATGGGGGGAGATATCGGTCGCCAGAAGTGCGGAACGAGAGTTTAGCCGGATCACGTAAACTGCTTTAAACTCTGTACAACCACAATAAGAGGCCATCAATGCCCGCTCTGGCTGACGTGACGCAGTGCGAGGCCCAACGACTTGGCGCGCTCGTCGAGGCCTGGGCGAGGGCGAGAGCGGCGAGCACTCGGAACCTGCCGAGCGATGGATGTCGAAGTCAGGTTCGTTGACGATTGAGCAGCGCGCGGCGCGGCCCATCCCCGAGCAGGACGAAATCGATGCTATGGCAAGTCCGGTCTACGCGTGGGGTACCGCCGCCGCACGTACTTGCAGCGCTCTGGCGGTGCGCTTCTCCGCTTCGGCGCCCCACCGCCACCGCTCGATGCGATCCGGGACGGCGAGCGTGATCGTCAGCGCGAACGTCATGGTCGAGCCGACGGCGACGCCAAACGCGAACAACCGGGGTAGCGGCCAGATCGAGACGTATGCCAGCGTCAGCAGCGGGACCGGCAGCATCGCCACGAGCCAGACGAGCCGAGTCCTCGCGCGCCACGCCCGGTAGCGGGCGTGGTAGCGCTCCTGCGCCGAGCGGCCCGCCCCAACGCGATCGGCGTAAGTGATTGCGAGACGATTCATCGCCTCCATATCGGCGCTTGCGCAGCACATCCAAGACCTGCCGGTCAGCGTTGCGGATGTGCTGTGGACCTGCCCGACGATCGCGATCGAGAGCCGGGCGATACGAGAGCGCGGCGACGCGCGCTCCAGCTCGGTGGGCACGGTCAGCATTTTGTTCATCGTGCTCTCCTTGTCGCGGTCAAGGCGATGAACGAGAGGTCCAACGCACCGCCAGCATGCTCGAATGCCCGAAGCCGCCGAGGTCATCAGAGGGTCCTGGTCGACCTGGAGTCCCCAGGCAGCTCAGTCCACGGGTTCTCTGTTCAGGATCTCGAAGCGGGCGTTGTGGGACCTGTTGGCGGGGAAGATCACGAGATTTGTGTTGCTGCTGCGCGTGGAGGGCAGCAGCAGTCCGTCGCGCTCGAGCCAGTGGGCGGCACCGCCGAGCTGGCGGCACGCGGTCATATCGTCGGCCGCAAGCTCGTCCGGTCCGACGCTGAGGCTCTGGAGGGTCTCGGGGTCTGTAAGGTCGAGGATGCTGGTGAGCGTCAGTTCGAGCGTGTAGATGGTGAGACGGGCGCGTGGTGGGATGGGCTGGACCGCTATCTGGTGCTCAGCCTCAGCGAGTACGCCCTCGCGGCTGAGGCTCGTGTAGATCGCAGCGACACCGGACGGGTTCCAGCGTGCGCCGCGGGTGTTCTCGGCATCGGGCGGGTAGTCGCCGAACATGTGCCGGAATGCTTGACCGGCCCAGGGGGCTGGTGTGATCGCCTGTAGGCGATCGAGCAGTTCTGGTGGGTAGAGCACAAGCGCTGGCGCCGGCGCCGGTTGCTAGACGAAGGCGCCGTCGCGTAGCTGGGCGATCAGCGCGAGTACGTCGTCGAGCCTGCCCTGTTGGATGCGGTCGGCGGGACGCTCGCCGCCAAGCAGGCGGTGTGGCGCGAACAGCCACAGGTGGGCCTCCTGGGGCTCGTAGAACTCCGCCAACTCCCCGAGCAGCCACTCGAGCGTCAGCAGGCGCTGCAGGCGGTCGGGCTGTGGTTCGACCTTGCCGGTACGCCAACGCGAAACGGTCTGTGGGGTGGTGTCGAGCAACTGGGCGACCTCGCGGGACTTGATCCCGCCGCGGTCGCGGATGGAGTCAAGACGGCTGGCTACAGCGCTTGCCACGGGCACCCTCCTTGCATAGACATATCCATGCACAATATCATAAACATAGGCATGCACTGCATGGGCGCGACCAGCACATCCCGAAGCCGAGCGGGTTGGTCGCGTTTGGGACGTAGGCGCCCCTTTCGCGTTCCAAACCCGCCGGTATCCCCTGGAAACGAGCGAGCACGAGGCCGTTACACCCGGATCTCGATGCGGTGTCCAGAGGGGGTTCGACCCCCGTCGCTCCCGTACTGAGATGGTGACGGAGAACCCGAGACTACCCACGCGCCGCATCGTATTGTCTGCTTCGGGCGGCTCACGCCGCCGCTGTCGCTCGAACCGCCGCATTCCGGGGCGCCAACCTCCCGATGGGAGATCTGATCGAGGAGGTTCTCGACCTATCCGATCGCTGAATGGCTTATCGAGCCCATGAACGACGGGGCGTTACGGTCACCTGCTGCTCGCTCGGAGGTACGGCGGCTGAATGTTCGACAGGGCGCGGCGTGCCCTCTCAACCGCCGAATCCGAGCGGCTTCTCCCGCTCCACCTCGTGACCCTGGGCGCGTGCGAAGAGCTCGGCGAGGGTCGCGCCGGCCCCGCCGGCGGGCGCTATGCCGCGCTCGGCAAGCCAGGTCGTGGCCTCTGCGTCTGAGAAAGGGGTGAACTGCAGTCGCGCCGCACACCGCCCGGGTCGCGCCACCGCCGGGTGCAGGCGCCGCACCGGCTCATTAGTCGTCACCAGCACAAGCACCCGCAGGCCCTGTCCGACGATGCCATCGACCAGGTTGAGCAGGCGCGAGAGTCCCTGTCCTGTTCGCTCCTTCGCGTCGGCGGCGAGCAGCTCGCCCGTGTCCTCGAGCACGAGCAGACGCCACTTGCGCTCCTGCTTGCATTTGTGCTCGTCGTCGAAGTCGAACGTGTCCTCGTCCAGCACGACGTCGAGCATGTAGTCGGCGCGCTGACCGAAGAAGACCTCGGGATCGATCACGTAGTGCAGCTCGCACCAGCTTCGCCACTCCCAGCCGAGAGCGCGCAGCGCGTAGGTCTTACCAGTGCCGGGCGGCCCGTGCCACAGGATGAGTTGACCTCCCTCCGCCGGGCGAAAATCGAGACCGAGCAATTGTCCGAGGCGCTCTCTTACCGCCTGTGGATAGTTTCCGCCAATCTCATCCAGCGCGGGGACGGCGATCGTGCGCGAGACGGAGTTTGCCCCGTGAGTGCCGCACGACCAGAAGCGAACGGGTATCTCGCGGCTCTCGGTCGTTCGTGTCGCCGGAAAGCGTTCGTGCAGCCAACGCTCGATATCGACAACGATCGCTCGCTCGGCTGCCGCCACTCGGCAATAAACGGTCTCGCCCTTCAGGGTGATGAGCGCCAGCGAGCGTTCGCCGAACAGCGGCTCCAGGCCGAGCAGCGCGGACTGTGCCCGCGCTGAGCGCGAGGTTCTCAGCACGTACTCCAACACGCTGTCCAGCGAGCGTGACGACGTGTCCCATTGCGGCTGCGTCGTATGCGGTATCTCCCGCTCGAAGACGAGCGTCGCAAAATGCGTCTGTGGGAGATTTGACAAACAGACGCTATCCGTCACCGTCAGCGATCGCCTCGACGCCGATCGGGTCGTTGGCCGACCGTCCTGGTTTGTTGCTCCTACTGTCAATGCTTCTTCTCCAGTCACGTCCATATCGTCGCTATGCAGTCCCCTTACCCGCCCTCGTCTCGAAGTCAGCGTCAGGTGATGCTCGGTCCCCGATGCTCGGTGCGCGTTGCGGAATGCTGGGCTTACGGTGCAGTCCTGCGCGTGCCCCGACGCCGCCACCGAGGATTTCCAGTCCCGTGGTACGACCCTTTGGCCGGATCGCTGGCCTTGACGCTCGCCCTTCGCGACTACCGACTGCTCGTTCGTTACTCCACCAGCGGAGTTGTCCAGTTGTGCTCTTGCAGCTGGTTGTCGAGCTCGCGTCGCTCCTTGGCCAGCTTGTCAAGCAGGGTCTGGACGTCGCTTACACGGATCTGACGCACCATGCGGATCTCTGAGCGGGAGTAGCGCGACAGGCTGCCGCTCGTCGCCGCGCGCACCGCGGACCGCAAGGCCCCCCGGCGCAACGCAAGGACATCGCGCCGAGCGATCCCCCTGGTCACCGTCTCCCCGCTTGCGAGCGTGGTGCTCGCGTTGGTGTGGTTGATGCTGGCGATCAGATGCTGAAGCTCGTCGCAAAGCGAGTTCAGCTCCGCCAGCAACTCCTCGGGCTTCTCGGGAGGCTCGTCGCCCTCCTGCACGAGCACGCTCGTGCTCAGCCGGTCATGGAGCTGTGCGATGCGCTTCTGCAGGTCTGACCTTCGATTGAGTGCTTCTCCAACGATCATGGCCAACAGTATTGCACACTATAAGTATCGTTGCAAGCTGGGCCGGCGAAGCGGTCACGTTCACCGACGCTACTAATAGTCTGTAGACTCAAAGGCTGTGGACTGGCAGGCTGGCGCGCCAGTGGGGCCCGCTTCGCCGGAACACGCAGCGCTCGGACAGGCGATCCGACAGCTGCGGCTCGCCGCCGAAATCTCGCAAGAGGGTCTGGCGGACCGCTGCGGGATGCACCGCACGTACGTCGGCGGGATCGAGCGCGGTGAGCGCAACGTGAGCTTCCGCAATCTGCTCAAGCTCGCCGACGCACTCGACGTACGACCCTCGGAACTGCTCGCGCGCTACGAGAGCCTCTCCGTGGGGACGGGTCGCCGAAAGGGAGCTTGAGTCTTCGGAGGCATCGGCTTGCACCTGACGGTTCTTACGCGGCGCTGCTGTAGGTGATGGTCTCGTGGATGTGGACGCCAAGGGCGTCGGCGATGTTTTGGAGGCGGTCGAGATTCACACCGGTGTAGCCGTTGGCCTCCCAGCGCTGGACCTGCTGCTCGGCGACGCCGATTCGTTCGGCGAGCTGGCGCTGGGTCAGCCGGGCGGCGATGCGGGCTTCGATCAGCGCGGTGTGCAATTCCTTGAGGGAGGTGATCTCGCGCCCGGTGATGTGCCCGTCGCGTAGTTGCTCGTAGTGGTCGATCTGTCCTTGCAGTGTCTCGATCTCGCTGGCGATCGCGTCGTCCATCAGTTTGTGCATGCCCGGGTCGACGTCTGGGCTGAGCTCGTGTGCGGCATAGGCGATCCGGCTCTCTTCGAAGCGGGCGATCCATGACTTGGTGATGCGGTATTGGCGCTCGTTTTGGATCATGGGAGTCCCGTCAGGTCGATGGCGATGATGCCCTTGGGTTGCTTGGTGATGCGGTCGCGTTGGAAGAAGTCGAGAAAAGGCATGCCGCCGGGATTCGCAGCCCAGTCGGCCGGGAAGAGCTCGCCGCCGTAGCGTGCCTTCTGTGCAGCGCGTTCCTGGCTGAAGTCCCTTAGCTCGGGGTCCAAGCGGTCGAGAACTACACCGGCCGACTCCCAGCAGACATCGAAGTCGCCGGGGTGCTCCTGGGCGGTCACGAAGCTGCCGTCGAGATAGGCCGTGGCGCAACCGGCGTTCTTCAGCGAGCGCAGCGCGTCAAGAAGTCCATCCAGCAGTTCGTGTCGGTGTGTGTTGGTGGAGTAACGGAGCATGATCTCGTGCCACGTTGCGTGGTGGATGCCCGGCGGGAGGTTCCCGTGATCGTCGAACTCGGAAATCATAACACAGCAAGAATGTTGGGTTGCTCTCGGGCGTGTCGGTCTGCGGCCGATCCCGACTGACGACTATTGTCTACATGATGAGCCGGACTGATCGCCCGATCGAGCTATCCGCCCTCACGAAGCGCCTGGCACGCGTCATGGAGTCCTCCTACGTAGACGTGTGGCTGCCGACCCCCGAATGGAACCTCGAACTCGTTGGGTCGATAGCGGTCCATAGTGGGCACCCACCTACACTATGCGTGTTGGATCGTGTAGTACTCTGTGGGCATGGAGCGATCCTCGCATCGGCTGAACGTCACGCTCGACCCCGAGCACGCGGCTCGTTTGGCGCGGCTGGCTGAGCGCACACATGTGCAGGAGGGGACGCTCGCACGGTCGCTGCTGTCGACGGCGATCGAGGATGCCGATCCCGATGCGCGCAACATCGCCGCGGTGCTCGATGGCATCCCGGGCGCCTATGAGCGCGCCCGTCTCGGCCTTGAGCGCGCCCGCGAGGGCCAGACGATCTCACTTGACGATCTGTAGCCGGTGGCCGTTGTCAGATTGAGCGTCGTAGCGGTCGAGGATCTCGACCGCATGATCCTCACTCACAGCCTTCCAGCCGACACGAGGGCTCGCGTGGGGCGTTCGCTGAGTCCGCTCGAGCGCTTTCCACGCCTGGGCCGCGAGCTCGAGGGACGCTGGGAGCCGTTTCGGTTCATCCTTGGCCCGTGGCGATGGATGTTGATCGTCTATGCCTACGACGAGCAGCAGGATGAAGTTCTAATCGCCACCATCCAAGATGCCCGATCCTCGACCGCTACCACCTCAGGCCAGCGGACGCGCTAACTTGGATATATGCTCACACAGGCAGATCGCGCCGCCGAGCGCCGCCGCACGAAGCTGGAGGAGATCCAGCTGCAGGTCAAGGATGGCTCGCTTACGATCCGCAAGATGACACCGGAGGAGCGCAAGCGCTATCCCCCGAAACCGTCCAGGGTACGCCGCAAATGACGACGTTCTTTGTCGCCGGCATCGAATGGCAGGGCGCGCGCGCGGAGGCGGCCTACCGTGAGTTGCGTGAGCGTTCGCAGGTTGTCGTTGGTTGTCCGGCGAGGTCGCGTCGGATCTTCAAGTTGAGCTGCCGGTTCGACGGGCGTGACTGCGAGATTGAGGTCGGTAGGCCGCTGTCCCACGGAAGCGACGTCGTGGTCGCGATCCTCGACCATGGGCGCGAGGAGGCGTTTGTCGTGCACACCGCTGCCGCCGACGACGACGACGGGGCGGGCGGCGCGGTGCGTGTCGGACGTCCCGTGTACTCCGTAACGGAGTTCTCATGAACATACGCGACGCAGCATTCGGACCTGGCGGCCCGCCGCTGGTACGGTGGAGGGGTCCGTCGCGCGCTGAGCAGGCTGCGATCGTGCGCTCGCCGGGTCCTTCCTGACCTCTCTGCCTCGCGATCGCAGCCCTTGAGAGGCTCGTGAGGAGCGCCCGTGAATGTCGTAGCTGCAGGGTCTGACCGCAGGTTGCGTCATTGGTCCTCGGGGCACCCGCCGAAGCGCTCCGTGGTCGCGATGCCTTCCCGGCCCGCGGGGGCGCCGTTGCACGTCGCGATGCTCGCCCCGCCCTGGATCTCCGTCCCCCCGCCAGGGTACGGTGGCGTGGAGTCTGTCGTCAGCGTGCTCACGGAGGCGCTCATCCGGCGAGGACACGCGGTGACGCTCTTCTGCGCCCCGGGCTCTCTGTCGAGCGCGCAGGTGGTGACCCTGCTCGACGACGCCCACCCCGATGAGATCGAGCGTTCGCTATATGAGGTCGACCACGTCGCGCGGGCGTTCGACGAGATCGAGCTCGCGGCCCACGACCGCCGCTTTGACGTCGTCCACGACCACTGTGGCTTCACGGCGCTCGCTATGGCGGACCGCCTCGACACGCCGTTCGTGCACACCCTGCACGGGCAGTTCACCGCGAGTACCGCTGCCTTCTACGCTCGCCACGGCCATAAGGCGGCGCTCGTGGGCATCAGCCGTGCGCAGCTCGCGTCGGCGCCGGCGGGTCTGGACCCTGTGGGCGCGATCCCGAACCCCATCGACCTGCGGGCCTGGCCGCTGCGTGAGCACAAGGACGACTACCTGCTGTGGATCGGGAGGATGACGGCCGAGAAGGGCCCCCACCGCGCGATCGCCGCCGCCCGCGCCGCGGGCGTGCCGCTCGTCCTGGCCGGGGTCATCCAGCCCGGCCAGCAGGCGTTCTTCGACCGCGAGGTAGCGCCGCACGTCGATGGCGAGCGCGTCCGCTTCGTGGGCGAGGTCGGTGGCGCGGTCAAGCGTTCGCTGTTCGCGGGCGCCCGTGCGCTGCTGATGCCGATTCGCTGGGAGGAGCCCTTCGGGATGGTGATGGTCGAGGCGCTGGCCTGCGGAACCCCGGTGATCGCCTTCCCCGAGGGCGCCGCCCGCGAGCTGGTGCTCGACGGGCAGACCGGCTTCCTCGTCGAGGACGAGCAGGCGATGGGCGCGGCGGTCGGCCGGCTTCCCCGCATCGCCGCGCGGGACTGCCGTGCCTGGGTCGCCGAACACTGCGACGTGGACGTGGTCGCCGCCGCCTACGAGTGTGCCTACCGATCGGTGGCACGCCAGCCGGCGGGAACCCTCGCGCTTGTCTGAGCGCACCCTGAGCGTCCTGGACGGCAGCACCTTCGTCGTCGGGGACCGTCTCGGCGACGTGCGGGGCGAGGCGGGTCGCGAGCACGGCTTCTACTGCGAGGACACCCGCTTCCTCTCGCGCTGGGTCTTGCACATGGGCGAGGCGCCGCTGGAGCTGCTCGGCCTCGACCAAAGCGCGCACTTCGCCGCTCGGTTCTTCCTGACCCCCCGCGTGGGGCCGGACGAGGAGGCGCCGTGCTCGATTATGCGCCGGCGGCTCATCGACCACGTGTGGATGGAGGAGATCTCGGTGACCAACCACCGCCACGAGACCAGTGAGGTGCGGGTGGTGCTGGAGGTCGACACCGACTTCGCCGATCTGTTCGAGGTCAAGGACGGCGCGGTCGCCGAGCGGGAGGTGAGCTGCCGCCACGATGATCGAACCCTCACGCTCGCCTACGAGCGTGAGGGCTTCCGGCGCTCGATCACGATCTCCGCCAGCCGCCCGGCGGCGGTCACCCGTGAGGGCTTCGCTTATTCGACGCAGCTCGCGCCCGGCGAGCAGTGGTCAACCACCTTCACCGTTACCCCTCACGCCGCACAGCCGGGGATCACCTTCGCGCGGCGCGAGCGACGGGGCAGCCTGGCGCAGCTGAGCGCCTCCAAGTCGGCCGAGCTCGACGCATGGCTGGCCCGGGCGCCCGTGTTGCAGGCGCAGGACACAGCGCTGGCGCATACCTACCGCGCGAGCCTCAGCGATCTCGGCGCGCTGCGGATGCACCCCGACCTCGCCGAGGGCGCGACCCTCCCCGCGGCGGGGCTGCCGTGGTTCATGGCGCTCTTCGGCCGCGACAGCCTGATCACCAGCTTCCAAGCGCTGCCCTACCTGCCCGGGCTGGCCGCCACCACACTGCGCGTGCTCGCGGCTCGCCAGGCCGAGGTGCGCGACGACTTCCACGAGCAGGAGCCGGGCAAGATCCTGCACGAGCTGCGCTTCGGCGAGCTCACCGCGCGCCGGGAGCGGCCGCACTCCCCGTACTTCGGGACCGCCGACGCCACGCCTCTGTTCCTCGTCCTCCTTGACGAGTACCACCGCTGGTCGGGGGACGACGAGCTCGTCTGCGCCCTGGAGCCCAACGCTCGTGCCGCCCTGGCCTGGATCGAGGACAGCGGGGACGCCGATGGCGACGGGTACGTCGAGTACGCCTGCCGCAACGCCGCCACCGGGCTGGTCAACCAGTGCTGGAAGGACAGCTGGGATGCGATCCAGTTCGCCGACGGCACGCTGGCCCGGGGGCCGATCGCGACGTGTGAGATCCAGGGCTACGTGTACGACGCGCGTCGGCGGTCGGCCCGCCTGGCCCGCGAGGTGTGGGGCGATGAGGCGCTTGCCGGACGCCTGGAGCGCCAAGCCGCCGATCTGCGCGAGTGCTTCCGCCGCGACTTCTGGATGCCGGAGCGCGGCTGCCACGCGCTGGCGCTGGACGGCGAGAAGCGCCAGGTGGACAGCCTGACCTCCAACATCGGCCATCTGCTGTGGTCGGGGCTGCTGGACGAGGGAGAGGCCGCCACGACCGCCGAGCGGCTGCTCGACGAGCAGCTCTACTCCGGCTGGGGAGTACGGACCCTCGGCACCCGCGAGGCGGGCTACAACCCACTCGGCTACCACATAGGGACCGTCTGGCCCCACGAGAATTCGCTGATCGCCGCCGGCCTGGCGCGCTACGGCCACAACGAGGCGGCGAGCGCCATCTCCGTCGCGATGCTACGCGCGGCGCCGTACTTCGAGCATCGCCTGCCCGAGGTCTTTGCGGGCTACCCCGCGTCGGTGACGTCGGTCCCCGTGGCGTTCCCGACGGCCTCGCGTCCCCAGGCATGGGCCGCGGGGACCCCGCTGCTGCTGCTGAGCACCCTGCTCGACCTCCAGCCTGGGCGCACCGACGCGGACGTCGAGGTCCCGTGCGGCATCGGGCATGTCGCGCTGCGCTCGCGGAGGGTCTAGTGTGGGCGTAGTGGACGATGATGCGATTCGTGCCCTGGTGACGCGTTTGGCGCGTCCTCACCCCTCCGGTGGCGAGGTGATCGAGCGTGCGGCGATCCTCGCCGAGGGCGCCGACTCAGCGGCAGTCATCGCGTGGATCACAGCCCACGCCGGGATACCCGAGGCGATGGTCGCAACACCCCCCAGACAGGGCCTGCACGGCTCGCGGCTGGGTGACAGCGGCGGAGCAGAATCGCGGACACCGCTTCGCTTCGTGCTGCCGGCCGGCGCGCTGACCTGAGCCTTCTCTTTCGTTGGATATTAGATGAGCGGTACGTTCGAGGCGTTGTATTACCCCGAGCGTCTTCACCTCGTCAACCCCGCGGGTGACATTGGCCTGGTGACGCTCTGGTCCCCGCTGCGCTCGGCGAAGAAGCGGCTCGCGGCGATCTCGCCGGAGCTGCTCGACCCCGACCACAGCCGCGTCGCCGTCATCTCCAACCTCTACGGGGACGGGATGTACGCGATGCTCTGCAACCTGCTCTTCAATCCGCAGGTGCGTCACCTGATCGCTATCGGCCAGGACCTGGGCCTGCCGACCTGTAGTGAGCTGGAAGCATTTCTCGAGCACGGGCTGGAGGACACCGTGATGCTCGGAACACCGGTCAAGCGGATCCAGGGGACGGGCCGGGTCTTCCCGGCGATCCCCGAGTTCGACGAGCGACGCCTGCGCAGCCGGCTCAGCTTCAGCTACCTGGGCAAGCTGTCGAGCGAGAGTTTGCCCTCCGAGCTCATCAGGCAGCTGCACGAGCTGCCGAGTGATCCGGGGGATTTCATGCCGGAGCGCCTGCGTGTCGACCTCGTCGCGGCCGGCTCGGACTCCCGCTTGCGCCGCCCCTCCGAGCTGACGGCACACCAGGTGGTGCGGCGGCGGCCGCTCGACTGCTGGGAGGAGCTGGTTGTCCGTGCGGTGCGGTTCGGGCGCCCCGTGACGCTCGGCAACGGGCCTCGCCTCGAGCTGCTCAACGTGAAGGCGGTGATCACCGATCCCGTGCGCGACTCCCGGCAGGCGCTTGAGAAGTACGGATTCCAGCTCGAGACCCTGCTCGACTACGAGACGAACATCATGCGGCCCGAGTTGCCAGAGGAAACGTCCTACACGTACGGCAACCGGTTGCGCGAGCACTTCCGTCGAGACTCGAAGCCCCTCGACACGCTGCAGGCGACGATCGACACGTTGCGTGCGAACCCCGAGACGCGCCACGCCTACATCTCCCTGTGGGACAACTCGTTGGATCTACCGGGGGAGCAGACATCCGACGATTCGGGTTCTCCCTGTCTGACAACCCTCTTCTTCCGCAAGGTTGGAGATGTACTGTCGCTCACAGCCACCTATCGCGCCCACAACCTGCTCACCGCGTGGCTGAGGAACGTCTATGGCCTGATGGCGATCCAGCGTCACGTCGCCGAGGGGTGCGAGCTTGAGATCGGCTCGATCACCGTAGTGAGCCACTCGCTTGGGATCGACCCACGCAGCCCGCACTTCCAGCTCGCGTGCAGCCTCAGCGAGAGCTGGAAGCGCGACGACGACAAGGATCAGCAGACCGGCAGGTACTCGCTCAGGGAAGACCCGAGCGGCTACTTCGTGGTCGGCGTCGACGAGCAGGAGCGCCGCATCGTCGCCGAGCACCGCTTCCGCGGAGTGCTGATCAAGCGCTACAGCGGCGAGCGCGCCGACAGGCTCGCGAATGAGATCAGTGGCGACATGGCGGTCAGTCTCGTATCCCACTCCCTGTGGCTCGGCCGGGAGCTGGCGCGCAATGAGGCGATCTTGCATGGCGTCCCGCGCCTGGCATGATCCCGGCGTGCAGATCCTCTCGATCACGCGCTTCGACCGCGATGAGCTGCTGGCGGCGCTCCGCGAGACGCCGCTGCGAGGCTTTGACAAAACGCGCCTCTACGCGAACGCCACGCTCGCGCTCGCGCCCGCCACCGCCACCGATCTGCTCACTCCCGCCCAGCGCTATGTGCTCGAGCCGAGGCTGCGCAAGCTGCTGGAGCTCCGCGTCGCGCTGCTACACCACGGGATCGACCTGTTCGCACTGGACGGGGGCGCCTACATCCACACCTCAGAGGACCCGCAGGAGGCGATCCCGATCATCCCCCCGATCGTGGAGGAGACACTGGAGCCGGACGGGAGGAGCGTCCTTTTGATCAACGACGGGCTGCACCGCGTCTCGGCGGCGAGGTCCTTAGGGCTGCCCATCTCGGTCGTGGTCGCGCGCGGGGTTCCAAGCGAGTACCCGTACTACGCCTACGCCCTGCCACGCGGCTGGGCCGAACTGGAGGAGCTGGACGAGCTTCCCGACAGCTATCAGAAGAAGGAGTACCGGCTGCCGGAGAACTACAAGGCGCTCTTCCGCGAATTCAACACGGTCTTCCCCGGCGTGCAGAAGCAGCGCAAGCAGTCCAACCCCGGCCATCTACACGCATGAGCCAATCCGGCAGGCCGGGCGCGGGCTGGGCAAGCAGCGCGAGCTGGGCAAGCAGCGCGAGCTGGGACAGGCCGGCGCGGGCTGAGGCTAGCCGGCGTCGTCGTTCGCGCCGTACGCGCTCACCCGAAATCGAACGGTCGCCGAAGGCGAGGGCTCGAGCGCGACGAGGTGGATGTGCAGGTGGGCGACGCTGCCGCCGTTGTAGAGCATGTTGCCGCTGCGCTCCACCGTCGCGAGCGCCGCGGGCTCCAGCTCTGCCTTCAACCTGCGCTTGATCGACCACAGCTCGGCGCCCGCCTCGTCGGGCAGTTCGTCGAATGACACGACGTGCAGGCGGGCCACGATCAGGTAATGGGTGGCAGTCCCCTCGTAGGGGTAATGGTTCTTTGTGACATACCAATGACGCCCGGTGTGCTCGATCGGCTCGGGCTGATGCTCGGCCACGTGCTCGGGGCAGAACACGCAAATGCCGGCGGCTTCGAGCTCCTCCATGCGCCGGCGCTGGGCCGCGCTGCGCGCGGCCGCGAGGTCATACAGTGAACTAGCTCGTGCGCTCATATACGGCGAAGCTGAAGGCTAGCTCGTTCTCGATGATCCGTTCGCTGCGTTCGACGCAGTGCCACTCGGATACCGGCAGCTCCGGGAAGAACGCATCGCCCTCGATCTCCTGCTCGATCTCGGTCGCATACACCCTTTCGGCGAGCGGCAAGGTCTCGCCGTAGACGACGGCGCCGCCGATCACGAAGCACTCGCGCTCGCACGCATCGAGCGCGCTCGACAAGTCGGGGAAGTCCTCTGCGCCGGGCAGCTCGAGGTCGGGGTTCGAGCTGAGCACGAGGTTGCGCCGCTCCGGCAGCGGACGGTATTTCGGCGGCAACGACTCGAAGGTCTTGCGACCCATGATCACCGCGTGTCCGCTCGTCAGCTCACGGAACCGGCGCATGTCGGAAGGCAGGTGCCACGGCAGCCCGCCGTCGCGGCCGATCGTGCCGTTGCCGGCGCGCGCGACGACGAGCGAGATCATGCGCGTCGGGGCACTACGTGGCCACCGGGATGCCGGCGATGGCCGGATGCGGGTGGTAGTCGGAGAGCTCGAAGTGCTCCGCGCGGAAGTCGTGGATGTCGGTCACCCGGCGGCCCGTCTCGGTGAGCTGGAGCGTGGGCAGCGCACGCGGCTCGCGTGCGAGCATCTCCTCCACATGCGGGAGCTGGTTGGCGTAGATGTGCGCGTACTGGATCCAATGCACATACTCCACGAGCTCGAAGCCGGTGAGCTGCTCCAGCATCAGGCCGAGCGCCGTGTACTGAGCCATGTTGGAGGGCACGCCGATCGGCGTGTCGCCGGAGCGCTGGTTGTGCACGAGGTGGAGCTTGTCGTCGAAGACCAGCGCGTGGATCCAACCGTGGCACGGAGCGATCGTGTTGCGTGAACGCACGCCCTGCTCGCGGTGGTTGGCGTTCGGGATCCACGGGCTCATCAGGGCGGTTCGGTCGAGCGGCAGGTCGCGGAGCTTCTTGATCAGGTGGGGCAGCTGGTCGAAGCCGGGATCCTCTCCGTCGAGGTCCGTCGTGAAGTTCTTGAACGCGTGCCCATAGGAGCCCGGGCCGAGGTCGCCGGGCGCCAGACCGCGTGCCGCGCACTTCTCGGGCGTGGCCCAGGCGCCCCACCAGTCGCAGCCGAAGGCGGCGAGCTCATCGAGCGTGCGTGCGCCGTTGATGAACGCGCACAGCTCGCCGATCGCCTTGCCGGCGAAGCCCTTGATCGACCGCTCCGTTATGACCGCCGCCCCATGTGCCATCGGGAAGCGCATGCAATGGCCGGCGAGGGCGAGCGCCTGCTCGCCCTGCTTTGTCTGGACCCGCACGCCGTCGTCGCGGATGGCGCGCAGCATGTCGCGGTAGGCGGTGCTCGTCGCACGCTCTGTGTATGGCAGATAGTTGGGCATAGACGGTCTCGCGGCCTACGAGCCTACCGTGGCCGCGGGCGTCGATATGGTGCTGAGTCCTACGGACCCTCGCGAGGATTGAATGGCAGTCAGCAGCGGCATCTTGAGCCCCGACGTGAACTTCGGCGACCGGTTGATCCCGACGCTCGAGGAGATGACGCGCACGGTGACGCACCTCAAGGGCCTCGGCTACCGGGTCGTGCTCACATCCGGCTCCTTCGATCTCATCCACCTCGGGCACGTCAAGTACCTGGGACGCGCGAAGGATCTCGGCGATGTGCTCGCCGTGGGAGTCGACAGCGACGCGAAGATCCGCCGGCGCAAGGGTGAAGACCGGCCGATGGTGCCCGAGGGAGAGCGGCTGGAGATGCTCGCCTACCAGCGGCCCGTCGATCTGATCTTCCTCAAGGAGGACGGCGAAGGCCGCTGGGCGCTCATCAAGGCGGTTCGCCCGGATGTGCTCGTGCTGACCGCGGACCACTCCTACGGCGAGGAGGAACTGCGAGCGCTGGGCGAGCTGTGCGGGAAGATCGAGGTGGTCGAGCGTCAAACCTCGGTGACCACCAGCGAGCGGATCCGCCAGATGTACATGCACCTGGGTGAGCGACTCGGCCCGAAGCTCGCCGAGGTGCTCCCCGGCCTCATCGACAGCATCCTCAAGCGCGGATGACGGAAGTCGCGGTCGCCTACATCCCCGTCCTGCACGAGGGATACCGGCGGTTCCTCGACGCACACGCCGCCGGCCGGCGCCTGTTCTTGATCGGTCCGACGCTCTACGCCGACTACCGGCCGCTCGCGAAGGACATCCGCTGCCTCGATCCGGAGCTCGTGGCGGCGTCGATCAGGGCGTGGGGCATCTGTTCGCAGGTGGAGGTGCTGGACGAGCAGGGCGCCGAGCGACTGGCCGCTGAGAGTCCGACGCTCACGCTGCCGGCCGAGGACGTCAGCTACCAGATGGTGGAGCGCTATTTCAGCCGTTGCCCGGTTCGCTACGACACCGTGTTCCTGAGATGGGACAAGTCGCGCAGCGCTCAGCTGCTCGTGCCGACCGCCGCCGGCCAGGTGGAGGGCGACACGGTGCTCGCCGAGCTTGCCGCCGCCCCAAGAGCACACGGCGATGCGCTGCTCGCTGAGCTCGCCGCCGCCGCCGAGGCGCAGGGCGCGCGCAGCATCGACTGGTGGCGCCAGGTGGGCGCCGCGATCCGCTTCAGCGACGGCACGATCGCATCGGCTCCCAGCGAACACAGCCCGCACCGCCTGAGCGCCTACGCCGCCGGCGACCCGCGCAGCAATTTCTTCAAGGGAGTGCACCTCGAGCTGTCGACCGCCACCCACGCCGAGGCACGACTGATAGCGCAGGCGGCGCGCGAGGGAACCTCGACGAAGTCGGCTGTCATGTACGTCACCGACTTCCCCTGCCCACCCTGCGCGAAGCTGATAGCCGCCGCTGGGATCGCGAAGCTCTACTTCCGCACCGGCTATGCGGTGCTCGACGGCGAGGACGTGCTGGCGGCAGCCGGCGTCGAGGTCGTCCAGGTGGTGTGAGGGAACTCACGCGGAGAGCACGTGACGACCGGACACGCCAACGTCAACGAACCGACACGGGAGCGGGTGCGGGCGGCGATGCGACAGGTGGGCGGCTACTGGCGCCCGCTGGCCGCCGTCGCGCGCCTGCAGGAGGAGCTCGGCGAGCTGGCGGAGCTGCTCATGACCTGCACCCCCGACATCGAGCAGCACGCCGCTGATCTCGCCGAGCGGTGGCCGTCGGAGCTCGCCGAGCAATGCGCCTCCGAGCTTGCCGACCTGTGGATCATCAGCACCGCCCTTGCCGACCAGTTCCTCGGCGCTGTCGCGGAGCCCGACTCATATCCGCGCAGACCGCAGCCCTCGTGTGACCTGCTGGGCGGCCTCGTCGCCGCGGCTGGGCGGATCGCGAGAATCGTCAACTACTACGACGGACCAAAGACACCACGCACGTTGGAGGGCTGGGTCCCGTTGAGCGACGCCGTGGCGGAGCTCCACCGGGCGCTGGCTGACGTAGCGCACGCACACGACGTTGACCTGGCCTTCGCAGTCAACGAGAAGCTCGATGCGATTCCAGTCCTGGACGCTGGTCGCTTCCGGGGCGGCGACCACGACCCGAGCACCGCCATGTCTCTGGAGAGGTTTTTGGAGAGGTTTCGCCCGCATCAGGCCGCGAGCCTTGGCCCCCTTGCCGAGCGTGCGCGACTGGGGGGCAGTCCGGAGTGGTCCTCGAAATCCTTCACCTCAAATGTGGAGGCCATAGTCGTGGGACTCACCTCGTTCACAAGAGCAGCGGTTTGGGAGCGACTCGACGGCTACCTCATTTCCGGTCCGTCATTTGCCTCGATGGGGCTCTTGGACGATTGGCTCAGACGGCTCCTGGTCGAGATATCAGACCGTGATCCAGTGAATGAGCAGCCGGCGCCCGGTCCCCTCGACAGTGCCGATCGGCAGTTTGCCTTCAACGGACTGCGCCTACTCGTCGCGGTGTTCTCGCCGCTCTACGACACGAGCGATCCGCGCCACTCACCGGCCGGCACGTTTGTATTGCTGGCCTACCCGGCCGGCGGCGCGGCGGGCTCCTTGACCACCCACGGCCCGTGCCAGCCGCCGTAGCCTGCCACCAACCTGTCCGCCTCGGAGGGACCCCACGTGCCGGGCGCGTAGGTGTGCACGGGCGGTGGCTGCTCGCCTGTCCCCGAACGGGGGAGCAGCGACTGGTAGATACGCCAGGTCTCCTCGACGCTGTCCTGGCGGGTGAAGCGCATGCTGTCGCCGCGCATCGCATCGAGTAGGAGCACCTCATACGGGGTGGGGGCCTCGCCGCCCTCCTGCGAGAACTCCATGTCGAGCGTGATCGCCTGCGGACCGCCCCGGTCGGCACGGTGGGCGTCGAGGATCAGCCTCGTGCCGGTGGAGGGGTCGAGCTTGATCACGAGTTGGTCGGGCTCGGGGCGGCGGTGCCCATGCTCCATGAAGCCGAGACGGGGTGGATGGCGAAACACGATGCGCAGCTCGGTCTGCGTGACAGGCAGCTTCTTGCCGGTGCGGATGAACCACGGGACCCCCGCCCAGCGCCAGTTGTCGATGTTCAGGCGCAGGGCGGCATAGGTCTCGGTGGCGGAGTCCCTGGCGACCCCGTCGATGTTCAGGTAGCCGTCGTACTGGCCGCGCACGTAGTGCGCCGGGTTGGTCGTCTCGGTGGAGCGGAACACCGCGAACTTGGCGTCCTTCAGCGTTTCCGCATCGTTGCCCGCGGGGGCCTCCATCGCGGCGGCCGCCACCAGCTGCATGAGGTGGTTGACGACCACGTCGCGCAACGCGCCCACAGGGTCGTAGAAGTGCCCGCGGTCCTCCACGCCGAAGCTCTCGGCCATCGTGATCTGCACGCACGCGACATGGTTGCGGTTCCAGATCGGCTCGATCATCGTGTTGCCGAAGCGCAGATACAGGAACTCGTCGGTCCCCATCTTTCCGAGGAAGTGGTCGATCCGATACAGCTGGGGCTCCTCGATGTATTGATGGATTTCCGCCGCCAGCGCGCGTGCTGAGGCAAGGTCGTGACCGAACGGCTTCTCCACCACCACGCGCGCGTTCTTGGTTACGCCGGCGCCGGCGAGCCCCTTGATGACCGTGCCGAATAGGAAGGGCGGGATCTCCAGATAGAAGACCGGGTTCTGCGCGTCTCCGAGCGCGGAGGCCACACGCGCGTAGGTGGCATCGTCGGCGAAGTCGCCGGCCACGTAGCTGAGTCGCTCGGCGAAGCGCTTGAACACCTGCTCGTCGATCGTCTCGCCACACGCTTCGATCGCGGCGCGCGCGTGCCCGCGCAGTTCTTCCACGCTCCAGCCGTCGGCGGCCACGCCCACGATCGGGCAGTCCAGCAGCCCGCGGCGCTCGAGCCGATACAGCGAGTGGAAGGTCATCACCTTGGCGAGGTCGCCGCTGATGCCGAACACCACCAGTACGTCGGCGGTCTGGGTGTGGCCCGTGGAGGCAGCCGCGGTTGCAGGCCGGAGTTGTGCCGCTGTGCTCATGAAGGCCTTTCGTCTCGAGGAGCAACGGTCTGCAGGGAGATTGCAGATGCTCTCATCCTCACAGATGGGCGCACATCACCCGCATCGGATGACTTGGCATCGACGCTAGGATCCGGCATCGACGCTAGGATCCGCGCCCGCGCGCCCGGCGGATCTCAGCCAGCCGCGTCGCGAGCTCCGCCTCGACGTCGTCGGGGTTGTAGAAGCGCGCGCCGATCGCCCCGTCAGGCGCAAGCTCTTGCGGCGTGATGTGGCCAGGGCGCCCGTGCGGATTGTCGTAGCCCTGTCCCCGTCCGCCGGAGCGCAACTGGACCGGTGGTGGCGTGGCGCCGTGCTCGCGCACGAACTCACGGGCAGCGCCGATCGCGCGCTTGGCGGCATCGGACTTCGGCGCGAGCGAGAGGTAGATGGCGGCTTGCGCAAGCGCGAACTGGCACTCGGGTAGCCCCGCGTGCTCGACGGCGGCCGCGGCGCCGGTTGCGACGGTGAGTGCATCGGGGTCGGCGTTGCCGATGTCCTCGCTGGCCAGGATCACCATTCGCCGTGCGATGAAGCGAGGATCCTCTCCACCCTCGAGCATCACCGCCAGGTAGTAGAGCGAGGCGTCGGGGTCAGAGCCCCGGGTCGCCTTGATCCAGGCCGAGATCGTGTCGTAATGGCTGTCGGCCGCCTTGTCGTAATGGACGATCCGCCGCTGCAGCGCGTCTTCTGCGTGGCCGATAGTCACGCTGCCGGTGGCCGTCTCGCACGCGAGCTCCAGCGCGCTGAGCGCAGTGCGGGCGTCGCCGCCCGCGCGAGCCGCGAGCATCTCGATCGCCCCCTCGTCGACCTGCGCTTCCCCGCACTCACCACGTTCGAGCGCGCGACGCAGCAGCACGAGCACATGCTCCTGCGTGAGCTCCGACAGCTCGTACAGCCGGGTGCGCGACAGCAGGGCTTGGTTGACCTCGAACGACGGGTTCTCGGTCGTCGCGCAGATCAGGGTGATGGTGCCGTCCTCGACGTAAGGAAACACGGCGTCCTGTTGAGCTATGTTGAAGCGATGACT
>PLYX01000148.1 GCA_003151895.1 Solirubrobacterales bacterium
CCCGCCACCCCCGAGCCGCCCCAGGGAGGCGAGCGTCGCGTCGCGCCCGAGCCCTCGCCGTTCGAGCGCTCCCCCGCGTCGGAGCGCTCCACGGCCTCCGAGCCGCCCTCCGCGTTGCGCCGGCCTCCGGAGCCCGAGTCGCCCGTCGCGCTCCAGCCGATCCCCACGCGCGCAGGCGACTACACCTTCACCAAGCTCGTCGACGAGCACGACACCCCCTCGCCTATCGAGCCCGTCGAACCGCCGGCGACGGAGATCGAGATCAGGGACGTGCGCCGCGAGGAGGGACCCTCCGCGTGGGTGTCCTCCGTCGGGCGACTGCTCGCGCGTCACGCCGAGGACGGGCTCCCGTTCGCGGTGCTCTTGGTCGAGATAGTGGACGTCGCGCGCCTGGAGCGCTCGGAGTCCCCGCACGACCTGCACGGCCTCGTGGCCCAGGTCGAGAGCGCTCTCGGTCGTGGCATGCGCGCCTCCGACCAGCTTTCCCGTGAGACCCTCGGTCGCTACTGGCTGGTGGCTCCGGAAACGAATGGCACGGGCGCGCGGATGCTCGCCGAGCGCCTTGCGCGGCTCGTGCGCACCTCCGCCAGTCACCGCGGTGTGCCGCTGGAGGTCGCCATCGGGATCGCGGTCTGTCCCGACGACGGCACCGAGGCGCCGGCGCTTGCCGCTCGGGCCGACCTGGGTGTGTACTCGGCGCGTGCCACCGGGCGTTCGATCGCCCACACCGATCCGCCGTCTGCAAGCTGAGCCGCGGGCGCGGTCGATCGCGCACTCAGAACCGTCGAAGGGCCGAGGAGCCGTCTGTCAGGCCGCGGAGGTGCCGCCGCTGGCCGCCGCTTCGGCGGTCGGCTTCACTTCGGCGGGCACGCCCAGCAGTGGGCTGTTCGCCGCCTGGCCCACCACCTTCGTCTTGATGCGCACGGTTTCCGTGATCGTCAGCGCGCTCGCCGCGCCCCATGTGAGGTCCCATGTGGCGCCGTTGTTGGCATACGGGCCGCGGTCGATCACGGGGACGGTCAGGCGGTGGCCCCTGTAGTTGACGAGCACCAGCGTCCCGCAGCGCAGCGTCCTCGATGCCACCCCCACGATCACCGGACTCATCGTCTGCCCGCATGCTGTCTTCTGACCGTAGAAGCCAGGGCCGAACCATGTGGCGATCTGCGCCTTGGTGCGAGCTTTGGCAGGTGTCCCGGCCGGAGTGACGCCGGTCGCGCTCGTCCCGCCGGCGCCGGCAACTGCGGCAGCAGGACTCAGCGCACCCGCGCACATCAGCGCGGTGGCAACGGCGAGCAGCGTTCTTTTCGCAAGCGTTCGGTTCATCTCGTCGTGTGCGCCTACGGGGTGAGCTGACGGGCTCGCGCTCTACATCTGCGCTACGGCCCTGACTCGGGCCGATTCGCCCCCGCAGACCGCCTGCCCCCCAATGGGGGTGCTTCCGGTCTGCATTGGGTCCCCCGCTCCTCGCAACCTGGGTCACGAGAACTCGGCGTCGGCGCCAGTATACATGCTCTCGCCCCGGTCACTTTCGATGCAATGCCGCACCTTGCGAGCTTCAACCATCCGGCGGCTCGGGCTCAGGGCTTGGGTCGGCGCAGAGCTCAGGGCCGGCGCAACAGCGAGAAGGCGTCCTTCAACAGGCGCCCGCCCGCCGCGAGCCCCGAGTTCGCGAGCTCGCCCACGATGTCGGCCATGGACTCCACCAGCTCCGCCCCGCTCGGCGGGTTCACGCTCGTGCCCAACTCGACCTCGTCCTCGGGCTCATAGCCCTGCCTCGGAACGGGCGGCGCGGCAGGCTTTGCGATCGGCTTCGCAGCCTGCTTCTTGGTCGCATCCGGCTTCTTGGTTGCGCGCGTGTCAGCAAGCTTCTTTGTCTTGGTCGGCTTGCCAGCCCGCGCGGCGGCTCTGCGTG
Source organism: Solirubrobacterales bacterium (assembly GCA_003151895.1). Classification (GTDB taxonomy): domain Bacteria; phylum Actinomycetota; class Thermoleophilia; order Solirubrobacterales; family Solirubrobacteraceae; genus Palsa-744. The sequence goes on from PLYX01000148.1 coordinate 1,913, forward strand.
GGCTCGCGCGCTGTGGCCTCGAGCGTGGCAGCGCCGCCAGGATCCCACCCTCGGGAACGGAGTCGGCCTCGTGGCCTTTGGGGTTCTGCGCGTCGCTCATCGTCTCCCAATCATCCCGCACCAGCCCGCCGCGTGCACGGCGTGCGATTTCCGACCGGTCCTGCGCCCGGAAGCGTTAGGATAGGCCCGTACATCTTAGTTGTACTGTCGGGGGGGTTTCGGCCACAACCCCGGCTATGGTAGTCCTCAGTTGCACCCCGAACGGCCGCGTCGGCGGGTCCTCGCGCCCGGGGTTCTACCCGAAGGAAACACAAACAAACATGTCAGTAGTCGAACTGCAAGAGCTCGAAGAGGTCAAGAACCTGCTCACCAAGGGTCAGCAGGTGGGAGTGCTCACGTTCGCGGAGATCTCCACCGCAACCTCCGACCTCGATCTGGACGAGTCAGACGTCGAGGAGCTGCACGGCTACCTCGAGAAATCGGAGATCGAGCTCGTCGAGGACATAGACCCGGCGACCGCGGCCGGCTCCCAGGTCGAACGGGCGCCCGACAAGCGCGGCCGGCGCAAGGCCAAGACCACGCTCGACCTCAAGCCGGACATGACCACCGACTCGC
>PLYX01000186.1 GCA_003151895.1 Solirubrobacterales bacterium
CCCTTCGGCTTGGCGGTCGAGCCCGAGGTGTAGAGGATGTAGAGCGGGTGCTCGGCGTCGAGCGGCTCGGCCGGGCACTCCGAGTCGGCGGCGGCGAGGATCTCGTCGTAGTAGACGTCGCGGCCCTGCCTCATCTCACACGGAGTGCCCTTGCTGCGCACGACGATGATCGTCTGGAGCGTGTGGAGGTCCCCCATGACCTCGTCGACGCGCTCCTTGACGGGGGCGGTCTTGCCCTTGCGGGCGGCCCCGTCGACCGTGATCAGGACCAACGCCTGAGAGAACTCCATACGCTCGCGCACCGCCTCGGCGGAGAAGCCCCCGAAGACGACGTTGTGGGGGGCGCCGATGCGCGCGCAGGCGAGCATGGCGACGACGACCTCGGGGATCATCGGCAGGTAGATGCCGACGACGTCGCCCTTGCGCACGCCCTGGTCCTTCAGCGCGTTCGCGAACAGCTTGACCTCGGCGAGCAGCTCGGCGTAGGTGATGTCGCGCTGCTCGCCCTCCTCCCCGCGCCAGTGCAGCGCCACACGCTCGCCCAGGCCGGCGGCCACATGGCGGTCGAGGCAGTTGTAGGAGACGTTGAGGGTCCCGCCCACAAACCACTTGTAGAAGGGCGGGTCCGAGTCGTCGAGCACCCGATCCCAGGGCGTGAACCAGTCNNACGGCCGGATCGTTCAGCAGCGCGCTCTCGCGGAAATGCGCGGGGGGCTCGAAGCGCTCGACCTCGAGCATCCGGGCAAGCTCTGAGTCGAGCGTGTCGGCATCGGTTGCCATCAGCTAACCCTACCCTCCTGTCCCCATGGTTTTGACTTTACCGGTCGCCAAGCGGCATCACCGGCAGGACCGTACGTTTGAACGTCGAGTTCGTGACTACCACGAACGACGCGTACCACGCGGCGGCGGCGGTCGCCAGACCTATGTAACCGCCCCAGTGCGTGACGGTTTTGTGCGCGCCGACAGCGCCGATCGCGAGCAGGATGAACGNNGCGGTGAAGATCGCCCACGCCCACAGGTACACGCCGACGGCGTGGCCGACGTTGCCGCCGATGCTCTTTGCGTAGAACACCTCGAGCGCCCAGAAGGAGATCCAGAAGGCGCCGAACGAGGAGAAGGCGACCGCGCCGAAGGTGTTGCCGGTGCGGAACTCCCACATGCCCGCTAGCAGCTGCACGATCCCGCCGTAGACGAGCGCCAAGCCGAGCACGACCGGCACGCCCCTTTCGTCGACGAGGTTGGAGTTGAACATCGAGAGCACGAACGTGGTCATCGCGAACGCGGCGAGGCCCAGCGGCGCCGGGTTGGCCGGCACCCATGAGCTTGCGACGGGACGCTCGTCGGCGATCGGCGGGCTCACCGCCTGCGCGGCACGAGGACGAATCGAAGCGGCCTCCATGGGATCCTCCCTTCACGCCACCCCAATGCCCGGGCGGCATTGATGCTTGTCAAAGCTTCCGATCGCTGTTGACCTGAAGCCAACCCCGGTCTTCCCTTATATATTCCCGTTCGAGCTAGGTCCCAATCATCGCTTCGAGCCGCCAGATGGACCGTTTGCAGAGGCGACATGGGACGTGCCGGACAAACGCGCGGCGCACCACGGCGCTGCGCGGGCGAGGATCAGCCGCGCTTGCGGCGCTTGCGCCTGGAGCCGCCGCCGGCAGGCGTCGGCGCCGGAGCGATGTCGGCGAGGGGTGTCGGCGCCGGAGCGATGTCGGCGAGGGGCTCACCGCCGTTGCCGGTGCTCTTGGAGCCCCGCGAGCGCTCGGCGGCGGGGGCGCCCTCCTTCTCTCCCTCGCGCTGGGCGCGCAGCTCGGCCTGTGTGGGCCAGGGACGCGCCTCGCCCGCGGCCCAGGCCGGCGGGTCGCCGCCCGGCCAGCGCTCCATCAACAGAATGCCGGTCGCGACGAGCCAGAACGTGGGGATCAGTTGCAGCGTGGTGGTGCCGAAGAAGGGGAGGAACAGCAGGCCGGAGAGGATGCCAAGCACGCTGAGCCAGCGCGGGAGCAGGCCAGCGCGCATCGAGCCGAGCATCACCGCGATCATCCCGACGGCAAGCGCGAGCGCGGCGAGCAGACCCAGCAGCCCGAGGATGATTCCTCCAGAGCCGGTCGTGAGCAACGCCTTGTCGACGGCTTTGTTGGTGAAGTCGCCGCCGATTGCGAATTTGTGCGCTTCGATCACGAGGATCACCTCGTGGATGACGTTCAGCAGCGCGACCCCGACCCCGCCGACGAGCACGAGCGGACGCCCCGCGGGCCATGTCGGTCTACGAAAGCGGGTGGCGTCGACGATGAACAGCAGCACGAGCGTGAGCGCGACGACGGCAATGGCGGTGAGCACGCTGCCGGCGATCAGGCCGAGCGCGTGGTGGTCGATGTACTTGACCTCCGCCGCCCTGGGGCTTACCGCTGGATTGGGTTCGCCGCGCAGCACCGGTTCGAGCCCCTGCACGATGCCGACCGCAGGCAGTTCTTTCAGCGTGGCGCTGAGGATGATGCCGCTCAGCAGGTAGAGCACGCCGCCCGCCACGGCGGGCACGGCGAGGCGGGCACGGCGTTCGGACTCGAAGGCTGTGCGCTGCTCGATCTCTGCGGTGGCGGTCATCGGCACGGCAGTCTATGGCTTGACGCTACGATTGAGCACATGGAGGGTGGAAGCTTCGGTGACCTGTTCGGCGACCCCGAGGAGTTGCAGCGTCGCCTTGCCCAGTTCGCCGAACAGATGCAGGGCCAGCAGGCGCTGGCGTGGGCCGACAACGCGATCAAGCTCGC